>CAZECE010000160.1:0-21430 GCA_964510525.1 uncultured Pseudomonadales bacterium | reverse complement strand
ATTCGCTTACTTTGCGGAAAGGGCGTTGGCAGGACTATTGGAGCTTTCAATGGCTCCCTGTTGCCCGGGTCTCCCACGGGTTGGTGCCGCTCCAGGAACCGGGTCTGCTTCTGCGACCCGCTTGTATAGATCCCAGTTCATTCAGCAACTCATCAGACAGCACAACCCCTGATCCAGACCCCACGCCAGAAAGCTCGGGAGAAAACAAAACCTCAGCCAACAACTCCTTAAACACGACTCATTCAACAAACGAAATCTGGAGTCCTGAAGAGCTCGATAGCGTAGAGAAAGCCCCCCTCTCAAGAACACAGCCCAACCTTTTTCAGCTCATCAAAATCTGGCTCACCTCACCCTGGCAAGTGACTTGGCAAGAAATCAAAGCAAAACACTGGGATAAATAACGGTTCTTTGCAGCACCCGATCAAACCCGCCGTAAAGCACCACCACATTTTCGGCAACTGTACACCACACCTTTTATCGCGCGGCGATGTCGGATAATAGACAGGCTGTGTGCCTGACACCCACAGTGATATTCATACTCTCTCAAAACCCGCCGAGCGGACTCCGTAGGCAACGAATGATACACCTTAGGCTCCACCTGAAAACACCGGGTCATCACAGCACGCCATTCAGGTCCATGAGGTTTGACGCGTGAACCGTGACGGCATTCTACAACCAGATGCGCCATTTCATGAGGCAATACGTCACTATAAAAATAGCGCGCATGTGTTTTTAATAAAGCACGATTCAGACGAATCACGTATCTAGCCTCAGCATGCAAACGAGAGATTTTTAATTCGCCCGCATTGCGACCGCGTATATTGAACAACAACTCAGGTCGAGGTAAGTGCATTGCGTAATAGCTTTCAGCGTGTTGCCGTAAAGCCTCTAACCGCTGCGGCACCCAGCTCACTGGATTTTGCAATCCATCTGGGGGCATTGATACCGTCAATAGTTCACTCACAGGCCCCCACCGACACTCGCATCATGATTCAGCCGATTTTTGCCGCATGTGGGGAAATAAAATCACATCACGAATTGATGGCGAATCCGTCAAGAGCATCACCAAACGATCAATGCCAATGCCTTCACCCGCTGTCGGCGGCAACCCATATTCCAAAGCCCTGATATAATCCGCATCGTAATGCATGGCTTCCTCATCACCCGCATCTTTCTCAGCCACTTGCTGCTGAAAGCGCGCCGCTTGATCATCCGCATCATTCAACTCAGAAAACCCATTAGCAATTTCACGGCCAGCAATAAACAACTCAAAACGATCGGTCACTTCCGGATTTTGATCATTCTTGCGTGCCAATGGCGAGACTTCTGTGGGGTATTCCGTGATGAACACAGGTCCTTCCAGCTGCTCTTCAACCAACTCCTCGAACAACACCATCTGCAATTTACCCAACCCCCATTCAGCCCCCACGGTTAACCCCATGTCGCTCAACGTTTTTCGGATCAAAGCGGCATTGCCCAGCTCGTCCGCTGGCACCTTGGCTTGGTATTCGCGCAACGCCTCAACCACCGTCAATCGCTGAAACGACTGATCAAACCGATAGGTTTTGCCTTGGTACTCAAGCGAGCCTGTCCCCAATAAATTCATCACCAACTCTTGGAACAATGTTTCCGTCAAATCCATTAAATCATGGTAATCCGCGTAGGCCTGGTAAAACTCCAACATCGTAAATTCCGGATTGTGCCGCGTCGACAACCCTTCATTACGGAAGTTACGATTGATTTCAAACACCCGCTCAAAACCACCGACGACCAAACGCTTTAAATATAACTCAGGGGCAATACGCAAAAAAAGTGGCATATTTAACGCATTATGATGTGTCACAAAAGGCTTCGCTGTGGCACCGCCAGGAATGACTTGCATCATTGGGGTTTCCACTTCAACAAAACGCCGCGCCGCAAAAAAGCGCCGGATCTCAGCCATCACCTGACTGCGTAACGCAAATACCGAACGGGTATCCTCATTCACAATCAAATCCAAATACCGCTGACGGTATTTCACCTCGGTATCTTTTAAGCCTTGAAATTTTTCCGGCAAGGGCCGCAACGACTTGGTGAGAATCACCGCAGTTTGCATATCAATGTATAAGTCACCTTTATTGGACCGCTGCAATTGGCCGGTTACCCCAACAATATCACCCAGATCCCACGTCTTAATCGACTGCAACACCTCCGCAGGCAGCGCCTTACGATTGACGTACAGCTGAATACGTCCAGTCATGTCTTGAATCACAATAAAAGCACCACGGTTAAGCATCACCCGTCCAGCGACAGACGCCATTGAAGAAGTTTCTTCTAGCTGCGCTTTTGTGTGCTCTGCGTAGGCTTGTTGCAAATCCCCAGCATAATGCTCACGCCGAAAATCGTTGCGAAACGCCGCTCCTTGCTCACGCAAAGCCGCTAATTTGGCACGTCTTTGCGCCACCAAGTCTTGATGGGCGCTTTTTTCTTCCGCTGTTATGTCTATGTCAGTCATGATTTACTCCAATCCCGCTTTTAAGCTGGCCTCTAAAAACACGTCAATTTTGCCATCCAGAACCGCACCGGTATTACCCACTTCCACATTGGTGCGCAAATCTTTAATCCTCGATTGATCGAGCACATAAGAACGTATCTGATGACCCCAACCAATATCCGACTTATTATCTTCGATAACTTGCTGTGCACTGCGTTTTTTCAGCATTTCCAATTCGTACAACTTAGCCCGCAGCTGACTCATCGCTTGAGCTTTATTTTTATGCTGCGAACGATCATTCTGGCACTGCACCACCGTACCCGTGGGCTCATGGGTGATGCGCACGGCGGAATCGGTTCGATTCACGTGCTGACCACCCGCTCCACTGGCTCGATAAGTATCAATACGCAAGTCCGCCGGATTGATATCGACATCCACATCATCTTCAATTTCAGGCGAGACAAACACAGAGGCAAAAGAGGTATGCCGGCGATTACCCGAATCAAAAGGCGACTTTCGCACTAAGCGATGAACACCAATCTCGGTGCGCAACCAACCAAACGCATATTCACCTTGAAAATAAATCGTTGCACTTTTAATACCCGCAACATCACCGGGCGATTGGTCCGTTAGCTCGGTTTTGAAACCTTTTTCTTCCCCCCAACGCAAGTACATGCGCAGCAGCATCTCCGCCCAATCCTGAGCTTCTGTTCCACCTGATCCGGCTTGAATATCCAGAAAAGCGGCATGGCTGTCCATTTCACCATTAAACATACGGCGGAATTCCAGCTGCTCAACCTGTGCCTGCAGGGTCTCGACCTCATCAGCCAGCTCAGATATCGATGCGGCATCCCCCTCGTCTTGAAGCAACTCAAGCAACTCCAGACTTTCATCGATATCACCGGTCAGACTCACAATCTGAGTCACCACCATTTCGAGCTGAGCTCGCTCCTGCCCCAATTTTTGTGCTAATTCAGGCTGATCCCAAACCTTGGGGTTCTCAAGCTCCTGATTGACTTCTTCTAATCGTTCCTGCTTAAGATCAAATTCAAAGATACCCCCTCAGCGCCACAACACGCTTTTTCAGGTCTTCTAAGGTCGTTAAAATAGCATTTTCTTCAAGCATCATGATTCTCTGTACTCCTCTACATGCTGCACCACCAACTGCAATTGCCGCCGGTTTTGATAATCGTTGATGTCCATTTTATACAACACCCGAATCTTCCCTGATATACCATCCCAAACCGAACGCTCTTGATTGAAAGCAATCGCATCCACCAAAGCACCGGTCTCTTGGCCCGCCAAAAACAGCTTGATGTGCTTATCACCCAACCATTTTTGTCGCACAATCGTGAACACGCCTTCAAACAAAGGCTCCTCAAAATGCTGCCCCCAAGGCATCGCGGCCCGCAACGTTTCAGCCACATCCGAATTTAAAAATTCCGCTTCGACTTCGCCATCCGACAACAACACCTGCTGCAACTTATCGGGCGTCATAATCGTCTCTAAACGCGCTTCAAAACAGGCTTTAAATTGCTCAAATTGTGCCGCCGCAATGGTAACGCCAGCCGCCATCGCATGACCACCAAACGCCTTCATCAACTCAGGGTTTTCAGCATCTATATCGGCGAGCACATCGCGTATATGCACGCCGGCAACCGAACGCAACGAGCCTTTTAATTCAGTGCCTGATTCAGAGCCACTCACTGATTCACTGCCATTGACTGATTCAGGGTCATTTACCGACGCAAACACCACTGTAGGTCGCGCAAACCGTTCCTTCAAACGCCCTGCTAAAATCCCAATCACCCCTTGATGCCAATGCGGTTGATACAAGCAAATACCAGCAGGTACCTTCTCCAACTCAATCGAGTCCAAATAGGATAATGCTTCGGCTTGCATATCCGCTTCGATGTCGCGGCGCTCTTGATTCAATTCATGCAACACCTGCGCTTTAGCCAGCGCCTCGGTTTCAGAGTCTGCCAACAAACACTCAATACCGACCCCCATGTCTTGTAAGCGACCGGCCGCATTGAGTCTCGGACCCACCGCAAAACCCAAGTCTTGGCTGACCAACCAACGCGCTTGCCGTTTAGCCAACTGCAATAACGCGGTAATACCCGGGCAACAATGCCCCGAGCGAATTCGAGCCAAACCTTGCTGAACCAAAATACGATTATTGTGATCCAAAGGCACCACATCCGCGACCGTACCCAACGCCACCAAATCT
Source organism: uncultured Pseudomonadales bacterium (assembly GCA_964510525.1). Taxonomy (GTDB): domain Bacteria; phylum Pseudomonadota; class Gammaproteobacteria; order Pseudomonadales; family JANQJO01; genus CAZECE01. The sequence continues at coordinate 16,727 of CAZECE010000160.1, read as the reverse complement.
AAAAATTGCGCCATATTTGGGGTGTCATAGGGTTTATCATCGAACCATTGCTGACCTTGCAAATAGCGACACACCGCGACCATGACATAAAAAATCACCCCAACCCCAGCCAGGTGCTTACTGGGAAATGCACACCCACGTTGATTGGGGTTCACAATCGCCACAGCATCTGGCAATACCTCACCCGGCAAATGGTGATCCGTCACCACGACATCCATACCCAAGGCATTCGCCGCAGACACCCCTTCATTCGAGCTGATGCCATTATCGACTGTAATTAACAAATCCGGCGAGAAATCTGTTTGCGCCACCTCAACCAATGGAGGCGTTAAACCATAACCAAACTCAAATCGATTGGGCACCAAAAAATTTACGCGGCGCGCACCCAACGCCCGTAATGCTCGAACCGCTAACGCAGAGCTCGTGGCACCATCGGCATCAAAATCCCCGACAACCAAGACTGACTGCTGCTGAATAATGGCCTGACCAATCCGTTCTGCCGCGGAATCAATGCCCATTAGCGACTGAAACGACGCCAACCCTTGCAAACGACAATCGAGCTCAACGTCGTTGCGCACCCCCCGCTGGGACAACACACGAGCCAATACCGGATGCAACCCCGAAGCTAATAAGGGCTGAACCTCGGCAGCTTCCCTTCTGACGATGGTTTTATTCAATAGACTCAACCGCTAGCTTAATGTTGCTAAAATAGCATCCTCAATGGCTTGACGCTCATCAGGCAAACTCACCATGGCGTTTTTACCTTGCGCTGATCCACCATCAGCCGTCTCATCATGATTTTGTTGCGACTGCATAATCGCAATGTCAGGATCTTTCAAGCCATGGCCGGTCAACGTACAAACAATCACACTGCCGGGCACGATCTTACCACGACGAATATCTGACAAAGCCCCAGCGACCGATGCCGCCGACGCAGGCTCACAAAAAATCCCTTCTTTTTGCGCCAACAAGCGCTGGGCAGCCAAGATATCGTCATCCGAAAACAAATCGAACCAACCACCAGACTCATCATGAGCACGCCAGGCTTTATCCCAAGATTGCGGGTTGCCGATACGAATCGCCGTGGCCATTGTCTCTGGTGCTGACACCGGTTCTCCTTTCAAAAACGGCGCCGCGCCTTGAGCCTGATAGCCTAACATTTTAGGCAGCTGCGAGGTCTTACCTAAAGATTGATACTCTTTGTAACCCATCCAATGCGCAGAAATATTACCGGCATTACCAACAGGCAAACAATGATAGTCCGGCGCTCGCCCTAAAGCATCAATGATTTCAAAGCTGGCCGTTTTCTGCCCTTCTAAACGGTACGGGTTAATCGAGTTGACGATAGCAACAGGCGCTGTTTCAGAAACCTCTTTGACCAAGCTCATGCCACGATCAAAGTTGCCTTCGATCTGAATGATTTTAGCGCCATACATCATCGCCTGAGCCAATTTACCTTGAGCGATTTTACCGGCGGGAATAATCACAAACGACTTAATACCCGCTCGTGCCGCGTAAGCCGCGGCCGACGCCGATGTATTCCCGGTGGACGCGCAAATAATCGCTCCGGCGCCTTCCGAAACCGCCTGAGTCACCGCCATGGTCATACCCCGATCCTTAAAGGAGCAGGTCGGGTTAAGGCCTTCATACTTCACATACAGCTCATACTTTCCTTCAAATTCCGTGACCAGGTTGTGCAACGGAATGAGAGGGGTATTGCCTTCATTTAATGAAATGATGCGAGTCTCGTCAGTTACCGGCAAATGCTCGCGATACCGAGCAATCAGCCCGCGGTATAGAGGGTTTATATTTAAGGGGTCTGTGTTAGTCATTATTATTACTCACTCCCGGATTACTCACTCCCGGCCCATTGGATTCGATTCTAATTTTCATCACCTGAGCTCCCGTTAGTTGCTCAATCTCACCAATGGCTTCATTGATGGTTTTTTCCAGCGCTTGCTGAGTCACAATAACAACCGGCACCTGATTATTTTCCACCCACTCAGTGCGCTGCAAAATCGACTCTATATTCACCCCACGACGGCTGAGTTGTTGCGCAATATCCGCCAATACCCCCGACTGGTTAGGCACCCGAACCCGTAAATAATACGCTGTTTCAATCGCCTCAATCGGCATCACGCTGAGCCGGTCGTCCAATTGCGAAAAACCAAGAGGTGCTGCCGCGTGAGTCTCTGACATAGAGGAGCGCGCCAAATCCATGATATCCGCCACAACCGAAGACGCTGTTGGCAAGCTGCCAGCGCCAGGCCCATAGGATAAACAAGGCCCAACACCATTGCCATGCACTGAAACCGCATTCATAACGCCATTAACCTGCGATAATAACTCCGATTTCGGCAACAAAGCTGGATGCACCCGAATCGATACCTGGTCTCCTTGCATCGCGGCAATGCCTAGATGTTTGATTCGATAGCCAAACAAGTCGGCACAGGCAAAATCAATCGGCTCTAATTCAGTCACCCCTTCAATGTGAACCGCATCAAAAGACAAAGGGATACCGAATGCAATAGAAGCTAACAGCGTAATTTTATGCGCCGCGTCTTTGCCGCCAACATCAAAAGAAGGGTCCGCTTCGGCATATCCTAATCGTTGCGCTTCTGTAAGCACCTCATCAAATTGCCGGCCCGCGAGCATTTCAGAGACAATATAGTTGCTGGTGCCATTGATGATTCCTGCCACCTTCGAGATCTGATTACCTGCCAGCCCTTCTCGAAGTGTTTTGAGAATCGGAATTCCACCCGCAACAGACGCCTCAAACAGCACAGGCACGCCTTTTACAGCGGCCTTACTTAAAATCTCTTCGCCGTGCTCTGCAATCAGTGCTTTATTCGCCGTGACAACCGGCTTACCAGCCTCAATTGACGCCAACACCAGCTCAAGCGCCTTATCAACTCCGCCGATCAATTCAACCAGCACGTCAACATCAGCGGCGTCAACTAACGACATGACATCGTGATCAAAAGGTAAATCACCTGTTGGGCACTCAGGCTTTGGTCGCCGAGACGCAATGCGAGATACTCGAACAGAGATACCTAAACGCTGCTCAATGCTCTGCGCATTGCTTTGAAGTAATCGATAAACCCCTTGGCCAACAGTACCAAACCCAGCCAGCCCAACACGCAATTCGCTCACATTCAACCCCAAAATAAACACAAACCAAAATGATTATTCGGCAACCATTTTTTCAGGGCGATAGTTTACAGGCGAACCGCCTTAAAGGCTATCCAGTGAGAGGAGATTTTCTTTAGAGACCAATTGACTTGAGCAAATCAGGCGCACTTAAATAGCCACCAATCTTGCGACCATCTTCAGTGAACACCGCAGGCGTTCCGCGCACACCCAACTGTGCACCCAAGGTTAACTGAGCATCAATAGGATGTTGACACTCAGGGTTTTGATCATCAGGGACCGCACGACCGCTTTTAGCTAAGGTCATTGCACCCTGAGGATCACTGGAACACCAAATTTTCACCATGGTTTCCCCGGTTCGCGATTCAACGCCAGCCCTAGGCCAGGCCAAATAATGCACCGTAACCCCGCCTTCATTGAGGGCTTCGACTTCATCATGAAATTTTCGGCAATATCCGCAATCGGTATCGGTAAACACATAGATTTGAGCCTTAGCATCTTCTTTGGATTCAAAAGAAACCATTTGTTGATCAGACAGCCCTTTAATCAAATCCACGCGCTGCGCGCTGCGATGGGCCTCTGTTAAATTATTAATCCGACCATTGTCAGGCAATTCAAACATATCCCCTGATAGCAAATACATGCCACTATCATGAACATGCACGATCTCGCCACTGTTAAGGACAACCTGATAAATGCTATCGATTGGCGTTGGTTTAACAGAAATTGCTTGAGCATTAGGCAGCTTATCAGCAACCGCTTGGCGCACTACATCTTCAGCCGAAGGCTCACCCACAACAGCCACAGCGTCACCAACAATAACTGAAGGCTCCACCTCCGCTGCAGACGACTGCTCGGCCAAAGCAGGCCATACCGAAAAAACCAATAAAAAACCCAGCAAACCCATACGCTCTTTCATTCCAAGTCCTTAAAATTAAAGTTAATTTTAAATATTCAACCATACCTAATCATTTAAGCATAGCCAGAAAATAACTTGGAATAAAAAAGAATACAAAAGTTCCAACAAAGAAGACCGATAATCTATCAATGCCAAAAAGCAACCTAACTTAACACCCCTAGCTTAACTTCTCTTTAATTCGAGCCGATTTACCTGTTCGATCTCGCAGGTAGTACAATTTAGCACGCCGCACATCACCACGACGCTTAACTGTAATCCCACCCAACAAAGGGCTGTGAGTCAGGAAAACACGCTCAACACCAACACCGTGCGAAATTTTGCGCACAGTAAACGCAGAATTAAGGCCGCGATTCTTTTTTGCAATCACAACACCTTCAAACGCCTGCAACCGCTCACGACTGCCCTCTTGCACCCTCACCTGTACAACCACCGTATCACCTGGTGCAAAATCAGGGATATCACTGCGCAACTGCTCAGTTTCCAGCGCTTGGATCACCTCATTCTTATTACTCATAACCTCATCCTCAACTATTAAATCTTAACTGTTAAACCTCAACAAATCCGGACGACGACTCTGCGTCCTTTCCTTTCGCTGATTCGCCCGCCAAGCAGCGATAGCCTGGTGATTGCCAGACATCAACACATCCGGCACCGACAACCCTTCAAAAACCGGAGGTCGTGAATAATGCGGGTGGTCCAACTCACCCTCCTCAAACGAATCCTCAGCCAACGAAGCCTGATTACCCAACACCCCAGGCAAACGACGAACCAGAGCATCCATTAACACCAGCGCCGGCAGCTCACCGCCCGTCAATACATAATCCCCTATGGAGACCTCTTCATCCACCTCAAGCGCGTTAACACGCTCATCAATTCCTTCATACCGCCCGGCCACCAACACCAGGTGATCCAGCGCAAGCAGCTCTGTCAGCATTTGCGTATCAAGCGGCCTACCTTGAGGCGACATCGCAATGGTTTTAACCACCAACGGCTTATTACCCTGATCGGTTTGCGAGCCATCCCGTTCTACTTGCAACCGAAACCGGTCTTTTGCAGCACGAATCGCAGCCACCAATGGCTCTACACGCATCACCATCCCTGGCCCGCCACCATAAGGCCGATCATCAACCATACCGTACTCATTTAAGGCAAAGTCTCGCACATTGATCGCTTCGACAGAGCACAACCCCGTCTGAACGGCTCGACCAATCACCCCAATCTCTTGCACCAAACCCAGGACCTCAGGGAACAGGGTGATCAACGAAATCCGCATACGCTTCTTGATTCAACCCTCTATTCCAGCCAAGGCCAATCGACATGGATCGCGCGAGACGCCAGATCAACCTCTTTCACATACACGCCTTGAACAAAAGGGATCAAATAGCGCTGCGTCTTTTTACCTTTATTACCTATATTACCTTTACTACCATTTTGAGCCTCAGCTGAACGACCAGTTTCAGCCAAACAGATCGACATGACATCATGGCCACCCGTTTCAACAAAATTCTCTAGCGTACCCAACAAGCCCCGCTGCGCCTCTATAACAGAACAACCAATCAAATCCTGCCAGTAAAAACCATCGCCTTCAGGTTCTGGAAAACACGCCCGCGGCACCTGTATTTCCGGCTTTCCAAAAGCCTCTGCTTGATTGCGATCGCAGCAACCCTCAACAGCAATGACCCAACCTTTTCCATGAAGCTTATGCTTCGCCAGCACTACACCAGCCACCTGACCAGTTTCGTAGACAAGCCGCCAGGGCTGATAATCAAATACATTGGCCTCAGGCTGAGTAAAAGACTTTAATTTTAACCAACCCTTAATACCATACGGCCCAAGCACTTTGGCAACAGTAACAAAATCTTCGTCCGCTACTTTATTCGCTGCAAAGTTCTTATCAACCATTAACATTAGCCAGCCATTAAATTAGGCCGCAACATCTGCCTTAGAATCAGCATTAGGCTGATACCCCTTCAACAAACTCAGCACTCGGTCAGAAGGCTTAGCACCTTTAGCAACCCAGGCCTGAATTCGCTCAATCTCCAACCTTAAACGCTCTTCTTGACCACGAGCTAAAGGATTAAAGAAGCCAACTTGCTCAATAAAACGACCATTTCGAGCACGACGACTGTCGGCAACCACCACTCGGTAAAAAGGCCGCTTCTTAGCACCGCCTCGAGCCAAACGCACAACCACCATATCAACTCTCCTAAAATCTTCTAAAAAACGAACCAAACTCAGGCAAATGCCCCTAAAAAACGGCGCATTATAATGCAGTTAAACAACAATAAGAAGCCCTTTAAGCCCAAGACCCCCTTTACGCTACGCCCGATTACCGGCCCAACCCAGGCGGCAAGCCACCAGGGCCACCCCCCAACATCCCTTCCATGCTGCGCATCATCGATTTCATGCCGCCTTTTTTGCTGAATTTCTTAAACATCTTTTGCATCTGTTTATGCTGTTTAAGCAGACGGTTAATATCCTGGATATCCTGCCCCGCCCCCGATGCAATCCTTTTTTTACGAGACACATTGATCACATCCGGAAAGCGACGCTCCTGAGGCGTCATCGACAATATAAGCGCCTCTAAATGCTTAAACGTATCCTCACTCTGCGCTGATTCAGCCATCTTGGAAAACTGCCCCATACCCGGCAACTTATCCATCAAACTCCCCAGCCCGCCCATGCGCTTTAATTGCTGAAACTGCTCCAGCATATCTTCCAGATCAAAACCTTTGCCTTTTTGAATCTTTTTCGCAAACTTATCGGCTTTCTTTTTGTCTAGCTTACGCTCAGCCTCTTCAACCAGCGTCAGCACATCCCCCATACCCAAGATACGCGAAGCCATCCGCTCGGGGTGAAAAGCCTCCAAGCCTTCGGTTTTTTCCCCAACCCCCAAAAACTTAATGGGCTTACCGGTAATATGACGAACCGAAAGCGCCGCCCCACCACGGGCATCACCATCTGCCTTCGAGAGAATCACCCCAGACAGCGGCAATGCGGCATTGAAAGCCTGAGCTGTATTGGCCGCATCCTGACCGGTCATTGCATCAACCACGAACAGTGTTTCAAGCGGCTTAAAAACAGCATGAATTCGCTGAATCTCTTGCATCATGTCATCGTCAACATGCAAACGACCCGCTGTATCCAAGATCACCACATCAACCAATTTTTGCTTGGCGTGCGCCAATGCTTTTTTGGCGATCTCTTCAGGCTGCTCATTAGGAGCCGTCGGAAAAAACTCACAACCCACTTGATTAGCAAGCGTTTCCAACTGCTGAATTGCCGCCGGCCGATAAACATCCGCACTAGCCACCAGCACGCTCTTCTTCTGCACCTCAATCAACCACCGCGCCAGCTTGGCAACGGAGGTGGTCTTACCAGCCCCCTGCAAACCCGCCATCAGGATCGGAACCGGCGGCGCACTCGCCAAATTCAACTGATCATTTTGATCTCCCATCAGATGCACTAACGACTGATGGACAATCTTGATAAACACTTGACCAGGATTTAGACTGTCTTGAACCCGAGCCCCCAGAGCATCCCGCTTAACCGTTTCCACAAACGATTTCACAACCGGCAACGCCACATCCGCCTCAAGCAAGGCTTTGCGTACCTCTTTTAAGGTGTCTTGTATATTAGCCTCGGTAATCTCGCCACGTCCGGTCAAACGTTTTAAACTACCGCCCAGACGATCCGTTAAATTATCAAACATAGTTCCTATTCACCCATTGTTCCTATTAACCTATTCTTCTAACCTATTCTTCCTATTAACCCACCCAAACAAACAGCACAACCAACCAACCCATCAAAATCATAAGCCGACACAGACAGCCATGCCAACCCCGCTCTTTTTAGCTTGTTTTGCCATCACAACTTACGGACTTATAAGCCTATACTTATACCAACTGATCAAGCAGAAGGTCTCAGCCACACCTAAATGGCTCGCTATTCTATACGTTACCGCCTTCTCCGCCCACCTTGCCAGCCTTCCCAGCTTATTCAAAACCGCAGACGGCTGGGCATTTGGCTTAACCGCCAGCCTATCTCTGTGCAGCCTCGCCATCCTAATAACACTCATCGTGGTCAATTTCATCTTTGGCGCTAAGCGCCCACCAACAATATTAGGCCTTATTTTATTCCCCATCAGCGCTTTGCAAATTCTGATCTCCTGGAGCACAACAGACAACTTCCCCCCTATCCAACAAACCTCACCACTGATCTCTTTGCATATTCTCTTATCCATCATCGCCTATGGACTTCTGGCCCTGGCGTTTTTACAAGCCATTTTACTGACCCTTCAATACCGCGCCCTTAAAAAACACGCCCAATGGAGCCTCCTACAGCACACACCACCACTTGAAACAACCGAACACGTCTTATTCAATCTTTTAAAGCTGGGGTTATTACTGCTCACCTTATCAATTACAACGGGCTTTTTATTTCACGACAACCTCATAGACCAAAAACTCCTTCACAAAACCATCTTCTCCGTGGTGGCCTGGAGCATTTTCAGCTTAGTGATTACCGCCAAACACCTAAGGGGCTGGAAAGGACCCACAGCACTTAAATGGACGCAAGGCGGCTTTCTCTTACTTGCAATCGGCTACCTGGGCAGCAAGGCCGTCATCCAACTTGCGCTCACCTAATTTCCCAGCCACCTAACTCTCACTCTCCTAACTCTCACCCACCTAAACAGGTTTATACTTAACACGACAAACCACAAAACTTAAGACAAACGACAAACAACCATTAAACAACCGAGAACACCTCATTGGACAACATCCCGCTCTCCATACTCTGGCTCATCTTAATAGGCCTCCTACTCACATCCGCTTTTTTTTCCAGCTCGGAAACCAGCATGATGGCTCTAAACCGTTTCCAAGCCAGAAGCCAAGCGCAGAAAGGCATAAAATCGGCCAAGATTGCTTTAGAGCTGCTTAATCGGCCGGACAAGTTAATCAGCGTGATCCTGATTGGCAACAACTTTGTCAACATCTTTGCCGCCTCCATTGCCACCTTGATTGCCGCAAAACTTCTAGGCCCAAGCGGTTATGCCATAGCCCCACTGTTACTCACCTTTGTCATTTTAATTTTTGCAGAAATCACCCCCAAAACCTTAGCGGCCTACCGGCCTGAAATGATTGCCTTCCCGGCGGCCCGAATACTCAAACCCCTGCATTGGCTATTTCACCCGCTGGTGTGGATCGTTAACATCATCAGCCACCAACTACTCAATCTCTGCGGCATTAAATTAAAAGGGGATATTGAAGGCCAGGTCAGCCGTGAAGAGCTTCGCACCATTGTCAACGAATCAAAAGCACTCATCCCCACTCGTCACAGAAGCATGCTACTGAGCATACTGGATCTTGAGCACATCACCATTGAAGACATCATGGTGCCCAAAAACGAAGTCTTTGGTATCGACATTAACGACGACTTCGACGACATCATGCAACAACTCTCAACTTGCCAACACACACGAATCCCCGTCTTTAAAGGCAGCCTAAACAGCCCGATCGGTCTACTCCACATGCGCAGAATGGCCAAATTTTTAGCCCACCACCCAAACGAAGGTGATGAAAAAAACAAGGCCCAATTACTGCAATACACCATCGACAACTACTTTGTAGCAGAAAGCACGCCCTTGCACACACAACTCAGCAACTTTCAAAAAGCAAAACGCCGCATTGGCCTGGTGATTGATGAGTACGGCAACGTCAAAGGGCTGGTCACCCTAGAAGACATCCTGGAAGAAATTGTCGGAGAATTCACTACAGATTTAGCGGCTGAAAGCCAAGACATCCACCCTCAAGAAGATGGCAGCTACATCATTGACGGCACCGCAAACATCCGCAACATCAACAAAGCGCTGAAATGGAAATTACCCACTGATGGCCCCAAAACCCTCAGCGGACTGATCATCGAATACTTAGAAGCCATCCCAGAATCCCCCGTATCAATCAAGATAGGAGGCTATGTGATTGATGTTTTACAAATCAAAGAAAACACCATTAAAACAGCCATTTTAAAAGCCATGACCACCTCATCTAGGTAATGAACTACTCATTCTCAGCATCATCATCCTGAGTGAAATCATAATCCATCTCTTCCATAGGGGGCTGCAAGTAATAACCCTGGATATAGTGAACACCCACCTGCCACAAAGCAGACAACACACTGGGACACTCAACTTGGGTCGCAATGGATTTGATTTCACGCTCATGAGCACTGGAAATCAAAACATCCAACTCCTTCTGCACATCACTGTTGTGATTATTTTTAGTGAACAAGCCATCCAACTTAACGTACCCTAAGTCAACATGACTCATAATGTTCTCAGCATCACGTTGACTGGATAGCCTTGAAACACTCAAATGACAGCTCAACCCGTTTAATGCTTCCGACAACGCATGAACACGCTGCATACACGCCAATGTATCCTCTTGATTAATTTGGAAAATAACCGATCCCGGGCGCATTCGAGTTGTTTTGAGCGCAACACCCAACCAAGGAATAAAATTCTTATCTAGAAGCGACTGCTTCGTTAAATTAATCAAAATTTTAGTGTCGTTTCCTTGCGCCGCATGAACCATCAGCGCCTTCACCGACTGAATAATCACCCAGCGATCAACGATACTGGCCACCTTAGCGGCTTCTGCGCTTTTTAAGAACGGCTCTGGCGATTCAAACGCCCCATCCTCACTGACACGCCGCAATAACACTTCGTAAAACTGGGTCGTCGACCCCCTTAAATTAATAATGGGCTGAAATAAAATCTTAAACAGATTCTTATCAAACGCCTTTTGCAAGTCCAGCGCCGAGACAGCCCCAGTCTTCTCTGTCTCCTCTAAGCCATCTTCCGCTTTATCAAACACATGAAAACCACTGCCACCCTGCTTTTCCGAGACCACTGCAGAGGCTTGCTGGGCTCTTGCGATAATCGAGTGCGCGCTTTGCGCTTTCTCACTGATCAAAGCAACCCCAACACAGGCCGTGAATTGCAAAGCCTGAGGCTCCATTTCAAACAAATGGTTCTCAACCTTATCAGACAATGACTGAGCCAACCGAGAAACTTTCTCAACATTATGCTCTTGCCAAAGCAACACATACACATCTTCTGCAAAGCGTGCCAACATGCAACCTTCAGGGGCAGCTCCTTTGAGCAAGCCCGCCATTTCACGACACACCAGGTCAATGCCCTCAACACCAATTTTGGCGCGCATTTTATTGTATTGATCCAGCTTCAAATAAAACAACGCATAACTTAAATCATTTTTCACCGCCTTTTGCACAACACTGGAAAGCTCTTGCTCAAAAGCATAACGGTTGAATAATCCCGTCGCGACATCCAACTTACTCAGCTCTTGCATCTTATCTGTTATCACAGAATCATCACCACTGGCGGTTCGAATCAGCAATTGCAAACAAGCTTCACCTTGATAGTGCGCTTCGGTAAACGACATCCTGACAGAAAACGTGGAATCATCTGCTTTCAAACACGTCATAGATAAAGGTGCACTGCCAATGTCGCCGGATTGCATTTTCTTAAAGGCTTTTTTGAAATCAGCCTGACTTTCCGATGCCACCATATCCATCAATGGCATGGCATACACTTCCTCAACTTCTTGATAACCAAACAGCTCCACATACACAGAGTTGACCAAAATATGCATACCGTCAGCCACATAAGCAATGGCATCTCGCGAACTTTCCAGCAAAATCTCACACCGTTTTTCGACCTCATCAACACCCACTTCAGCCTTTCTTAAACGGCGCCGCTCTCGAAGCTGAGTCAGCTCACGACCAATCACCATATAAAAATAATCGTCAAGATCGGTCATGGGCAAAACCGCACAGAACCCCAACGCCATAATTTCCGCCGTTTGACGCGACCGATGCTCATCCACCAACGCCATCATCGGAATATCTTTGTTTAATTTTTTAATCTGTTCGGCAGCGGTCTCTAACGTGAGCCCCTCCAAGTCATGTTGTGCCAACAAAAGATCCCAAGACTGCTCCGAGAGCTCATTCAAAAACGCTTTAAATTCCGAAATAATCGACGCTTTTACCGCGTAACCGTTATTACGCAACTGATTCATGATGGCCTCGATGTGTTCGGCCTGCTCGTGAATAGCCAAAACACGATAAACCGCTTGACGGCTACTCATAATCCCCTCTCTGCATCCACTTGCTGACTCGGCACACCATCAGCATTACAAAACTCAATATCAGGCAAATCTTCGCAAGACGCCAAACCACTCAACCAATCGGAATCAGCCTGCGCGCTCTCTGACAAGCGCAGTTGAAATTGTTGAAACGTATTACCCCCCATGAACATCTGCTCCAATACCCCAGACACTTCTCGCCCCACACACTCTACCAAGACCAAATCTCCCACCTTATAGTTCAAACGAGGCAGCAACAACCTCATCATGTCATGCGACTCAGTAGTAGGCACCAACAATGACGCTACAGAGGCACAATACGACTCACCATCTCGCGAGACTTTCACCTGAACCCCATAGACTGCCAGCCCAATGGATTCAACGCCAAACAGCGCCCCATCCTCCTGATTTTTTAACCAACGCACCATTCCTAAACGCCAAGTAGGCGCCCCTTCAACCAACATCCCCACTAATGCACCATTGCTTAACATAGGAGGGTAACTGCCACACAACGACAAACACACGCCATGCGAACTGACGTTAATCGTTTCACAAGAGTAGGGCTTAACATCCCCCTCCCCTCCCTGACCGTCACTGGCATCATGATGCAGAAGCCGATGAATGGCAGACAGCCCAAAAACCGACTCCACAGACAAGTGAATTTTGTCTCGATTTTCGACTCGCATGACAGGCGCCGACCACATACACAGCAGATGTTTTTTTAGTAATAAAAAATCCGCATTAGACAATAGAACGCCGGGCTCTTGCTGCAAAAAATCACAATCACCTGAGGACAGTAATTTTTGCAACGGCTCAAAACTGACTGACTTCACATGGCCAGATAGATGACTGGACTCATCAGCAACCTTCAACCCAAAGTCTTCAGCGCAATTCCAAAAAAACAACCCCTGCTGATTCGCCTCATCAGCCAGTAAAATATTGTCACACCAAAATGGCCCAACAGCAGACAAGAAAGCAATTTGATCTTGCGGCAAACGATTGGTGCGCGCAGAATCCAACAACAAACCCTTTAAGAAAAGCTGGCACAAGGTCAACGCATCATCTTGAAGCCCATCATGATCCGAAAAATCCCCCTTCTGCTCCAGCCACTCTTTTTTTTCTGCAAAACCAAAGTAGCCATTAAATTCACGCCAAAAATTCTTCGGCACAATAATGGACAGCGAACACATGAGTTTATAAAGATGCAACTTTTCACAAACAGCTCGATGCAAAGCATGACGAACCATTTTTTGAGCTTTGAAAAGCCCAGCATTCGAACAAGACTCTACGAAACAGATACTGAATTCATTCGCTAAATAGTATTGCAAAGCAATGGCAAGTTTTTGAGTAATAGCTCGCCGGTGAGCACCCATCATCACATCGGTCGCCAGATTATGCTGCAACCGCTCCTCAGCCGCATGAACCTGGTCTCGCAACACACCCAGAAACGCCAAGCGTTTCGCAGGAGATAAAGACAGCTGATTAATTTCACGCAACGCACTCACCAGCTTGTCTGCTAGCAGCTCAACTTGACCGTAAGGCAGTGCTTCAACCCACTTTGTCAACTCATCGAGTGAGGAGCCACAAAAAGTCAAAGCACCCAGCTTACTGCTGGATTTTTTATACCTTACAAAACCTACCGCTTCAGACATAGCCGCTCAAATACTAAAACTAAAAAAGATAGCCAAAAGACATCATCTGAAAGGACAGAATCCTGGCTTTATCTACTCAGTATAGCAAGGCGACAACCAAGTCTTAGAAGGTTGCCCAGGATCTTCTCGGACCAAGCGTGGCACCAGAAATCCAGGCAACCCTGAAAGCAATTCGCCATACAACCGCTGCGCACGGACTAACGGCACAAAAAAATGCGCCGCTCCCGCCACAGAGTCCAATAGGTGCAGGTAATAAGGCAATATCCCCATAGAAAACAACTGCTCACTCAACTTAAGCAACACATCAAGCCGGTCATTCACCCCTTTCAATAAGACCGACTGATTAAGCACCCAGACCCCTCGCGCCCTTAAAGCAGACACCGCCAGCGCCAATTCCTTACCCAGCTCCTGCGAATGGTTGACGTGCAAGACCATGACGATGGGAATGGACACCTGCTCAAGAAACACCAAAAACGCCTCATTGATCCGCTCAGGTACAACAACGGGCAACCGGGTGTGAAATCGCAACCGCCGAATTTGGGGGAAATCCTTAATCACATCCAGCAATGGCATGAGTCGACGCGTCGACACAGACAAAGGATCCCCGCCCGACAAAATAACCTCATTCACCTGCGGATTCTGTTCCAAAAACGCTCTCAGCTGCACCCAATGGGACGACGAAACGGTATGCTCTGAATAAGGAAAGTGGCGCCTAAAACAATACCGGCAATGAATGGCACACGCCCCAGTAACGACCACCAAAGCCCGACTGTGATATTTATACACCACACCCTGCGCCGGCATAACGCCAGACTCCATCAAGGGGTCATTCACAAATCCAAGAACAGCGTCATTTTCAGACGCAACCGGCAACACTTGCCGCAACAAAGGGTCCGCGGCATCACCAGGCTTTATTTTTGCCGCAAACGTACGCGGCACCTTCATAGCAAAGGCTTGATCTGCATCAATTTCAGCAGCCAAGTCGCTGCCTGCCAACCCCAACCAAGCCAGCAACTCGACCGGCTGACTAAATCCGTCTTGAACGCACTGCTGCCAAGCCTCATTGGTCCAAGGCAGTGACCCTGCCTCCGCCCCAACCTCTGCCTGCGCTCCAACCTCTGCCTGCGCTCCGACCTCTGCTTTAGCCACGCCATCAGATAACGGCGACTCGGGAGGCTGGGAGTCTTGTACAGACTGAGAGACTGTCAAAGAAGGGATTATCCGGGTATCATATGGCACTTTTAATTAACCTGTTGACGTAAATTATGGCTCAGTATTCTACCAACGAATTTCGCTCCGGTCTTAAAGTCATGCTGGATGGTGACCCTTGCAGCATTGTTGAAAATGAATTTGTAAAACCCGGCAAAGGCCAAGCCTTTAACCGAGTCAAACTGCGCAACTTGAAATCAGGCCGCATTTGGGAGCGCACCTTCAAATCCGGCGAATCGATCGAAGCGGCTGACGTCATGGAAGTGGACATGCAGTTTCTCTACAGCGATGACGAATTTTGGCACTTTATGGATCCCAACTCTTACGAGCAAATAGCCGCCACTGAAAGCAGCGTTGGTGAGGCCAAACAGTGGATATCCGCAGAAGACAACTGCACTGTCACCTTGTTCAATGGCCAACCTCTTGCCGTCGTGGCACCTAACTTTGTGGAATTAGAAGTGGTTGAAACTGACCCAGGCCTCCGCGGAGACACCGCGTCCGGCGGCACCAAACCCGCCAAACTCTCAACCGGCGCCACGGTGAATGTCCCTCTGTTCTTAAATCAGGGCGAGATCATTAAAGTAGATACCCGATCAGGCGATTATGTCAGCCGCGCAAAAAGTTGACCCAATCTAACCCACCAGCCCCCCCAAACGTTCAAGCCCAAAACACTCAAGGTTGGCAACCAAACTGCTCGCATGAGATTCTGAAAATTCGTGCGCAGTGGTTTAAAAAAATTCGCCATTACTTTGAACAAGAAGGCGTGCTTGAAGTAGACACCCCTGCACTGAGCCACTACAGCGTCAGCGAATCCGGCCTACAACCCTTTACAACAAACACCAGCTCCCACCAAAAGCTATACCTGCAAACCTCCCCCGAGTACGCCATGAAGCGACTGCTAGCCGATGGGTCTGGCAGCATTTATCAATTAAGCAAAGTCTTTCGCAACAACGAACTAGGCCAACAGCACAACCCCGAATTCATGATGCTCGAGTGGTACCGCACCCAGTGGGACTACTTAAAGCTCATAAAAGAAGTCGATCAATTAATGCAACTGCTGGCCAACACCCGACCTTTGATACAGAACAGCTACCAACAGTTATTTATAAAATACCTCAACATCGACCCTCATGACACCACTCTCCAAGCACTAGAACAAGCCGGAAACACCTACCTAGAGCTCAATGACAGCAGCCTCTCTTTCACAGACTGGCTGGAAATCCTCTTTGATTACTGCATTCATCAACACCAAACATCAAACACAACGAAAACCCTCGACCCTTCCCAACCCCTTGCTATCACTGAATTCCCTAGAGCCTTAGCGCAACTGGCGGACACAGGCCCCGCCCAACACACCCAAACCACGCAGCCTGTTGCATACCGTTTTGAAATTTACTGGCGTGGCGTTGAGCTTGCCAATGGTTACCAAGAACTGACCTGCCCACAAGAACTTTCAAAAAGATGGCAACTACAACGCGCCACTCCGGACAACGGAACCTCTTGGGCATCACGTCAAGACCCGCGCTTGCTGGCAGCAATGAGCCAAGGGTTACCCGAGTGCAGCGGTTGCGCCTTAGGATTTGACCGCCTGCTATTCACTGAGCAACAAACCAAAAACTTATCAGACATCCT
>CAZECE010000159.1:0-22650 GCA_964510525.1 uncultured Pseudomonadales bacterium | reverse complement strand
CGGAACCTCTTGGGCATCACGTCAAGACCCGCGCTTGCTGGCAGCAATGAGCCAAGGGTTACCCGAGTGCAGCGGTTGCGCCTTAGGATTTGACCGCCTGCTATTCACTGAGCAACAAACCAAAAACTTATCAGACATCCTGACGTTCAACGCTTAGAACGACTAACTCTGCCGAACGAACACAGGCTCTCCCAAACGAATCGCCTGCCCCACCACCACCTGCTCAGCCACAGCCGCCTCGCCAAGAAAAACGGCGACCGTTGAACCCATTCTGAAATATCCCAACTCCCCACCTTTCTCTAACTCAATAACGCGACCAGCATAATCAAACACCTGCGGCAAATCACTCACCGGCTTCACAACCCCCTCCCAGCTCACAGCCATACTGCCAACAATCATCGCCCCAACCAGCACCACCACCATCGGCCCCCAATCGGTTTCAAACTGACACACCAAGCGCTCATTGCGCGCAAAAAGATCCGGTATCGAATCACTGGTCACACCATTAACCGAAAACAATTTTCCTGGCACATAAGTCATGGCGATCAAACGGCCATTAAGCGGCATATGCACTCGATGATAATTGCTCGGCGCTAAATAAATCACAACCGAATGCAACGCACTCACACTGGAGAAACAACGCTCCGCTCCCGCCAGCAACGCCTCCAAACGGTACGAATAACGCTTAATCATAAACCGGCCTTCACTGGAAACCGGGGCAACAGACAACACCCGGCCATCGCAAGGTGACACACAAACACCACCCTCTCCGGACATGCGGCGAACACCGGGCAATAACGGACGGATAAAAAAAGCATTAAACGAACGAAAATCGTCAGCTGAATCCCCTTCAAACTCAGACAAATCGATGTCATAACTTCGCTGCACCAACCGAATCATAACCTGCTTCACCCAAAACCATTCACAATCCGCTAATTTGCCCACACACCTTGAAATAAAGTGCTGCGGCAAGCAGTATTGCAAAAGAACGAAGAGAAACGACCCTATTTTTTTTAACACATCATTGAACACAGCAGACGGACCTCAGAATAAAATGCCAGAAACAACCCCAAAAAAAGACAACAACTCAACCAAGAACAACCCGCTCATTTGGATTGACTTAGAAATGACTGGGCTGCGCCCAGAACAAGACGTCATCATCGAAATCGCCACCATTGTAACCGACAACCAACTGAATACCATTGCCGAAGGCCCCTCGCTTGCGATTCACCAACCCAACGAACGATTGATCAACATGGATGAGTGGAATACAGAGCATCATACCCAATCGGGTTTACTGGACCGAGTCAAAGCAAGCAAACTTGATATGGCGGCTGCAGAAAACAAAACACTGACCTTTTTATCACAGCACGTGAAAGCCAACACCAGCCCAATGTGCGGCAACAGCATTTGCCAAGACCGACGATTTTTATATCAACACATGCCCAAACTCGAAGCGTTTTTTCACTATCGAAACCTCGATGTCAGCACCATCAAAGAGCTCTATAACCGATGGCACCCCAAGCCCAAGCCCTTTAAAAAAACCAACCAACATCTCGCCTTGGCCGACATACAAGAATCGATCAAAGAGCTCAAATATTACCAAAGCGTTTTTTTTGATCTATAAAAAAGTATTACATTTTTAAGACAAAAACTTTCCAATAATTTCATTTTTGTGTAAGCTCGGTTTCGTTTCACAGAGAGTGAACACAGTTTCACAGAAATGGCAGAAATGGCAGAAATGCCGGAAAATGTCAAATTAGTCGCAGTTAGTCAAAAACAGTAACAAAGCACTCACTCTGAAAAGCTGAGACAAAGCAAAGAAAGCAACGATAGCGTCAAAACTTTAAGCATGATTTTTGTAAGAATTAATGCTAACGCATTAATTCAATTGGATTATTTTTTTAAACGTTTTACTGCATTAAAAATCCAGTCAACTGATGAATTGCTAGGGAGAATGGATGTCTGTTACATATTCGCACCATGCCTATTACGGCAACGATGGGAAATTATTGTCTGGAGGAGCTTCTCTTGCTAAGGGATTTGCTCTGATCAGATCCCATCAGAATATCGCACAACAGCTTCCAAACATCTTCCAAGGTTTACCCAAAACCTTTTTCAACGAAAGACTTTTAGATTCCGAACTCAAAAAGCGCAAACACCTTTTTTTATTCAGCATTGTCATCGCTCAAAAGTTCCCCCTACCCCTGTTCGAAGGGGACACGATGCGATCAGGCAATCAAGATTTTGGCGCCTGGAGCAACATCATTTTCCTCTCCGTTGAAGATGAAGAAGAAGATCAATCACCAGACGACAACAAACACGGAGATTTTGATCACCAACTCACCCCAACCACCACCAAAGCACGATACCCCACCACCCCAATACCGCCTCGCAAACCTCACTACGCTTAACACTCACTCACGCACCCTGCTGCCGCTTCGCCCACAACCAGTGCTCCACCAACCAATCAGGCCAGCTTTCACTAGCGCGCTCCCGAAGCGCCTTATCCTCTAAAGCTCTAACAATATCACTTGAGCACGCCTCATTACCTAACGCCACAAACACATTGCGCAACCAACCAAAATAGCCAACCCTGCGAATAGCAGAACCTCTGGAATAGCGCTCAAACTCCTCCGCCCCCCAAGACAACAACTCAAGCAAAGCCACGCAATCCAGCCGTTGACGCACCTCAAAATCTCCCTCCTGAGTCGCCTGAGCGTACTTATTCCAAGGACACACCAACTGACAATCATCACAACCAAAGACTCGATTACCAATTAACGGTCGATACTCAAGCGGGATTGGCCCTTTATTTTCAATCGTAAGATAGGCAATACATCGCCGCGAATCCAATTGATAGGGCGCCACAATGGCATCCGTAGGACACACATCCATACATGCACGACAGCTGCCACAATGAGCAGACACTGGCTCATCAACAGGCAACGGGACATCCGTATAAATCTCCCCCAGAAAAAACCAACTTCCAGCACCGCGATCCAGCACCAAGGTATGCTTTCCCACCCAGCCCAAACCGGCTTTTCTAGCCAACGCCTTCTCAAGAACAGGCGCACTGTCACAAAACACTCGATACTGATGCGTAGCAACCCGCTCAGTCAACCAATCAGCCAAACGCTGCAAACGCTTACGAATTAACTTATGGTAATCCCGCCCAAGGGCATAACGCGCAATATAAGCTTTACCAGGCGTCTTTAAAGAATTAGCCGCAGACTGCGGCAAGTAGTCCATGCGCACACAAATAACACGTGCTGTACCAGGCAACAGCCGTTCAGGGTTCAGCTTTTTATCTTGATGGCGAGACAAATACGTCATATCCGCCGCAAAACCTGCAGACAACCAACTCAGAAAACGCGGCTCATCTTCAGCCAAATCCAAATCGGTCACACCCAACTTTTGAAAACCAAGCGCCCTCGACTCGGCAGCCAATTCGGCTTTTAACGCTTCAAACTTGAAAAGCATCCAGCTTTTTTTCAACAAAGTGACTCGGAAACATCTGATAATCGGGTAAGCCTTTTACATAAGGCGGATAGTCTTCCCCCTCAATCAAAGGCGCCAAGTACCGCTGAGCAGCCGCTGTAATCCCAAAACCATCTTCAGACAAATACTCGTCAGGTAGCGCCCGCTCAACATTTGCCACCTCAGACAAAGGCACTGAATCGACACGCCAACGATAGGGCTGATCCTCTTCACGAACAATAATCGGCATCACCGCATTTGCCCCAGACAAAGCCAGCTCAACCGCTTTCACACCCACCTGATACGCTTGCTCAACATCCGTTTTAGACGCGACATGACGCGCTGCTCGCTGTAAATAATCCGCAACAGCCCAATGATATTTCAACCCCAACTCATCACGCACCATGGACGCCAACACCGGCGCCACCCCCCCGAGCTGCTTGTGACCAAAGGCATCTGTAGCACCCGTATCCGACAAAAAAGAACCATCAGCATAACGAGCGCCCTCTGAAGCCACCACCACACAGTAGCCGAGCCGTTCCACCGTTTCGCGGACGCGCGATAAAAATCGAGCACGATCAAAAGCACGTTCCGGAAAAATAATCACGTGAGGCGCTTGTTCATCTTGCTGCCGACCCACCGCAGAAGCGGCCGCAATCCAACCAGCATGACGGCCCATCACCTCTAGAATAAATACTTTAGTGGATGTCTCACACATCGACGCCACATCAAAGGCCGCCTCCATGGTTGACACAGCCACGTATTTTGCAACCGAGCCAAAACCCGGACTACAATCCGTGAACGGCAAATCATTATCCACCGTTTTCGGCACCCCAATACACTGCAGAGGGTAACCCAAGGCTTCGCCCAGTTGAGACACTTTATGCGCCGTATCCTGGGAATCGCCACCGCCATTATAAAAAAACGTACCGATGTCATGCGCCTTAAACACATCAATCAAGCGCTCGTATTGCGCTTGATTTTCATCAAGCCCTTTCAACTTGTATCGGCAAGAACCAAAAGCGCCTCCAGGGGTATACTTAAGAGCCGCCACCTGCTCAGCCGTAGCCAAACTGGTATCAATCAGGTTTTCTTCTAAGGCGCCCAAAATCCCATTATGGCCTGCATACACTTTACCAAAATGCCCTGAATGACGACGAGCCGTCTCAATCACACCACATGCAGAAGCATTTATAACCGATGTTACCCCACCAGACTGCGCATAAAATACATTTTGCCCTACCATAAACCCACACCTTAGCTACCAATAAAAAATCTTTAATAACATCAATATTAAAGTCATCAATCAAAACAGACCGCCAATTAGCTCGCGATCAAAAATTAGGCCGCAGTATACGCATAGCCATACTCATTGTAAAAACCTCTGCAGCCATCCAGGCAACCACCGATTATTGGAAGTCGCTGCGCCGGTATTTTCAGCTAACAGCGTTTTTACGCCCCCCAAAATGTCGGCGACGGGCACCGACGGATCATATAAATGGCGCACCTGACCGCGCTGATCGATTAAATACAACCGATCGGTGTGGCTGATATCATGCGCATCCGCTGCAGGAAAAAACGTCGCGGCAAAATCTTTAGCCACCGCCTTTAATTGCTCATCCGTACCAGTAAAACCCACGATACCGGCATCAAAATGCCCCAAAAATTCGCGCATGCGAACCACACTGTCGCGCTCCGCATCCACACTGACCATCACCAACTGCAAATGTTTCGGGTTCGGCAACTGACGTCGCACCTGCGCCATTTTCTGAATAGCCAACGGACAGACTTTCGGGCAATGGGTAAAACCAAATAATAACAATTGAACCTGACCGTAAAACCGCTCCAACCCATGACCATGATATTGAGACGACTCATCAGAAACGCCCAAGTCTGGCAAACCTAAGCCTGACACACCTAAGGTACTGGGCAATGTAAAAGCCACCGAGCCCAGCTGCTGATAAACAGGAAAGTCCTGGTTAGCCAAACTTGATAGTGGCATTAATAGCGGCATCAAAAACACCCCCATCAAAAACCAAACTTTTACTCTGCTGAGAAACAAACGTATAATTTCGCTCATTTTACTATCACCCAAAATAACGGCCATTTACAGCTATCTGTTACAGCTATCTTGTATCAACCACCAGCATTAGAACACAGCGCAAATAACCATGACCTCATCCCCTAAAGTTCATATTCAAACCCACGGCTGTCAAATGAACGAATACGACAGCAAAAGAATGCTCGACCTTTTAGAAGAAAATTTTGACGCAGAAATGGTAACCAGCCCTGACGAGGCCGATATTTTATTACTAAACACCTGCTCAATTCGAGAAAAAGCCCAAGAAAAAGTCTTCCACCAACTTGGGCGCTGGAAAACGCTCAAACAACAAAAACCCAATACCTTAATTTGTGTCGGTGGCTGTGTTGCCAGCCAAGAAGGCGAAGCCCTCAGAAAACGAGCGCCTTACATTGACGTTATTTTTGGCCCGCAAACCCTCCACCGTTTAGCTGACATGATCAAAAGTGCCCAACAAGGCACCCCGGCCACAGACATCAGTTTTCCAGCCATTGAAAAATTTGATTCCTTACCAGAACCCAGCATCGATGGCCCCAAAGCCTTCGTCTCTATCATGGAAGGCTGCAGCAAATACTGCAGTTTTTGCGTCGTGCCCTATACAAGAGGTGAAGAGATTTCACGCCCCATGGCAGCCATCCTAGAAGAAGTGGCCCACCTCAGCGCTCAAGGAGTCAGGGAAGTCACCCTGTTAGGTCAGAACGTGAATGGTTATCGAACCGACGACGCTGCAGGCAATCCCATCGACTTTGCCGATTTACTGACGGCCATAGATCAAATTCCAAACATTGGACGCATTCGTTACACCACGTCCCACCCCCTCGAGTTTTCGGATAAACAAATTCAAGCGCATGCAACCCTTAAAAAGCTGGCCCCTCAAGTCCACTTACCCGTACAGAGCGGTTCGGACAAAATACTGGCGATGATGAAGCGCAACCACACCCGAATCGAGTTCTTATCTCGCATTAACAAGCTGAAAGCCGCCTGCCCTGGCATTACCCTATCTTCGGATTTCATCATTGGGTTTCCAGGCGAGACGGACACCGATTTCGAACAAACCCTCGATCTGATTGATCGAGTCGGTTTCGACCAATCTTTTAGCTTCATATACAGCGCTCGCCCCGGCACGCCTGCCGCAACACTACCAGACGACACCTCAGAACAAACAAAAAAAGAACGGTTAAAAAAACTACAGGAAAAAATCAATCATAACGCTCAAACCATTTCCCGAAAAATGGTTGGCACAACCCAAACCATACTCGTTGATGGGTACTCCAAAAAAGACCCTGGCCAACTTCAAGGCCGCACAGGCAATAACAGAGTAGTTAACTTTAGATCTGACGATGACGACCTCATCGGCCAATTCATTGACGTTTCAATTGATTGCGCCCTACCCAACTCGCTCATCGGCACGATCCAGCCTACAGCTACGATCAAATCCGACGCTCTATCAGAGCACACGTTAGCATAGCGCTATAACACATTGAAATATGTGAGAAAAGATTGAAATACAAAAACACCCTTTTCCAATTCAACTATTGGGTATATGCTGAAAGTATGTTTGGCTTTTTGATAGGAAAAAATTGAACGCGCCTCTGAAAACCTCACACGTCACCTTGACTCCGTACGACCCTTCTCGTTTAGCCAACCTCTGCGGCCAGCTCGACGAACATATTCAACACATTGAAAATCGACTTAATATTCATATCAGCAATCGAGGCAATATTTTTCAGCTGACAGGTTCAGCAAAAGCAGTGCAATCCGCTACCCAAGTTCTAGAAAAACTCTATCACGATACCAACCATGCTGAGCACCTCTCGCCCAACGATGTACACCTTGTAATCCAGGAGCAGATGATGATCAACGCTTCACACCCCCCACAATCGGATGCCCCTTCGAAAACCACTTCCTCCCATAAACACCACGATGCGCCACACCAACGCATCGACGAAACCAATGCATTCGACACTCATGTACACAGCAATAAAACGCACGGCAACAATAACATTAACAACGGCAACGGCAACGGCAACGGCAACGGCAACGGCAATAAAAACATCAAAAAAGTGAAACCGAGAGGCAAAAACCAAACTCAATATTTGCACAACATCAATCATTTTGACATCAACTTCGGCATTGGCCCCGCTGGCACTGGAAAAACCTACCTAGCCGTTGCTTGCGCTGTTGAAGCACTGGAGCAAAATAAAATTGAGCGCATTATTTTAGTACGACCTGCTGTCGAAGCCGGTGAAAAGCTGGGCTTTTTGCCTGGCGATGCCGCTGAAAAAATTGACCCTTATTTAAAACCCTTATACGACGCGTTATTTGACATACTAGGACAAGAAAAAGTCGGTCGCTATCTGCAAAAAAACATGATTGAAATTGCCCCACTCGCCTACATGCGAGGGCGAACCCTAAATAATGCGTTCATTATTTTAGACGAGAGTCAAAACACGACGTGCGCTCAAATGAAAATGTTTCTAACGCGACTGGGGTTTAACTCCAAAGTTGTGATCACGGGTGACACTACCCAAATAGATCTACCCAAAGGCGTCCCTTCCGGGTTAATGCAAGCATTCCAAGTCCTAAAAGACGTACCTGGCATTGCATTTAACGAATTTGACACAACAGACATAGTTCGTCATACACTCGTACAAAAAATCGTAACCGCATACGACAAATACGAAGAATCTTCACTCATGCGCCCCAGACAAAAATCGTTTGGGTTACAAAACAAAGCGTCCCTTGAATCAAACATGCAAAACCCAGAACCTGCAAACCCAAAACAAGACACTCGAGACCGGCTAACAGGACTCCATAACGTTTAAAATAACATGTCCTCGACTTTCACGATCGCACTCTCGCTTTCACAGCCAATCAACCCTACTGACTGCCCAGCGCATCAAGAATTTCAGCACTGGTTTGCCGCTTGCTACGCCCAAACGCAAGCAATCGGCTTGAACACCCTCCCTAACCAGTCCTTTAACCAGAACCAGCCCTCTAACCACAAACATGAAATCAGCTTGCGAGTCTGCACACCGAAGGAAATGGCCCAACTAAACCATCAGTACAGAAACAAACCCACCACGACCAATGTCTTGGCCTTCCCGGCTAAACACCCAACTCTAACTGACAACCTCTGCATACCAGCGGAAGAGAATATCACACCATTGGGCGACATCGTTTTTTGCGCTCATACGATTCAACAAGAAGCCAAAGAACAACACAAACAACTTAAGCAACACTGGGCTCACATCAGCATCCACGGACTTTTACACTTAAAAGGCTTTGATCATGAAACGACTCAAGACGCTGAAGAAATGGAAGCATTAGAAACGCAGGTTTTAGCAGCACTCGGATTTCCCAACCCATACACCCACCAAGACAGCCAACGATTAACAGAGCAGGCCGCAGAGCGGCCATCATCATGAACACAATGGATTATCAATCAACCGCCCCCAATAAAACATTCATTGAAAAGCTGACTCAGTTTCTCAATGGAGAACCTCGCGATCAAAATGAGCTGGTCGAGCAACTGAAAAATGCGGCGCAAAGAGGGCTGATTTCCCCGGAAGTGATCGGCATTTTTTTAGGGGCTTTGCAAATTTGCGATATGAAAGTCCGCGAAATCATGGTGCCAAAATCTCAAATGGCTCAAATCTCCATTCAAGACGACAGCCAGCACATCCTCAAAATCATCAACGAATCCGCTCACTCACGATTCCCGGTGACGGGCGACAACCCCGATGAGGTAGAGGGCATTCTGCTTGCGAAAGATTTATTACCCCTGGCATCCGAAAACAAGCTCGACAAAATCGACATTAAAAAGCTCATTCGCCCGGTTAACTTTATTCCGGAAAGCAAACGCTTAAATCGATTGTTAAGTGAATTTCGAGAAAATCGCAGCCACATGGCCATTGTGGTAGATGAATATGGCGCTGTCGCTGGGCTTGTTACCATCGAAGACGTTTTGGAACAAATCGTTGGCGACATTGAAGACGAACACGACTACCTCGAAGAAACCCCCATTACCGCAATCAATCAACAAGATTTTGTGGTAAAAGCCATGACCCCGATTGAAGACTTCAATGAGCACTTCGGCACACAATTTACAGACGCTGAATTTGATACCATCGGTGGCATTTTAGTGCACCACTTCGGGCACATACCGCAACGCGGAGATTCAATCATCATTCAAGACCTTAGCTTCAAAATATTGAATGCCGACCACAGAGCCATCAGGTTATTACAAGTAACCCCACAGGTCGCGTAACTCAAAAAGCAGAAGACACCACACCAATCGACTTGGCTGTGTGGCTATTAGCGTTTCGCTTCTAGGACCTATTTCGCTTAAAATAGGCGAATGACAAACACCCCGGTTAACCTGCCTCAATACGCTCAAAACATTTCCTTGTTGCTTATTCAACACCCCAAGCTACTGGCGCTTTTAGCCGGAGCCCTCTATCCACTGGGGTTTGCACCATACAACGCATGGCCCCTAACCGTAGGGTCCATCAGCATCCTATTTTATCTTTTAGCCAAGGCACCGCCCTCTCCCAAGCAACATATCCAAACAGGATTTTTTTATGGCTTAGGGCTGTTTGGCTGCGGTATTTATTGGGTCAATACCAGCATCCACGTCTATGGCAACACCCCGTTAATAGCCTCAATCCCAATGACGCTGATCTTTATCAGTTTTCTGAGCCTACTCTTTGCTGGTATGGCCTGGGTATTTTGCAAGCTTCGCAACAAACTCGCGCCCTCTGCCCTGTTTTGCACACTCTGGATAGCCTTTGAAGTCATCAGAAGCACCTTACTGACAGGGTTTCCCTGGCTGCTCGCCGGTTACAGTTTAATAGACACCTGGTTTGCACACTACGCCCCATTGGTAGGCATCTACGGGCTCTCGTTACTCACAGCAATCATGGCAACCAGCGGCATCAGCCTGCTTTCAACCAAAACACCCAACTCAAAAAAAACTCAGCTCTTAGCCACACTCCTACTCTGCGGATTAGTCGGCAATGCATTACAACACCGGGATTGGACACACCCCTTACCCAGCGCATCTTTAGAAGTAGCCCTCATACAAGGCAACATTGACCAAAACGACAAATGGTCACCGGATTTTTATCAACGCACCTTAGACACCTACGAAACACTCAGTCGATCCGCATTAAAGCCCACTCAAACAGAAACGGTTGATTTACTGATTTGGCCTGAGGCGGCTATCCCATCGTTTTACCACGAAGCCTGGCAATTCATTGAAAAAATCGACCAACTCAGCACCGACCACAAGACCGCTTGGCTAACGGGCGTTCCCAAAGTTGATTTTTCCGAACAGGGTGAAGCACTCTATTTTAATGCCATCATCAGCGGTGGAATGGCCACTGGCGAGTACCAAAAACAAAAGCTGGTGCCTTTTGGCGAATACATCCCCTTGTCTAACTGGCTCCGCGAGCTTGGACCATTTTTTAATTTGCCGATGTCCAGCTTTAGTTCTGGCAAACCCAATCAAGCCCTACTAGTCGCACAAGAACTCACAATTGCGCCTACCATATGCTACGAAATCGTTTACCCCAATTTTGTTCGCCAAGCAGCAAAAGGCTCAAACCTGCTCCTGACAATCAGCAATGATGCTTGGTTTGGCGACTCCATTGCACCTCACCAACATTTTCAAATTGCGAGAATGCGCGCCCTTGAAACCGGGCGCATGCTCATCCGCTCAACCAATACTGGCATTACCGGATTCGTTAATGAAAAAGGCAAAACACTTGCCACAGCACCATCATTTTCCCAAGCGGTTCTGCAACACAAAATCATCCCATTCACTGGCAACACCCCTTATATGTACTGGGGCGACACCCCCATCATTGCGCTCTGCATTCTATTATTCCTATACTCAGCCTTCAAAAGGAACCAACATGGACACCACAATAGAAAACCAAATAATTGAAAACCAAACCAATGACAACCGCATTCAATTACACAACAGCTGGCTGACACCATTACAAGGCGAATTTAAGCAGCCTTATATGCAAACACTGAAATCTTTTTTAAAAGATCAAAAACATCAAGGCAGAACCATCTTTCCTGATGGTTCTGAAATCTTTCAAGCACTCAACCTAACCCCGCTCACAAAAACCAAGGTTGTCATCCTGGGCCAAGACCCCTATCACGGAATGAACCAGGCACATGGCCTGTGTTTTTCAGTTCAAACTGGAACCCCCCTCCCACCCTCACTCATTAATATTTTTAAAGAACTTCGCAACGACCTTGGCATCGACAACATGGCCTCATCACATCCACACCCAAACGGCAACCTAAAGCCCTGGTCAGAACAAGGCGTACTCTTGCTGAACAGCGTCCTAACCGTCGAGAAAGGGCACGCAGCCTCTCACCAAGGCAAAGGCTGGGAAGTTTTTACGGATAAGATCATTCAAATCATCAATGAGCAACGAGAAAACGTCGTCTTTTTACTTTGGGGCAGTTACGCTCAGAAAAAAGGCCTGAAAATAGACAGCAAAAAACACTTGGTATTAAAAGCCCCCCACCCTTCACCGCTATCAGCTCATCGAGGCTTTCTGGGATGCAAACACTTCAGTCAAACCAACGAATATCTAGAACACCACCAACTGAAACCCATTGATTGGGCACTCAACACGCTTAAAAATTAAGACGGGGCGCTTAACATCAGTCCATTGACTGTTAACGAAAGGCTATAGTCAACAAGATTACGCCGTTTTAAACATCTCGGAAACGGCCTCAAACTTTTCGCTGAGCTCCTCCATTTCCTCTACGGCATTAGAACCCTCCACCAAGGTCAAATCGAGTCGGTCAAATGCCGTGACCTTTGGCCACTCAACATCGCGGTACACGGTTGCAAAAAAATCCGAACGCGAAATCAAGTTAGCAACCAAAACTGCATCAGCACAATCGCCTTCTTCACCGTAATGTCGGTACACATTCAACGACTCTTCAGGCACACTCGACATATCGGCAGCGAAATCCCAACTTTCTAAAATGACTCGGCCAATTTTAGGGCTTACTTTCGCAGCCACCTGATCCAACACCAACACATCTGAAAAATTCGGCACATTTTCTTCAATAAATGTCAGAATCGGTAATACCCCAATGGCATGAACCAAACCGGCCAACAACGCCTGATCCGCTGGAATTTTACAGCGTTGAGCCAATACGGCAGCTTTACCGGCCACATCCGCGCAATGAGACCACACGCCTTGCATTTTTTCTTCAATGATATCCGTCGAGGCATGAAACATCTGCTCCATCGCCAAGCCCACCACCAAATTACTGGTAAAGTTCAAACCCAAACGACTCACCGCAGACTTTAAGTCCGTAGCCGGCGTCAGCGTCCTCATCAATGGGCTGTTGGCCACCTTAATTAAGCGCACCGAAATAGCAGGGTCCTTTTCAATGACTTGCGCCAACTTGGCCGGCGTCACCATAGGATCCTCTGCCACTTCTCTCGCTTTCAGAGCCACTTCAGGCAAGGTCGGCAAAACCAATTGATCTTTCTCGATCAGGTTTTTAATTTGTTCCAAAATGATATTACTAAGACCAGACATACAAGATTAACAATAAGCGTCCATGTAATGAAAAAAAGAGGCATTTAAAGAGACATATGATTAATACCCCTTACCTCTTAAGTTATAGCATATTCAATTGGAACGACGGCTTCTGAAGACACGAAAACAAGACTTTGTTCGTTTTCAATGACCTGTTTTTTTACGATGGCTAAACCTCGGCACTGACCAGGCATTTCTTCGTAAGACGACAAGACCTGCCCTGCTTTTATATGACCTCCAGCCTCATCATCAGAGCACAACACTCCCCCCACAGGAACAACCCGATCAGGTTTGCAATGAAACCAAACCAACCGGTTTTTAGATTGCCCTCGATAATGCATCCTGGCAATAATCTCCTGACCAATATAACAACCTTTATCTAAGCTCACGGCCCCTAAAGTAATATAATCCAAATCCCCAGGCGTCCATTGCTCAGCGACCGCACCCGTAACACAAACCCAGCCACGCGCAACGCACTGCTCATGCTTAGGCGCCAAAAGAGCAAACACCGCTTGTTTTGTTTCAACCGCCAATAAAACCAGTTCAACTTGAAAAAAAACACCATACTTCTCCAAAACAGCCAAGGCATGCTTGCCTTCCCCTGCAGGCACCCACAAGCCGTAGCCTTCCTCTTCCCGGTGAACAAAACCACTGACAATCACTCGGCCTTGCACATTACAAATAGCCATCAACTGAGGGTCATTCAACGGCAAATCAGCCACCGAGCACGTAAGCTGACCTTCAAGAAGCCGAGCAGCGTCCTTACCTGAAGCAAAAACCAACTCCCATTGCTCTGTCTTTTGAACCATGCCCAACTACCTCTTAACGACTATATTACATATAGGTCTATTAACACAGCTACGCCATTATTGAGATTGAGTTCTTTTACGTTAAGATCTTTGAGCTCAACTCAAAATACGCTGTCTTTACACCACGCTTCTTTATACAATATCGGCCAAAATCAAGCATAACAAGGTCGCACATGAGCAACTTACGTCGATTAGCCTGGCACACCCGTCGAGGCATTAAAGAAGTAGAAATGATACTCATCCCCTTTTTCGAACAGCATTATAATCAGCTGCCAGCGCCGCAAAAAGCTTTATTCGAACAACTCCTAGAATACCCAGACACGGATTTATTTAACTGGCTGTTAAACCATGAAACGCCACCAGATCAAAACATCAAACTGATGATTGATGAAATACTCAAGCGCACTCAACATCCAGGTTACGCTTAAACCCAGCCGGCTGGCCAACACCCTTAACTGGAGCTTACATGCCTGCGCTCTTGGCGCGATTTCAATAAGCCACATTCCCGCATCTCCAGAATATAGCCATGCCACACTTGGCTTCCTCATTGTATTAGCAAAATGCGCTCTGGCAGCCATCGTGATTTTTAGCGGTTTTGTTCACCAACACCGCATTAAAAGACAAACAGCACCCTGGCACCTCAAATCCATTCATCATGATGGCGATTCGTGGTTTACACAAACCCAAACCAAAGCTAAAACGGGAATCCAAACAGGGAAAAGAATCAAAATAGCATTGCAACACGCAAGAATCGGAAGACTTGGAATTGCTTTAGTTGTAAAGGAAGGAAAAAAAAGAAAGCGTTACAGAATATTCAAAGATCAAGTGTCAGACGAAGCATACCGCAAACTGTGTTTGCTACTGAATTATATGCCTCGTCCCTTACACTCAGCTTCTTAGATCAACTTAAGAAGCTTTTTTAACAGCCTTGCGTCGAGCAGCTGGCTTCTTAGCAACGGCTTTTTTGGCCGCAGGCTTTTTAGCAGCAGGCTTACGAGCAACAGTGGCTTTTTTCTTAGCCGCTGGCTTTTTAGCAGCAGTCTTACGAGCAGCTGGCTTCTTAGCAGCAGGCTTTTTCTTAGCAACTGGCTTGCGTTTTACCGCTTTCTTAACCGTTTTTTTAGCTTTAGCAGCGGCTTTTTTCGCAGCAGCTTTCTTAGCAGCGGCTTTCTTAGCAGCAGCCAATTTTGCAGCAGCGGCTTTCTTAGCTTTTAAAGCAGTTGCTTTCGCTTTCTTTAACTGCGCTTTTAGCTTAACAGTCTTGGCTTTGGCAGCTTTGATGGCTTTATCGGTTGCCACCAATTCTGTTTCCAGCTTTTTGACTTTCTGCTCTGGAGTCATTACTTTACGAGTTGTTTTCTTTGCTACAGGCATTTGCCTCTCCTTACTCTATTAGTCAGTTTCACTAACGCCACAGCTCATCACAATCTGTAGCTATAAAATGTTTTTTAGGTCATTCCTCTTTTAAAAAAACCTGCAAAACACTCTAAGCACACATAGCTGAATACTGCCATGTCTTTGGTTAGCATAGCAAAATTTTTTAAATAAACGAATTTATTGCAAATAAATCACTTTTTTTTAAAAAAAAAATTAAAAAAACTTTAGAAAACTTTAAAAATTCTTAAAAAAAAGCCGACGCATTACGTTAATCAGGAGTAAGAACCGTATCTTGTGCGGCAGGAAGTGTCTTTGGATAATCAAGTGAGTAATGTAAACCTCGACTTTCTTTACGCAACATCGCGGAACGAATAATAAGTTCGGACACCAACACTAAATTACGCAACTCCAATAGCCCAACATTAATTTTATAATTGGAATAATACCCTGCAATCTCAGATTTCAACAATTTGATGCGATTATGCGCCCGCTGCAAGCGCTTATCGGTACGCACAATACCAACGTAATCCCACATAAATTGTCGCAACTCATGCCAGTTATGAGAAATAACCACATCTTCATCAGAATCGGTTACCTGACTGTCGTCCCATTCTGGCAAAGCATCTTCATGCCCTTTCCGCAAAGGACGTAAACCAATATCTTGAGCCGCCGAAAACCCCAAAGCTAAACACTCAAGCAAAGAATTACTCGCCATACGGTTTGCACCATGCAATCCCGTACAAGCCGTCTCACCCACGGCATACAGCCCTAAAACATCCGTGCGACCATTCACATCCGTCAAGACACCACCACAGGTGTAGTGCGCCGCAGGCACCACGGGTATAGGTTCTTTCGTAATATCCAAACCTAACACCTGAAGCTTTTGATACAGCATTGGAAAGTGCCCTTTAACAAAATCAGCAGGCCGATGAGAAATATCAAGCCACACCGACTCCAACCCTAAAGATTTCATCTCATGATCAATAGCACGCGCCACGATGTCACGTGGCGCCAACTCCAAGCGCTCATCGTATTTATGCATAAAAGGTTGCAAGTCAGCTCCTAACAAGCGAGCACCCTCGCCACGCATCGCCTCGGTAATTAAAAAGCACGGCGCTTTGGGGTGGTACAAACAGGTCGGATGAAATTGATTGAATTCCATATTCACAACCCGACACCCGGCTCGCCAAGCCATGGCCACACCGTCGCCGGTCGCAACATCAGGATTACTGGTATAAAGGTATGCCTTACTCGCACCACCTGTTGCCAATACCACATGATCTGCACGAAAGGTTTTCACGCATTGGGCTTGAACATCAAACACATAAATCCCAGCAACGCGCG
The DNA here is from genome assembly GCA_964510525.1 of uncultured Pseudomonadales bacterium. Taxonomy (GTDB): domain Bacteria; phylum Pseudomonadota; class Gammaproteobacteria; order Pseudomonadales; family JANQJO01; genus CAZECE01. The sequence goes on along the minus strand of CAZECE010000159.1, from coordinate 5,977 downwards.
ACGGCTCCCCTTTTCTAGATGCAGCTCCTAAGGATAGATCTCCTAAAGATGGGTCTCCTAAAGATGGTTGAGCCATAATAAGGTCCACCGCCAAGAATCCTTCAAACCAATGTATGTTGTCCGCCTGACGGGCTTTCTCCACCAGCATTTTTGAGATGGCCACCCCAGTTGCATCCGCAACATGCCAAACGCGGCGATGACTGTGACCGCCTTCTTGCGTCAAGTGCGGCTGTTCAGCATTACCATCTTCAACCGTGAACTCAACGCCTTGTGCTTGAAGCCAATGTATGACTTTAGGGCCTTGCTTAACAATTTGCGCCACCACATCAGCATGACACAATCCAGCTCCAGCCCTCAGCGTGTCATTAATATGAGAATCCATGGAATCATGATGACTTAATACCGACGCCAATCCACCTTGCGCATAATAAGTATTGGCCTCCGTTAAGTTGGCCTTACTCAGCACCGCCACTTTAAGTGTCGAAGGCAGGTTTAAGGCAACCGCCAAACCCGCCGCCCCACTGCCCACCACCACGACATCAAATACGTCCACGCCAAATTCCTCACTTTAAAAAAGACTGGGGAGCACTCTCTATTTAATTGATTTCAAAGATAAAGTAGACTGCTCGCTTTGCATCGTAATGAGACACTCATCCCCCATGTCAGACGCACCCAAGTCAGATGCACCCATGTCAGACGCTGAAGCAGACCTGGCTCTTATTGAAGCGACGCTGAATGGCAATCTACAAGCTTTTGATCTGCTGGTAAAAAAGTACCAGTCGCGCATTGTATCTTTGGCTAACAGAATGGTCAAAGACTCAGCAACGGCAGAAGACATCGCGCAAGAGACCTTTATAAAAGCCTATAGAGCACTGCCCAATTTCCGCCAAGACAGTGCCTTTTATACCTGGCTGTATCGAATTGGAATCAACACCGCCAAAAACCATCTCAGCTCAAGGCATCGAACGCCCAGCAGCCACAACGAAGAATTTGATGAAGCCAGCCAAATGGGCCGGCCACAACTTCAAGAACAAGCCACCCCTGAGCGCCAGTTGATGGCAGAAGATCTCAAAAAAGTCATCGATCAAAGCCTTGCGGAACTTCCTGAGGAACTTAAAGTCGCTTTCTTACTCAGAGAATTGGAAGGCTTAAGCTATGAAGACATCAGTCACATCATGGAATGCCCGATTGGCACCGTTCGATCGAGAATTTTCAGAGCTCGAGAGAGCATCAGTAAGCGCATTGAAGAGATGGATTGAAGGGATGGAATAACCCTTTTAAATTAAAGACTAACTATTTAAAGAACCGCTATTTAAAGATATAAAGAGACACTTAGGTAGATAATCAGAAAAGCAATGAACAACGACACCAACAGACACAACAAGCCCAACACCTCGGAACAGCTGTCCGCGTTACTCGATGGCGAACTGTCGAAGGCGGAGACCCACACCCTGCTCGAGTCATTACAAGTTAACGCCAACCAAGCTGACACAACAAAAAAACTGCTTTCATATCAATACATTAGTGACCACTTACATCACCAATCCGGTGCCACCACGCCTTCGTTATCTTTATCTCAACAACAGTGCTTCTCAGAAAAAGTCATCAAAGCCATTCAATCAGACGCTCCCATTACGGAATCCGTTCAACGCCTTCATCAAAACACAGCAGCCACATCATCAACACCTACACCATCAACACCTAGACGAGCGCCCAGGAAAAAGCACTGGCTCCCGTCATTGGCTGCCGCGGCCTGTTTGTTTATCGCCATGATATCGTCTACGTATTGGTATGGTGAAACGCCCCCCTCATCACTGGGCACAACAAATATTACCGCCTCTGTTGAAAGAAGCCCATTTAACACACCAGTGTCTAACACACCACCAGCGTCGCAACAGATTCCAGTGACCTACTCAACACCTGTATCTAAAAACAGACCATCATTAGAAGACTTCGCCAAACTGGCAGCGGAAGACAGAGCCAAGTTCAATCGCTACTACATGATGCACACCGGATCGGCCACCATGATCGGGCCATCGCACAGCGTCACCCTGGCGAGAGTGGTTGACCTCGATTCTGGCAGTCTCGATTCTGACAATAACGCCAACATACGCCCCGCCAACCATTCACCATGAGCATTTGAAACGCCATGACAATCATCCAAACAGCCTTGACCTTACTCTTCAGCACCCTACTGCATTGGGTAGCAACACCTGCAATGGCCGCCATGACACCGACGGAACGACTGTCAATGATGAACCATCAACTCACGCATCAAAATATGGAAGGGCGCTTTGTACACAGAGTGGGTAATGAGATGCGATCGATCCGCTACCTACACGCCAACATCGACAACGTAGAACACGAGCGCATTACCCAGCTGAACGGCCCCATGGCCGAAATCATCCGCAAAGGCGATGAGCTCACTTGCATTTTGCCAGGGAAAAAAGCCGCCTCGCTGTATAAAAAAGATCAACCCACTCCGCTGCATCGCCGGATTGCAGAAGTGCAAAGCCAACTCGATCAGATATACCACATCTCAGAAACCCAAGGCCACCGCATTGCTGGGCTAAACGCCATTCAAATCAATGCTCAACCCAAAGATCGTCACCGGCTGCATTACCAGTTCTGGCTAGACCCAGAAACCTCGCTACTGATGAAGTCCCAAACCCTGGATGATCAAGGCAACGTTCTCGAAAGCTTTGAATTTACCTCACTGACGTTAATGGCAAACGTATCCGCAAGCGACTTCAGCATCAACCCAGACGTCAATCCTGAGCACATTATGGAACACAAACTCGAAGGCCCTACCGAGGCGTTAAAAATCCGCTGGACAATTACCTGGCTGCCAGAAGGATTCCAAGCCGCAGACAACCCCGTTGTTAACAATCGCTCTGCGCTGGAAACCATGGCCATGAAAATGTACACAGACGGCCTATCCTCTTTTTCTATTTTCTTTGAACCCGTTACCGCAAAGGCCACGATTCCTCCGACCTCGCAGCATGGCGCCACCCTATTCACCACCCGCCTATTCCAATTACCTAACCATCCATTACCAAACCAGCCATTACCTAACAATCAATTGCCTAAAAAGAAAGCCTATACCGCGACCCTCGTCGGGGATATTCCCCCTGAAACCGGTTATAAAATCATAGAATCTATCAACGTTTCCCAATAACCCATTCGCCTCACTTAAACCCAGCTACCTCACGTTTCACTGTGTCCACATTCGAGTTCAAAATAACAGACATACAGGCCAACACCGTCACCTTAAAGCCCGTTGCTTCAGGCTTATGCCCTGGGTGCCAACACTTAGGACACTGCATCAACAGCACTTCACTGTCGTTGCATCGCTCGACCAAAAACAACCGGCATGCTCTCAGTCTGCCCGTCGAAGAGTTTAATGCCTTTCAGAGGCCACTAAAACCAGGCCAACATTGGCAACTCCAATGCAGCCCCAACCCGGCGGTATTGACTCATGCTTACCAATACCAATTTCCTTTACTGGCACTGATATTAGTACTTATCACCTGCGGCTACCTGGGACACAGCCTGGCGTCCACGTTCACTCAATCACCCATGATAATCGACATCAGCACCTTCACCTTTGGCCTTTTAGCATTACTGATCACAACAGCAATCTTCAAAAAACGCGCATCAACAAGCGCTTACGCCAAATACCTTGCCAAAGATTTTAAAGTCACCGTAAAACAGCCCATCCAGCTCAACGAATAGGAACTTTCTTCTACCCAACCAGTCGATGTAACCACTGAAGATATACAGGAGCAGTCAACCACAATGAAAACAGCACGAGCTTTTGGTCACAGCACTTTTTTATTCTTATTAGCTACCACTCTCACGGCATTCAGCACATTAAGCCAAGCATTCACTCTGCCAGACTTTACGTCGCTGGTCGAAAAGCACGGCCCCGCCGTCGTCAACATCAGCACCATTCAGAAAACCAAAAACTGGCGCGGACAACCTTTTTTAGCTCCACAACAAGAAGATATCCCTGAAATCTTTCGCTATTTTTTTGGCGAAACCCCAACGCCTCCGCAGAACCAAGAGAAACAGTCGCTTGGGTCTGGTTTTTTTATTTCCAATGACGGGTACATCCTCACCAATCAGCACGTCATTCAAGACGCCGATGAAATCTATGTACGATTGACTGACCGACGAGAATTTAAAGCCGACCTGATCGGCCAAGACAAGCGCTCTGACTTAGCTTTACTTAAAATCAAAGGCTCCGAATTCCCAACCGTTAATCTGGGCCAATCGGAATCTTTAAAAGTGGGCGAATGGGTTGTTGCCATAGGCTCCCCCTATGGGTTTGAAAATACGGTCACCGCAGGCATTGTCAGTGCCAAAGGCCGCAGCTTACCGCAAGATAACTATGTCCCTTTTATTCAAACGGACGTTGCCATCAATCCAGGCAACTCTGGAGGTCCGCTCTTTAACTTGGATGGCGAAGTGATAGGCCTAAACGCCCAAATTTTCAGTCGCACTGGCGGGTTCATGGGGCTGTCGTTTGCCATTCCGATTGATATGGCGCTTGAAGTAGTCGCGCAACTGAAAGAAGATGGCCATGTCAGCCGAGGCTGGCTAGGCGTGCTCATCCAAGAGGTCGATCGTGATTTAGCTGAGTCATTTGGACTGGAAAAACCAGCCGGTGCGCTGGTCGCTGAAATTTTACAAGACAGCCCAGCAAAAGATTCCAACCTCAAACCGGGCGATGTCATCTTAAAATACAACAACGCACCACTGGACTTGGCATCCGATTTACCGCCTCTCGTTGGGCGCAGCAAACCAGGCGATGTCGCCAAACTGCACGTCATGCGAAATGGCAAGCGCAAAACCATCAAAGTGACCATTGGTGAGCTGCCACATGACGAAAACGATATAACAGCGGCCACCCCCTCCAAACAAAGCAGCTCACAGAACCGCTTAAACATTCAAGTTGAAGCGTTAACAGACTCACAAAAGAAACGTTGGGAGTTAAAACACGGTGTGTCCGTCAGCTACGTCGGCTCGGGTCCTGCCAAAGAAGCCGACATTCGTTCGGGCGACATCATCACATTAATTGGTGGCGAGAAAGTCACCTCAATCAGGACCTTCAAAACGCTGGTTGCTGAACTCGAGCCCAACAAAGTCATCCCAGTGCAAATTCATCGACGAGGTCGAGCACGCTTCGTTGCAATAAAAATAAACGAGTAACAACCCCACCTCTTAACCCCATTGGGTCCCACTCAGGGAGAAAGCACGGATGCTTTCTCCCTTATTATTTTCCAGCGATCTCATAATTACTCTATAAACACGAGGTAGCAAATTGTAAAGTAATGTGAAATCAGCCACTTACCATATGGACACTTTTTAACCACCCTATTAGGATGACGTCTCTAGAAACGTTAGGAACCAACGTTTTTATATTGTTTGCAAGGATTGCATCAGCTTTTGGCTTTTAACATGTGAGCAAGATGATGAATAATCCAACCGAAAATAAACCTCGTAACTCCAAATTACTGTTAGTCACAGTCGCTCTTTTTTCTCTTTGCCTACAAGGGTGCATTGATGAAGACGAAGATGGCGACGTTACTGCTTCATCACAAGAAATAGCCAACAACTTAAATGACATCACTGAAACAGCTAACCTCGAATGCGACCTCATCGAATCTGCGCTCACAAACGATATGGAAAAACCCCAGCTGTATCAATTGAATGACCAAAACTGCATTGCAGTCGATTACCCTGCCGTTGGCGCCACGGAAAGCTTTTTCTTTAATTCAGAATGTACAGGCGAACCAACACAGATTGACGGCGCCTCGTTTACTCAGTTTTGCCAAGACAATATCACACAAAGAAACAAGCAATTTGGTGATCCCAATCAATGGTCAGAGGCCGTTACGCTGATGCCAGAAGCCGCAGGCATGACAGAAACCAACTGGTCTCTTGACTATGGTTCAACAGTCCAGCTTCTGGC
>CAZECE010000158.1:0-43495 GCA_964510525.1 uncultured Pseudomonadales bacterium | reverse complement strand
ACTGCTTTTCTGATTACAGGCATTGGTTAAAGCGTTTAACGTCATCGGGTATACGTCCGGCGTGGCGACTTCTTTTTCTAACAGCACGCCAATGATTCGAGCCTCAATGACAGACAGTTTGTGTTTCAAGCGTTTATTCTCCAGTGATTCTTCAATTGGGCCTCTATTGGTCCCGTTCAACAGTTGTAATTTTAGAAGCTATACGAAAGAATACCAGCACTTAATGATTATCTTATCAGGAGGTTAAACCACATGAATAAACGGCTTAAAACCGGCCTAATCGGCTGTTTGTTACTGGGCATTTCAGGAATGGTCAGTGCGTCTCAATACAAAATCGACGTTGAAGGCGCGCATGCGTTCATTCAATTTCGCATCAAGCATCTCGGCTACAGTTGGCTATGGGGTCGTTTTGATCAGTTCGATGGCCAGTTTCAGTTTGATAAAGCCAAACCCGAAGACACCGCCATTTCTGTCGAAATCGATATGGCCAGCTTGAACTCCAACCATGCAGAGCGCGACAAACACCTTAAAAACGAAGACTTTTTCGACGTTGATAAATTTCCCAAAGCCACTTTTGAAAGCAAGTCCGTCAAAATGACCGGTGATGAGACCGCCGAACTGACCGGCACCCTGACGTTAAAAGGCATCAGCAAAGACGTGATCATTGATGTCGAATACATCGGCGGTGGCGCGGACCCATGGGGCGGCTACCGACAAGGTTTTGAAGGCCGCACAACCTTGTCCCTCAAAGATTTTGGCATTGATTACAACCTAGGGCCCGCTTCCACCACGGCTGAAGTCTTTTTATCCATCGAAGGCATTCGTCAATTAGACAAGCAAGACAGCTTAAAGAAGTAACGCGTTACCGCGGATGCACATCAAAAACAGCCCGAGTCAATACGGTTTAATGACCATCCTGCTTCACTGGAGCATGGCCGTATTGATTGTCGGGTTGTTTTTTTTAGGCGATTACATGGTGGATCTCACCTATTACGATCCTAATTATCGGACCTTTCCGGCATTACACAAAAGTATAGGGTTCATAGTATTCACACTGTTATTGCTTCGAATCCTTTGGCATTTCAATGTCGGCTTACCGAGCCCAATCGCCAGTTTGAAAGTGTGGGAGATCAGAGCGTCTTGGGTGGTGCACAAAATTTTGTATATTTTGATTTTACTGACTACGCTCAGTGGGTATTTGATTTCAACGGCTAAAGGTCAAGGCATTGACATCTTTGGCCTGTTTACTCTCCCGGCACTGCCCTTTTCTATTGAGCAGCAAGAAGATATTGCGGGTGACCTTCATGATACGCTGGCCCATGCGCTGGTGTTTTTGGCATTATTTCATGGGATTGCAGGATTGAAACATCATTTTATCAATAAAGATGCGACCTTAAGACGCATGCTTGGGCTGTGATGTCATTTTCTCAAGTCTCGTTAATCATATTCACTATTTTTTTGATTTCGGCGGGCCAAATTTTATTTAAATGGGCATCGCAAGACATTGTCTTAACCCCATCGGGCTTTTTGCCCTCCCTTTTCAGTTTGAAAGTACTGCTGACAATGACAGTCTATGGTGTTGCCACTTTGTTGTGGTTCATCGCCTTAAAAAACGTCCCTCTCAGACTCGCTTATCCCTTTGCGGCCATGGCTTTTTTTATTGTGCCAACGTTGGCACACTTTATTTTAGGTGAATCCCTTAATTGGAATGTGTATGTAGGCGCCGCCATTATTGGATTAGGTGTCTTTGTTTCTGTAATGAGATAGTTGTAACTGTACCGTCATGCCAGACTTGATCTGGCATCCAGGGGTTATTGCTCCCATGTAAGATCACCCTCGCAGTAATATCGTGCCGACCGCCGTGGACCCCAAATCAAGTTTGGGGTGACGTTCTTACAGTCTGGGGTAACGTTCTTACAGTCTGGGGTGACGTTCTTGCAGTCTGGGGTGACGTTCTTGCTAAACACTCACTGTGTCGTCATGACTTTGATTTGGTCGTCATGCCAGACTTGATCTGGCATCCAGGGGTTATTGCTCCCATGCAAGATCACCCTCGCAGTAATATCGTGCCGACCGCCGTGGACCCCAAATCAAGTTTGGGGTGACGTGCTTACTTAGGTCTGTGCTCCCAGCTCGCTAAGCGTCATTCCAGACTTGATCTGGAATCCAAAGGTAAGTGCTCCCAGCCACATTATGCACTCATTCAACTCGGTGCTTCCTACCCTGACGCTCTTACAGTCTGAGGTGATGTTCTTGCAACACGAACGATTAAGACGATGAGGGCTTCGCCATCAGCGTTAACATGTTATAAAAATTCTTAATGTACGTCGTGACATCTCGTTTATTTAATACCGCTTGACCTGGGTTATACACAAACTCCACCCGTTGATCACCCTGCTCATCCATGGTCAATAAGCCCAATTCCAACCCCTGATCTAAATAGCCTGCTAACTGGGCAACCTCTGGGCAGTTTATAAAAGCGTTGGAAATAAACAGCCGCCACGCCATACGACTGTCTTCTAATAACAGCTCGTCTTGCCAGAATCGCTCGGCTGTTAAAGGTGAGACTTTGGTATGGAATTGGTAATCAAATTGGCTGGTAAATACATCCGATTTGTCGTGGGTTAATGCGAATGATGACGCAACGCTGGGATTATGGCTGAGCACATCCAACAAAAAGGTTTCATACACGTTCGTCAATGCATCAGAACTCTGTTGACTCTTGCGCGGATCGTCTGCTTCCATTGCCTTCAGGGCTTTGTTTAATTCTGAATACGCATCCGGATTTAGGTTTTCGACTTGATAACGAAAGGCCGCCTGATTAGCACACGCAAATTCAGGCTCAATACTGTCCGCGTTTAAATCAAACTCTAAGTTAAGTAACCCCGCATCAAATTGTTGCTCTGTGTTGATCTGGGTATTTTGAAACACCACCTCGGTTTTAACCGCATCATCCAACACGCCTAAGCCAGTTGCCGTCAGATTTTGAATCTGTAATTCTGTTTTCGCATCGACTCGACCCTGAACTAAGTGATTCAAACGAGCTTCCAGATTCTCCGTTCCATCCAAATTCACTTCATAACGAAGCGTGTTTTCTTGGAATTTAAATTGGTACAGCGCATCAATGTCAATTCGGATTTCGGGAATATTCCATTTACCGGTCAGTTGATCCCCAAATTCAGACACCCAAAGCGCATGCTGCGTGGGCGCCAACGCTACGTTAATGGCCGCTTCATCCAGCTCCAATTGATACTCCAGCGGATACGAATCGCAGTTGATTTCGATTTGACGAATTTGCGGAATTAACTGACAGTGAATGAATTTTAAGTCGGGGTTGCCCGGTTGCTCGGTCAACCAATCAAGGTGCATGGTGGCCGTATAAAACGTTGGGTGGAACGGGATTTCGCCAAAATCGATCACGATCAACCCCTTAAACTGACGCGCCTGCTCCTCTGAACCCACTTTACCAAAAAATTGCAACGTGTGCGTTTGCCAACCCGCTTCAGAGCGGGTGCGCTGCTCGAGCCTAACCCAGCGATCCAATGCATTACTTTTCAACAATTGCTGTGTGGCTTCTAGGTAAGCTTCAAACACCTGATTTACCTGATGCCCTCGGTATGTCCAGGCACCAAAGACACACACAGTGATCAACACCACTAAGGCCATCACACACTTGCCGTAAAAAGCCAACACTCTTGAAGTGGGAGGGGTGGCGGGAGGTGGCGAGGGAGGCGAAGCCGAGGGTTGAGACATGACGGATACCTATTTATAAGTATGTTATTTACAGATTTGAAAGCCACACAAACGCGTAAGGCGGTAACGAGAGGGTTCCCAACAAATCACGCACCGCAACCCCAGACACTAAGTCTTGCCAAGGCCGGTTAGGATCTAAATTCAGATCGGCTAATGATAACCGCTGTTCTTGATCAGACATATTGAAAACCGCAAAAATTTGCTGATAAATAGGTGGTTCATCAGATCGTGTTTCCGTACCCTGATCCGCTGGCGTCAGCGCTTGGCGCCAAAATGCTAACCAATGGTCCTCTAAATGCAAAATGGTTCTCGGCGCATTCGGATGAAACGCGGCTTGCTGTTTACGTAACGTCGTTAATACACTGAGCTGCACCAAGGCTTGATGTGATAACGAGCTGGCGTCATCTAAGGCTTCAAGCAGTTGATGGTAATCCCACCGATGGCGATTGATCGATCGGTTATGGCCCGTGTGTTTGACTTTATCGTTGTCATTTTCAGTGCCCAACAAGCTGTGAATGTAAAACGCCGGAATGCCTTCCAATGCCAACATAACCCCATGCGCGCAAATAAACCGAGCCATCTGCCATTGGTCTTGCCCTTTGTGTGTACCTTTGCATGCATCGATCAAACTGATGTTGATTTCGTACGGCTTCACAACATTGGGTTCCACCTCACGACTGCTGATTTTGGCGCCAAACGTTTTTAGGGTCGTGACAATGTCGGCGCGCTCTTGATCTGAGAGCAATTGCTCCGTGGGGCGTAAGCCGATGCCATCATGAGACGCAATGAAATTCAAATAACTGGTGCCCAATTTGGGCGGCGGCATGCTCATTAACCAGGATTTTATGTGATGAGCATTGCCGCTTAACAAGGTATGAATCAACAACGGCGGCAATGAAAAGTTATAGACCATGTGGGCTTCGTTGGCGTTGCCTAAATACGTCAGGTTCTCATCATTGGGTACATTAGTTTCGGTTACTATGACCGCATCCGGGCATCGGTGTTCAATCAACAGACGTAATAAGCGCACGATTTCGTGGGTTTGCGGCAAATGAATGCACGGAGTGCCCACTTCTTTCCACAAAAAAGCAATGGCGTCTAAACGCAACCATCGTATGCCTTGTTGAAAATATGTTTCTATGATGCGAACAAACGCCAGCAGCACCTCAGGGTTCGCGAAATTCAAATCCACCTGATCATGACCGAACGTGCACCAAACATGTCGCGTGCCTTGCTTGGTTGTAACCGTTTTCAATAGCGGGCTGGTACGCGGCCGCACGACTTGAGAAAGATCGTCTTGTGGATCGCCTTCGACAAAATAATCCGCACCGGGATGGTGGTTTTTCAAATAGTTTTGAAACCACTGACCACGAGCCGAGGCGTGATTGATCACCAAATCCGACATCAAGGTAACGTCTTTACTGAACGCTTGGATATCTTGCCATTCGCCAAGGCTGGGGTTCACCAAGGTATAATCCATTACAGAAAAGCCATCATCCGAACTGAATGGAAAGAACGGTAAGATGTGCACCGCATTGATAAAGGTTTTAAGGTGACTGCGCCAAAACTGATGCAAGGTTTGCAGCGGTCGCTCCTGCGCTATATCAGGATCGTTTGCAGAGCCCGGTGGGATGCGGACCGAATCCCCATAGGTGATCAACAGGACATCCGATTCATCCCAATGATTCTGACGCTTCTTCTGACGCTGCTGCAGCGATTCAGCCACGCCATTCAATTGAAAGGCTTCAATTAACTGTGTGGCCAATGTGTGGTGATCGATATCCGGGTACACTTTTTCCAAATGGAAAATGACTTGCTCAATCAAGGAAGGCGCGGCTGTTTGATTCATGATTTAAATTCTTGAGCATCCGCTGCAACGGCCGCTTTCATTTGATCCAAGACATCTGGAATGGCACTGATGGCGCGATTCCAGCTGGGAATAAACGGCGTTTCCATCGGATTATTTAAGAAGAATTCGCCGGCTTTCATGATGTTGGCGGCAAAGAGTTCCACCGCTTGCTCTTCGGCGTGGGTATCAAACACCAAGCCATTCATCATGCTGTCGTTGCGGTAGGTCTCAATCAATTCCAGTGCATGGCGAAAATACGCCGCCTTGATACTGCGAAAGGTTTCTTGATTAAACACGGTGCCATAGGTGGCTAATTTTCGAAATACGGCCTTAGCAATGTCGATCGACATTCGAGACAACCCTTCCGTGGGGTTATTCGCCGACAGATCTTGATGTTTATGATCGTAGATGTCGGCAATGTCCACTTGGCATAATTTATTCAGCGCGTAATTACGCTCCAGTTCGGATAAAATACCAATCTCCAAACCCCAATCGCTGGGAATTCGCAAACCTTGGATGACGTCCTTGCGAAAGGAAAACTCACCGGCCAATGGGTAACGGAAGCTGTCCAGATAATCCAAATACGGAATCGGACCCAGTACGCGCTTTAATGAACGGATCAAAGGCGTCACCATCAAGCGAGCCACGCGCCCCCTCAGCTGACCTTGGTGGGTGATGTGGTCGGCATTGATGCGCGCGTAGTAGCCCTTGCAAAATTGATAATCAAAATTTGGGTTGGCGACAGGGTAAATCAAGCGAGCCAACAAGCTCGATTGATAGGTCACGATGTCGCAATCGTGTATGGCGATGGCTTCACAGTTATTTAATGCAAGCATGTAGCCTAAGCAATACCAAACGTTTCGCCCCTTTCCTAAAATGGTCGGCGCAATGTCTTCTTCTTTTAATTGCCGATCAATAGCGCGTAACCTCGGACCGTCGTTCCACAGCACATCCACTTGTTGTGGCAATCGCCCAAAAAACTCGAGCGCGTGTTGGAATTCTTTTTCATCAGCACGATCAAGGCCGACTACGATTTGCTGCAGATAAGGCACATCGGCAAGCACACTGACAATGTTCTCTAACGCGGGTCGACTCAATTCCGAATACAGCGAGGGCAATATTAAGCCCATCGGACGCTGCGTCGAAAAGCGTTGCAACTCTGTTTCTAATTCGGTTGTTGGGCGATCCACTAAATTGTGTAAGGTGGTCACCACCCCCGCTTGAAAAAAATCCCCCATAAACGTACTCTCCTGTCGTCCTGTCGTCCTGTCGTGTTTTCGTTATATCGCTGTGTCGATCTTTTTAATCACATCCTGATGTCTTAACACTTTCTGTCTTAACACATGTTGTCTTAACACTTGTTGTGTTAACAATAACAGTAGCTAGCCATTGCTCAACCGCCTCAGCCCACCCTTGGGGACCGACCGCTTCCGTTTTGATCACCCGCGAGGCTAAAGAGGCCGATAATTCAGGCCATGGATTAATGGGTGATTTAATTAAAACGGAATAATCCGCAACTTCCAACATTGGAACATCATTATTGCCATCCCCTAACGCCAACACCTTAGGCGGAGCATCCAAAACACCTGCATATTGTTCAGTCAGCCATTGTAACGCCAGACCTTTATCAAAAGATCCCAATACATGAAAGAAGCGCCCGCCTTTGATCAATGTGAGTTGATGCTGATTTAGCTCTGTTTTGAACGCTTCGAGCTGGTCATTTGTATCCAGCCAAACAATGGGTTCGGTGTAACTTCTCTGTCGAGCTTGTTGGGCTCGTTCTTCATCAAGGCCGGTCTGGGTGACAACCTCTTGAAGCGTCATGTCGGTGATCGGCGAAAATTGAAAGCGCGTTTGCAGTTGTGAAAGATAGGGTTTCATCTCTCGGTTAGCGGGGCCAAAGGTTTTAATACCAGCAGGCAAAATGCCGCCATTGGGAATCACAACGGCCCCTCCATTTTCCACAATCATGGGGTGCGGATAGGCCAAACCGAACATTTGATGTTGTAATTGTAATGATTCGGCTTGAGTTTTGCTGGTATTAAAAATGACTGGGATATGGTTGGTTTGCAGCGCAGAGAGTACTGGTTTTGCAGCATTCCATTGATAATCATGGTGGTCCAATAAAGAGCCATCCAAATCAGTAACAACGATCCACTGTTTCGATTGTTTGAATCGTCTTTCTTGTTTATGTTGCTCGAGCAAAACAGCCGGTTTCCTTGTTCTAATATATTGTACTGTTATCTTGCGATGTGTTTAAGAGGCGCTTAGTAGGTATTAAAGTAATGTGTAATAGTAGGTATTGATAGTAGGTATTGTTAGGAATTGTATGCCAAAAATGGTTTTTACGCCTGATAGACACTCAGACTCTTCGCTGCGCTCATCGCGGCTACGTCATACTCACCCAAATTTGGTTCACGTCATTCCAGGCTTGACCTGGAATCCACAGGTAAGCACCTCGCAGCCTGGCTCTCCCTCGATTCGCTGCACTCATCGCGGCTACGTCATACCCATACAAGTTTGGTTCACGTCATTCCAGATACTTGATCTGGAATCCAAAGGTAAGCACCGGGTAGCCAGCCTCCCCTCCCGTCCCCCCTCCGCTCAACACGGCTAAGTAACGTGAATAGTAACGTGAATAGTAACGTGGTTAATAACATGGTGAACAGCTTGCCACACATTAACCTCTCGACTACTGCCTTATAATCTTTTTAGTGCAAGCGTGACGACGAGACAGAATAACAGATGAAGCCAGATAAACAGCACTTTGCCAGCAATCTCATGAGTCGAATTGCCAGTAATGAGGTACTGGACGCGGCAATGACGCACGTCGATAAGCGGCGCCTTTCCAAGGATGCAAACAGCGACATCTGGGATTTGAGTTTGCATTGGTCCACGCGCAGAGAGACGATCCGAGAACATTTACTTACGGGCCGTTACCAACTTTCGCCATTACAGGTGTTAGGCTCGAAAAATGGTCATGCCCTCACCCGCTGGTCCTCGATGGATGCGGTGGTATTAAAGGCGATGACAATCGTTTTAACGCCGTTATTAGGCACCAAGATGGACAGACGCTGTCATCACCTGACCGGCAATGGTGGTTTAAAGGGTGCGGTTAATCGAGTGAGGGGTTATTTGACAAAGCAAGTAAGTGATGGGGCGGGCGTTGTGTCTTGTGATCAGAACCTGTACCAGTTTGTGATTAAATCAGACATCGCGGATTTTTACGCGAGCACATCACACGATGTGTTACACCAAATTTGTTCGAAGCACATCAAGGATAGGCGAGTATTAGATGTGTTACAGCAATACATGAACCGAGTGGAGTTACGTTTCGGAGAACACGATCTCATAGAGCTTGGGATCGCCAAGGGCTGTCCGTTATCACCGTTGATGGGAGCGTTAATGCTCAAGTCGTTGGATAAGATGATTCCGAGAAACTGTGCTTATGCGAGGTATATGGATGATTGGGTGATTTTGATCCCAACGCGTCGAGTTTTGAAACGTCTTGTAAAGAAGATGCATCAAATTGTATCGGGTTTGCGATACAAACTGGCGAAGAATAAGACCTATATCGGGCGAATATCGAAAGGATTTGATTTTCTGGGGTATCGGTTTGGGGAGCAAGGTTTAGTGGGCTTAGCGGCTCAAACGATTGAAAATCATAAGATAAAACTCTCACGGCTTTATGAGCAAAATGCCTCAGAGGATGAGGTGTGGGAGTATAGGAAGTTGTGGGTGCGGTGGGTTTTTGCTGGTCTAAAGTGAACCGCATTACTTTTCGGTGAGCAACAAATTGTGACGAAACCTCAATTATATAAGTAGGCGTAATACGCGAAACTACCGCAGTAGAGGAAAAACATCAGCAAACTACTACCTGGATCAGCTAAACAGGCACTGAAAGTCACAATAAGGAAACACCACCATGGGCAATACATCGCATCGAGCACGAGTGCCAGCGGCAACGGCAACGGGCCGGAGCCGACTAGGGCAGGATAAGAGGCGTACACTGCATGTCGTGATGGCGCTCTTCTCGGTGTTCGCGGCGGTACTGGGACACGCTGCGACAGTGACGACAGTGTACCCAGATCAGGCGCTGTGCGAACGTGATAAACTCAGCGTAAATGGGTCCGAAATGGTCACCACCTGCACTCCGGTAGTAGAATACGTGGATCACAACGGGGGCTTTGGGCTTACACGAGGGACAGTGCCAGTAAAGAGCTACCAGACGGCAATATCACTAGATCGTGGGGCGGCGACGGGCCAGTCCTTCGTAGTAGGCTGGGCTGGCGTGGGATCCGACATGACACCGCACAGCGCCACTGTCGAACAGGATTCGATGAAAACGGTGTATCGGGTGAACCACCTCGAGGGGGACAGAGCCGACGGGGCTGCTGCAGCGAGTAGCTTTCAATGCGCGTCCAGGTTCTACGACCCGACCAATGCTACCTGCATCAGTAGGGTGGAGGGTCAGCTAGCCTGGGATTGCAGTGGATACCGCACACTGCTAGATGACGATAGGGCGTCGGCACATTACAACACCTGCGACACACACTGCGACAACAGGAAAACCTACGACATTGGGTCAGCAGGGACACTGCCAATGTGCGTAGCAAATGACGACTGCGCGGGTGCCTGCATCAGCCCAAGGCAGGTTATACAAGTGTACCCTGAGGGGGGTGGCGGCGCCAGCGATACCATAAAGGGTATACTGAGAGATCTGACCTACCAAAGAGCCGGGATACAGCAGTTGGTGTTCTCACCACACGACAACTTCAGCCAGAACGGGAGGTACGTAGTTGCTTACAAGGGACGGTTTCCAGGCGACGCGACACCAGCGACGGTGTGGGACACACCGGTGGAGCACAGCTTTACCTTGCATGAAAGTGCAGAATCTCTAACAGGGTGCGGACCAGGGGAAACCACCACAGATCTAGGTTGTGAAAACGCTATTGCGTTGGATGTGGTAGATGGTTTGAACACAATTGGCGCCCTAAAACTGTTACAGCAGAACGTGGAGGGTCCGCTTTGCGAGTGGGTATCCTGGAATGACGAGTACGAATGGATCTGCAGGATGGATGCCGACCTCCAACTCGAGAACGGAGTCGCGACGAGAGAACGTAGTGATTGCGCATCTGGAAACATACTGCATGGACGGTGGGACACCACGGGTGGAGCCGTGGTAGAACACCGTTGTTTCGCGGGGAACGATCCAACCTACTACGGTCACGACCTGATAGAACATAACATGGATATGGACTCGGAAGTATACCTGTGTCAACAAGGCCCAACAGACTACGCTTACCGTGAGTACACCAACCTGGCCGTACGCGGGCTAGAAAGACTGCGGTTGTACGTAGACACCACGAACGGCGCAACGGGCGGCCCTGTGAGCTGCCTCTTCGAGCCGGGCACCGTGTTAGAGGTACCTGATATCAATACAGCGGTAATTGCCACACTTGCGCGCGAACGGTGCGGAGGTACCGCTAGGAACTACGTAAAGTTTACTGACGACGGTAATGATTTCATTGAATGTTTGCCGGAGACCGTAGATAGCACGACAGGCCTCACACCGGACGCCGACCCCGGCAACGAGTACACCTGCTCGAACGGAAAAACTTGGGTGCCAACTGCATCCGATGGCACCCCCGGCAAATGCGAGCTAGTACTGAGTGACGGCGATGTTGTGGGCTCGCTAGGTGAGGTAGCCGCGTGCCCCTCGGGTAGCGCCACACTTATGTACGATAATAGTGGCACTGCTAAACGCTCATGTAACACTTGCGGAGAAGATAAGTCATGTTCCGAGGGAAGTATCGTACTCGAAGCGAATGACTGCGCAGGTATGGCTGTACCACTGAGTGATTGGAACAACGAGGCTGGCGGTAGCGACGATAGCTACGCAGTTTACAACAGCAACAACGGCTCTTCGTCACTCGGTCCATCCGGTTATTTGTGTGTCGACACCTTAAATGTTGAGTTCACGGGACTGAACAACTGGCCACTGGCGCTAACTGAGAACCTCAAACTGGGCACCGAGTCCGGTCAGGTGCCGTGCGAAGCGAATAACGCGACACCGGACCGCTGCACCGTCACGACCGCCTTGACTGAGACTGGGGGGCCATACAACGTTGCGAGCGGCACGCCCACTGCAGAAATCTATCTGGACGACCGCCTTAGCGGTACGGTGAGACCAGACTATTTCGATGGCGACACAAGCACAGCCAACGACAACGACAGTTCAGGCTACTTGGTCAAGGGCGATGACTTTCTAAACGCGTCACCTTGTACCGTCCCCGACCATACTACTCAGGGCGTGAACTCGGGGGTTACGTGCAGTTATGCTTTCAACAACGCGCCCTACTGCATCGACTGGAGCGATCTAAAGACGTGCAAGCCAGTTTACTGCGATAAAACGACCGAAAATTCGTGTTCAAAAGTTTCTATGGTGCAAAGTCCGAATACATGCAACACGGACGCGGCAAACAAACTCATGGGCATCGATGATCTATGGCAATGCGTTGATGCGACCTCAACAGCAGTGACCGTGGCGCTGACTGGCAACGGCGGCAACCGTTACACTTTGACTGCTGGCTCAGTCACGTGGGGCGGCTCCGACACGGTAAATCTCAGTCCACCCAATCCAGGTACTACTCCCAGCGTTTTTAGTGGCATCGTCAATACGGGTGATAGCGAGTTAATAGAATCACTGCAACTGACACTATCCGATACGGAAGTAGAAGAATTATCAGTGGATATAGATCAAACTTGGGATTGGACGTTGGCTACACACCCTGTACCAACAGGAAACTTCACACTGGTTTACGACACCGATGACACACAGACAACTGCGACCGACGTATTACTCGACACCGTCACCCTAAGCACCGCACTTACCACAGAGGAAGCCACTGTTAACGGCCAAACCACATATGGCTCGAAGTTGGCCGTAACCGTGGATGTGCCCGACAGTTTCAGCATAGAGGCCGATAGCGTAGAGGTGGCGATGGATGCTGGCGTCCTGGTGGATCAAGCGATAACCAATGCCACGAAAACTTACATCACTGACAAGCTGGTGAACGGAAGTACCGCGGGCTTGACATATAGATATGCGGACGGGTCAGCTCTCACGCTAGGCCTTCCCGCCGGCTCTACGGGCTTTTGGACAAACGGCACGGTCGACGATATAACACTGACATCGACGGCAAATGGTGCAACAGTGCCGCTTGACGACACCAGCAGGTGGAATTTCACCTCACCATTCAGTGAACTTTTTAAAAGCGCACCGAACATGGCGTGCCCCAACTACCCGGCCTCAGACTACAAATGCTTGGCAAGTATACCCCAGATGATCGGCATGGATGACAAATGCCCATCAGGAAGCTTTGAATATCTCCACTACGGTGACCAAAATAATAACGGTGACAATACCGTCCCTTTAAATAATACATGGTACTGCTCCACAGTAAATGGGGCACCATTAGACTGCAGTGGGCAAGAATGCGAAGACGGCCAACGCATCGGAGAAAAGGGCGACTGTTTGTCTAGCCCACAGTCGTGTGCTTCACCTGATCGCTGCTTTTCGGGCAACGCCATATTGGAGAACAATGAGCTTTACTGCGTGGACGATATGACGGCCCAGAGTACTACTACTTACATTACGTCCACAATCTTAAAATGCGTTCACGACTACGCTCTGTACGATCCGGAGAACAACGGCTTTATCTGCACCGATGAAGCGTCAATAACGCTTACGTATGATACATCGGGCGATGTACCTATAAAGGTAAACGACACGGATCCCGACCCCGATATAAATAACTCGTTCACGCTTTCGAGTGCGTCCGTAATAGCCTTAATACCTAATGGTGCGAACAGCTATACGTACCCAGTAACACCCCAACTAACGACCGCCAACGGAGTTACTGTTTATAGCGCGAGGTATCCATTCATGGACGCCATACACACGATAACTTTCAACCAAGAGTACAATTCATACAATGTCGCCATGCTCTCCTCTGACAGCGCGTACAAACTCGAGCAAGATTACAGCACGTGCCAGTTACACGATGCCGAGGCGGGATTCAGCACTGAGCTCACCTGCGACCTTAAACTCACTATCAGAGATGAGGAGGTACCCACGTGTGATTCCGGCACGCTCCTGCACCCCGAAGCGAACATGTGTCTCTCGACATGCGTCAACGACGATGCGGACGGCTGTATAGAAGAAGCTCTATCCGTTAAAATTTTAGGCCCGGACGGGCAAAATTACCAAAATATACCCACCACCGAAAGCTGGTCGCTCGCTCTAAAAAATACTGGTAATTATGCGGATATCCTTTTTTCCTCCCCAACGACCACGGTCGTTTTGAACGAAGTGCACTTCAGTAGTACCGATGCGCTTACGGGTGATGAGCAAGTCGCCTTACTGGACTTCCTTCAGAACACCACTCGGGCGAATCTCAGATTCGAAGCGAACCCTGGCAGTATATCACCCACACCATACGTCGATCTGCCGCTACTCGCGGACAACCAATCGCAGCTACAATTTAACGCCATGAATCCTGAAACTCACTACGAGCTTTCTCACGGTACATGCAGCTACTCCGAAAACAGTGCACGGCACACCATGACCTGCGAGATCAAACTGTCCGACTGCTACACCGACAAGGACTGCGCCTCTGGCGTGTACGTGAGCGATGAGGACTACTGCGCTTCGAAAGTAACCGACGGCACAGCAGGGATGGGCGCGGGGGTATGCCTGGTAGGCGACAGCGCTAATTGCGAGCCCTCTGGGCGGATTGCAGTTTCGGGTAAATGCTTAAACGTAGAACAAGGCGTGAGACTGCGTTTATTCGAAACTGAGAGCGGACCGAACAGTGCATTAAGCGCAATGTCCGGCGGTCTCAAAGCTTCCTGGGAAGAAGAAAATATGGAATTTGCAGATTTAACAGACATTCAATCTGAAAATAACAGCGAACTACGCCGGCGTACCGCAATATTTAAAGAATATCCCGCCGGATCGGGGGCAGAGCTTACCTTCGGATTCAACAGCAACGACAACAACAATATCATCACCATGAATCTGCCGGCGGAGACTGGCCAACCAGGCATGCTCGAAATAGAAGACTACAGGCCATACGAGCTGAGCTTTCGTGAATACCAAGCACCGACAGAGGATCAAATGCCACAAAACACCCTTTGCTATCACACGACTTGGGGAAACAGCGGTACATACCGCTACGTATGCGACGTGGAGATTAAGGCCGCACAATGCAGTGATCATCTGTCCGCTTGCTCAACTTACACTGAGTGTCGCGAGGATGCGCAAGGCATCTGGGATCCGACCGCCAACGAGGGCAACGGTGTGTGCTATGACAGCCTTCCTACTGGCACTACTAAAGAAAACATTGCCGGCTGGCTCCTTGACCCATGCAATACAACCTCCCACACAGCACCATGCTACCACGACCAGCAAGTAGGGCTAGAACTCACCGACTCCGAAAACCTTTTCGCAGAGACAGTCTCCCCGCCCGCTATAGGTAATTTGATCGACTCAATCAATATCACAGAAGGTAACAATTCTGACGTCTCCAACCCAATAACGGAATGGAACATCAACGGGGCCAGCATATCACTCACCCTAAGTGGCATTCCAAGCGTAGTTGATGCCAATCTTTCCAATAACATATGGTTCAACTTCTCAAATAACTCATTAGCCGACCGTAACTCTAACACCAAATTATCGGCAGCTTTGTCGGTGACCCTCGACGGGGGAAGTAATTCACACTACACCATCACTGACTATGAAGGCGAAGATGAAGATGAAGAATGGTGTGAGTGGAAAAATATTGTGGATGACTCGACACAACCCGAACTTCGATACACGTGCAACGCGGAAATTACTGAAACCTGTAACCTGAGTACAATTGATCAGTGCGGAGAAGTCGCCTGTAAAAAAGGGGCAGCAAGAGGAGAGACAATCTGGGATATCACGTCTATTGCGCCTGACCCAGCAGTGTGCATCGCATACAATACATGTGTAGCACCGAACGTAATAGCTGGTGATTTATGCCACACTCCGGGTTACAACCCAGACGTTCCTCAAAATGGCTGCTACGACATCGGTTTAGGCAACCGGATGTTCGCACATTTAGGCACCGATGAAAACCCAGACCCAAGCTGTGACGACAATGCAGTAATGAGCACCGTAGAGCTCCGCATGTACCTACCCGATGATAAAGATGAACTCCCAGCCCACTTCCCTACTGATACGTTCAAAGCTCGTATCGCGCAAGCTAATACCGAGACCGAGTTTAGTGTGACCCTCAATTCCGAAGAGGATTCCGATAAGGGGTACTACAGTATTATATTGCATGGCTACACCTGGCCAACAGATTCAGACGCCGGGATCGACTTAAGACAGGTGGTGCCGACCATAGAGACTACCATCGACGCCCCAGCACCATGGACACCGATGAACTGTGATACTGGCACGGGCATAAATGAACCGTGCCGCACGTTCCCAGCCCAACAACTGCAGATCAGCCTCAATCAGAAATTCGACACATATTGCGACTGGCGAGAAACAGCGTCGGCAAGCGGTGGGAACAAAGCTGAACACCAGCTAAGTTGCTCCGTTGAAATCGTGGACACAACGCCTGCGGGTGGTGATGGGGAAGCAACCGAAGATGGCAACTACTATGTAGGAGGGTCTCCGTACCCAATATGCGTCCTCCCCCAAGACACAAACTGCATTAGCCAGGATCTAAGGTTCGAAATAAATGCGCCGTACGACTCAGTGCAGGAAGCTGGTTATACGAATGACTGGCCGGTTGTGAAAGTGCTCGACACTCTAAAAGTCAGTGCGTCGAGAGAACCAAATATTAAAAACCTGGCATTTAGCCACAGTGGGAACGATCTATTCCTGGAAGCGACGTGGATGGGTGCTTATAACCCAAGTGATACTAACGCTTTCACCGGCCTGACATTCACCACGATTGATAATAACCCCCTAATTGTCCAAGACGATGGGCAGGGTTTCTTCGGAGCGTTCGTCCTCGATGATAATTCGGCTTACCAGCTTAAATACACGGACGACCTGTGTTCATTCGTAGATCTCCAAAATGACCCAAGCAATCCTGTCTGGCAATACACCTGCTCCGTCACGTACTCCACCCTCCCCTGCTTACGAAAACCCAGTTCAAACGAGTGCGAAATCATCAATGAGGACAATAATAGGATCATCAGAAAATGCGAAGACATATCCGTCACGGGCAACAGCCGTTCCCTCATCGAAATGCCATGGACAACCGGAGGCGATGCACAAGATGCACCTGAGTGGACACTCTGTGGCTGCAGAGAAACGCCCAAAAATGGCGTGCTCTCTGAGGATGAACTAAACAATTGCCGACTCGACGCGACGACACTGAATTATAGAGATATTTTTGGCAGCGACACCATCATCAACGACATAGTAGAACATGCGTTCGCCATAACCGTAGTGCGGAAGATCGAAACTCAGAACAACTACTACGGATTTGGAGATGTCAACGACGAACCGCAATTGTATACGGTTATCCTACCACCGTCTGGTGAAAACCCTCCGTACTTAAGCGGAGTCATGGAGAAACGTCTCCCAACAGACGAAAATACATACCCGGCTCCAACTCTTACAACGCTCCAATACGCGGGAAATGGACCGCATTTGAGCGAGGCCTTTGAGTGGCATCAATATCAAAAAGATGAAAATGAAGTCGCCGGGCCGTATTACACTTTGAGTAGTAATAGCAGCACTACTAATCTACTGACGATTAACATCGCAAATGATAGCAACGCATACTCCTTAGCCGAGTTAGTCACGGTATTAACCACTCAAGATCTGACAGACACCAACTTTCAGCCACCACCTTCTCGATACACTTATGAACAGGACCACATCAGCGATTACAAAGCGGAAGTAATGTACGTCCAGTATCAAGAAATAGATGCCACGCCGAAAGGCTATAAACTTATTGCGAGTGCTACCAGTTCTCAACGAAATACTGATGTTCACGCTGATTTCGATACCCACGATTGCGAGATTAATAGTACCAATCCTTGCATCCGTTTTTCAGACTTAAGCCTACCAGTTAAATGTGAAACTGCCCCGTATACAGTACTGAGCACCGATTTCCAGACCTGCGTGGACAGCAACGGATGTACCGCAGACGAGTGGTATCACACGGGACCGGCTGAATGCCGAAATAACTGTACTGACAACAACCAAGATACGTCCACCGGTCTTAGAATCTGTGAAGAAAACAGCGGCGACGGTAACGGTGACGGTAACGGTGACGGTAACGGTAACGGTGACGGCGACAAAGATAGAGCTCCAAGGTGTAAGGACGACCCAAGTGTTTGCAGCAAGAAACAGTGCGATAATAGGAAACCTAACTATTGCTGGGTCGGCAGCAGCTGTACAAGTAGCTGTACTTCTGACACCCCCAATAGCAACCCCCCTACTGGCTCTCCCCCTAGCAACAATTGCCCCGCCGGACAACGTAAGTGTGGACGTGGCAAAGACAGAGGGTGCATTGCAATCAACGCAATAGATAATGATGATGACTGCGTGATCGATACAATCGACAATTGCCCTTCAAAGTCAAACCCTCGTCAAGAGAATTCAGACTATGACAGCGCAGGTGACGAGTGTGACTACTGCCCTCTATTCTATACGGTTGAGAACATTCCCCCGGCAGGCTGGGTCGCCAACGAAAACGCTGCATTTGAATCGGCGGGTCAAAAGTGTATTGACTTTGATGGCGATGGCTACCCGAATTACCAGCTTTTTAATGGTCCACACCCCATTACCGGGCCTCACGCTATTGAACCACCCGCAGATGAAGCAGAAGATGAAAGCGAGGGGCTGTTGCCACCGCCACCCATCAGTTACGAATACCCCTACAACGTGGCGGCCAATGGCAACAGTAACGGAGAAAACGGACAAGGCGAAGAAAACGGACAAGGCGGGAAAAATGGTGCAAACGGAGTACCTAGTTCAAACGATGAAGAATCTACACCGCAAGACGATGCGAATGATCCAGGCCCATGGTCCCTCGATACGAGCGTAACGCCACCCGTCTACACGACCGGCCCGTTCAAGGGTAAACACATCGATCAATTCCCAATGGATGCCGCATTTTGGAGTGACTTCGACCAGGATTTTGTCAGTGATCAGCCAGACGACAATCCCACGGACAAAGATCGGGATAATGATGGCATTTCAAATGAGGAATATACGGGCTTTAGGATCGCCGACGGTGGTCAGTTTGCTGAGCGGCCACAAGCCGACTCCTTGGCGCACCTCACGTCTATCGGGCTGAATGCAGCGCTTCCACCGACCTTCATGGAATTCGATGTCGATGAACAACCCAACGACATTGATACCGACAGTGATGGCGATGGCATTTCCGACTTCATCGAATCCGGATTGCTCGAATATTTTATGGAAAACGAACTTGTCCTACCCAAAGACCAAATGGGACCAAACAACGGACGCGATTACGCGCTCACTTGGGTGGCTGAACGCAACAAAACCGTGCCCACGGAAGACGGCTGGGACAATGACAATAACGGCTGGCATGATCAAGCCGAACAATACTGGTTGGAGATCGAGGCTGGTTCTCGAACGTTGCCAAACACAGACTCGAACATAGATGTCTTCCCTGACTTCGTCGATCACGACAGCGATGGAGATAACTATTACGATGGCATTTACAACTGTCTCTCCAATACGGATGACGGTTTTACAGACGCGAACGGCAACACATTACCTGCCACACGCGATGATTTTCCGTATGACAGCACCATACACCACGATGTTGACTGCGATGGCACCAGCGGTAAAGCCCACGATCCCGACATCGATGGCATCAGCAATCACACCGATTTCAATTTAACCGACGATGTCCTAAATGCCGGCTTTAGACAACTGGATCTTGATGACGATAATGATTGCATCACCGATCATTACGAAACTCTGCAGCGGCCTGAGGGTGAGTGCGGAACCTCAAGTACCTACCTCGAAACCATCACCAGTAAACCGGCCGAACCCGCCAACCCTGCAGAGGGCACCTTGCCCGTTGCTCAGTGCCGCGACCGCATCGACTTGGATACCGATGAGGATGGCATCCCCAACCGCATCGATCTGGATTCCGATAACGATGGCATCCCCGATCTGATTGAAGCCGGATGCCATCAACGCAGCAACCTGGATATAGCCATCAATAATGCACCGACGAAACAGCCTGGACCGGTTGATGATGCAGGAGACACCTACAACGATCAGTTCGCTCGCATTCTTAACTTTCTGGATACCGAATATTCCACCAATCTGTACGATGGCAGCACGCTGAACGGCCTGTACACCACACTTGACAGCCTTTATACCTATACCATCAGTGAAAAAGGCGAAATCCTAAACGTCGATCTCGAGCCGGCGGAATCAGATCACGATCGGGATTCCATTTACAACTACATAGACACCGACAGTGATGGCGATGGCCTCTCCGATTACTACGAAGCCATGGATCCGGATGATCTCGATCCACTGGACCCCTTCAACCCGTACGCGTGTACGCCCTATTGGCATGAGCTGGTGGCACGTCTTCCCGAGGTACAACTGGACAGCGAGGGCGCATCGGATGGAGGTGACGTCTTTAACCTCGAGGAATATTTCACTCGATTGCTCGACAGCAAACTGCCACCCGGCTTCCCGGCACGCGGCGTCACCACACCGCTCATACTCGAGCCTTATGACACAAACCGAGATGGCCTATCGGATTATCTCACAAATGACAGCGATGGAGACGGCTATCCTGACGGCTGCGTCGATCAAACCGACGATGGTGTGGATGACTGTGCCGGTGTGATCATTGATGCGTTCCCACGGGATGCATCGGAATACCTCGACACCGATGGCGATTGTATCGGTAACAACAGCGATCTCGATGCCGATGGCGATAACATCGCGAACTGGATCGAAAACACATGGACCGAACCCGTTTCAGACAACGACGGCATCCCCAACTGGTTAGATATTAACTCTGATGGTGACAATATTCCCGATGCTTTGGAGGCCTTTAAGGGGGAGATCAGCGTTGATGTCTTTGACTACCGCGACGACCGCAGTTACATTGGTAGCGGTTGGGTGGATGAACCTAACGGTTTGGCTGATGGGTTTGAATTGTACGGCATCAGTGATCTCCGTGACTCAGACGGTGATGCTGATCCTGATTTCATGGATAACGATGAGTTTACGAGCAGCGAAGGGCAAAATCTGTTTGTAGGAACCGGCGACGGCGGCCACTCTGGCCCACTGAACGCCTTGATACTGATATTGTTATTCAGTTTGAGTCGAGTGGTGCCTGTGTGGCGATTTACTGCAAAGTCGCAAAGAAAAAAAAACGCAGCGGCAGCCTTGAGTATTAGCTCAGGCATCGTGATTCTGCTGAGCCTCACCTCTATCGAGACCCAGGCTTCTGCGCTCACCGCTGTTGAAGACAAGCTCGATGGGTTGGTCAGCAAATTAGGTGGTTCGCCCGCAGACAGCCAACCCTATAACGCTTGCGGCGAATACGTTCGCAAACCGGTTCACAACGACAATACGGATTTCACTTCCATATCGCGACAGTACAACGCTTGCTGGTACGTCGGCACGGGGTTGGGTTTATCCAGGTTACAACCGGTCAGTACCGGGATCGACGTGTACCGAGACACCAGTTCTACCGTGAACCCCAATGCTTCCTTGACTATTGGTAAACACCTTTCACCGGAATGGTTCATCGAGGGCACTTACGATACCTTAGGCGAAGCCACCTTTGAGAACCGCTTCGCGAGCATCAATTCTAATGTTCGTAACGCGGCGATAGAATACAGCTCCCTGGGATTGTTCGTCGGCAACTGGGTCAAAGAACCTGGCACTCACTACAATCTTAACAGCTTCCTAAAACTGGGGGTCATTTCAATCAACGCAGAAGCCAGTGGTTTCGGTACAAATACGTCTGTAATCAAACAAAACACGTTGTCGTTCGGTTTTGGTGCTGGCTTTGATTACCGACGCCGCTACTCCCCCTGGCAGTTTCGCGCCGAAGCGGCGTTATTCTCGGATGATGCTCAGTCCGCGAATGTCTCGATCATCCGCTACGTGAACTTTTACCGCTCCCCTGAAAGCGGAGCTGATTTTTCTTCCAACGAAGGCCTCTTTTCCACCGCCGACCCCACCGCTCAAAAAAGCGTGGCGTATCAAGATAAGATGACGGAAGAAGAACAGGAAGAGTACGATGAGATGATGTTCAACGATGAGACCGACTACACCCACGGGACAACGGAACAAACCATTTTAGAGTGACAAATTAATTGGCCATGTCCGATCGGGGCCCGCCAAGTTGCGTTGAGGATTAATTATAATGAGCTCAGTTTCTACAAATTCAGATGTAACTCCAAAAACATATATTTAAGATAGTGAAAATAGCAGCATCATATCCGATGACTTAGGCATCAACAATATTGCAGTACGAGATAATGATGGTCAGGTAGTTGCTTCTTATTCTCCTATGCGGGAAGACAGTAATCCGATCATATTTGAAGGCTTAGATAGGGTAGAGATTCTCTCCTCGTCATCTGTAGGATCAACTTCATCTTCTAATTCGGAAAGTATCACCCAGTCAGTTGATGATAGTTTTTCCGAATTTCTTCAACAGCTGGAATTTACTGAGCCAGTCATACAAGGTGTGAGTGATGAAGCAAGCTTTTTGGCTGACACGTTTGAGATACTTTCTTTAAATTTTGAAAAAAGTGAGAATAATAAAGAGAACTACCCTCCCAATTAGCGTAACTATGTTATTTGATAATTGTTGCCAATCTTCTTCTAAGCATAATAATACCAACAGTTCTTATTTAGTCCTCTTCTGTCATACCACTTAAGTTGCCACCCCTCCTCGATTCGCTGCGCTCATCGCGGCTACGTGTTTTGTTGAGACGACATTTAACAACTTCAACGTGCGAAACCCATCAAACCATTCTAAAAAGCGTGCCTTAATCTGCGTTTGATTGCGTTGCTTGCGACACTTTTCAAACCAAGGTTGAAACCCTAATTCGTCAAGTGCTCGCGCTAAACCAGGGTGCCTATTGGCTTGCTCATCGCAGGCCGTTTGTAAATCACCCCAACCGATCTCCTCTGGCAGATTTTCAATACAGCTTAGCAACACACTTAAAACGTGGAACGCTTCCGCTGATGGTAATGGGAAACGTGGTTGTTTATCTATGAGTTTCATCGCCGCTTGCAAACGCGGCCCTGTACCAAAGGGCACACGACTGGAATAACGTGCTAACACCTGCAACGGCTCCCCTTCTATCCGCATCACGCTCCCTAACTTCCTCAGTTTGTTCAACAGATAAAAATCCTCGCCACCGTTTTTTTTCGGGAATCCACGCACTTGCGCATAGGCCCCAGCATTCACCCCAATAATGCTGCCCAGCGCAAAATACGCATGCCGAGAGCCCGTCGCGGCGAGATTATTAACGTAGGAATTCAGGTACTGATCAAATTCCGTTGTGATCTCTGATAATTCTGGTGTATCCGGTATGTGGATGAAAGGATACGTCCAAGCAACGGCCTGGGAATCGGCTAGCGCATGCTGCCAATGTAAAAAATACGCGGCGGGTATCATCACGTCGGCATCGGTGTTTAAAATTACCTGCGTTGTCACGACGCCCTCTGCGATTAATGCTAACGCCCAATCAGCGCCGATTTTTCGGGCCAACCCCACCCCCCACTTTTTTGGAATCGGTTCGTGAATTCGATTCAAAGTCACTACCCGAACGGTTTCCGGAAGCGAACTCGACCAGGATACAAAGGCATTAAACACATCTAAATTTGTGGCCACCGTTTCAGGTGATGCGGTATCCGGCACATTAAATACCGTGATGACGATCACTGATTGCTGCGCGCGATCCGCTGCTTGCACAAGGCTGTTAAACAAAGTTTGCAAACGGGGTAAGGCTTCGTCATAAACCGGAATCACCAGCACCCACTGGACGCGTTTATTAACGCGTTTTAGGGCGCTGTGTAAGGTGGTAAGGGACGGATTCGGCGGCGCGAGATCAGTTTCCGCGTAGCGATTTAAATAGTGTTGGATACAGTGTTTTTCGTTGTGCATAGCGTGTGTCTTCAGCTGACGGCGCGGTTCTTACCCATGGATTCCAGATCAAGTCTGGAATGACGAACAAGACATTTTCTTTCATCACATGCTTCATGCTTGTCATCCCAGGCTTGACCTGGGATCCAGAGCGGCGACCACTATGTCCATTTGTGCCTTCAACTAACGGCGCGGTTCTTACCCATGGATTCCAGATCAAGTCTGGAATGACGGATGATAGTAGGCCATAAATCAATGTAAGGCCGGACGCCAGGGCAAATCCGAAATGACCATGGCTTCGTGTTCTAAAATGACTGCCAATCGATTGTTCACACTCTCGCCTACCGACTCATGCGCTTCATCGCCTTCGCTCTGCTGACCATACTGAATTGCCAGGTTGTAAAATAATTCATAATGCCGGGCTTCCGATTGACTGATCGCATGGTAAAACTTCTGTAATTTACCTTCCGGTAACGCATCGGCGATTAACTGAAAGCGCTCATGGCCGCGTTTTTCGATCACACTGGCAATCAGTAAACGATCCCTAAAATACGCTTCTCGCCCACTGGACATACAACTCTTCAGGCCATTAACGTACGGATCTTTGGTGTCTTGTTTTTCGTAAAGGCCGCGCTCGTGCATGAGTTTGGTCACTTCTTTAAAGTGCGCCAGCTCTTCAATCGCCAAATCGATCATCGCTCGGACTAAGTCGGGTTTGTCGGGGTAATGCGCCACCATGGACATGGCCATGCCGGAGGCTTTGCGTTCGCAGGCTGCGTGATCCAATAAAAAATCGTCCATGTGATCAATCACTTGGTCTGCCCAAGCGGCGGGAGTATGGTATTTCAGGTCAAACATGATGCTATAACTGCCAGCGGTTATTTATAATAAAAACGCTTATCTAATGTAGATCAGGGATCGTACCATTGATCGGACAATTTTGACATTGGCTTTGATAAAGGAACCGAATCTGGGCTGATCTTCCCGTTCGTGGACTCGAATCTCCACTTCCGCCATCGGGCTGCCCGCTTTTAACCCCCGCAACATCAGTTCAGTTCCGGTCGAGCCATAACTATCGAATACTTTGTAGCGATTAAACAGCGCCAGTTGATAGCCTTTCATGCCACACAACGGATCTGAGACACCAAAGCGCACTCGCGTGTATAAACCAAAGAGCTTTTCAGACCAGCGGGCTTTTTTATGCCGCTTACCTACCACCAATTCACAACCGGTTTTCAGATGCTGATGAACACGCGTCAGTGCTTGCTCAGGGTGCTGGCCGTCGGCATCGAAGGTAATCACACAATCAAAATCCCGCTCAGCGGCGGCTTTAAAGCCCGCATTCAAGGCTTGATCGTAGCCTTGATTGGGGGATAACCGGATCACGTCAGCGCCGGCGGCTTTGGCCAGGTCTGCGGTGTTATCGGTCGAACCGTCATCGATCACCAAGGGTGTGCCATAGGGCTTGGCGCTGCGAACCGTGGCTTCTATGCGCCCGGCTTCGTTGAATGCCGGAATGACGATGGCCAGCTTCATTTCTGCAAGTCCATTAACACAGGTCAAACCAGGTGACCGCTTCACCGGTTTGCACGTCTCGGATCAGGGTTTTATTCAACACTTGCTCGATTTGATGGGGCGCGACGGCTTCCTCTGGGCAAGGTCTTAAGGCTTCCAAGTGTTCTCTCGTCAGAGTGTCTCCAGCCTTCAGCGGCTGCTTGAATCGAAGGGCGCGACGTTGTAAGACAACGGTTTCTTGTTCATTGCCTTCGACTTTCTTTATTCCAGAACCCAATGCCAATTCCAATTCACGGGAACGATCGATCATTTCGCGCCAGGAGATGGGGTTCATCGAGAATTTGTGATCCGGGCCTTCGCGATCGTTATC
This sequence comes from uncultured Pseudomonadales bacterium, assembly GCA_964510525.1. GTDB lineage: Bacteria > Pseudomonadota > Gammaproteobacteria > Pseudomonadales > JANQJO01 > CAZECE01. The sequence continues at coordinate 17,832 of CAZECE010000158.1, read as the reverse complement.
ATCGGTAAAATGCTTTTCAATGACTTTTGCGCCAAGCGCCAACGCGCCCAACACAGTCGCGTGCCCTGGGGTGTGATCACTCAAACCTAAAACCATGTCGGGGTACATGGCGCGGTACGTGTTTAACACGTTGAGCTGGATGTAATGAAAATTCTCTAAACTGGCGGTGTAATTGGTGTTGCACTGCATCAGCGCAATGTCAGAGGTGTGTTGTTGAATCACCGCAACAGCCGCTTGCACGTCTTGAATCGTCGAGGCACCTGTAGCCAAGAGCACGGGCTTGTGTTTTTGGCAGATGTGCTCAATGATCTCATGCCAAGTAATATCGCCTGAACCGATTTTATAAGCGGGCACGAAGGGGTCGACGTAATCCACTAAGTCGAGGGAATATGGGCTGGTAAAGAAATCAATCTTGGCTTTATCGCATTCGGACTTTAACGTGTGCGTCCAATCACGGTTCAATGAGGCTGCATCGTAAACTTCATAGACGCTTTTTTTCCAGCTGGCTTGATGCGATTGTTGTGAGCCCAAGGATTTAAAGCCGTGATCACTGACGATGGTCGCCGCGGTAAAATGCTGGAATTTGGCCGCGTTGGCGCCCGCTTCCGCGCACTGATGGATTAAATCAATGGCTCGGTTTAAGCAACCATCGTGACTGGCCGCAATATCCGCAATAAAGTACGCCGGAGCGGCGTTACCAATCGGTGTGTTGGCAATTGAAAAGTGGTGGGGTTGATTCATAGCAGGGATTTTTTTAAGAAGCGGTCTCAGCCAACGTCGTTTGATTTCGGCCTTTGTCTTTTGACACAAAAAGCGCTTCATCAGCGCTTTCTAGAAACTCCTCGTAGTGTTCCATATCTTGTTGCATTTCCGCAACCCCAAAACTGCTGGTGATCGCAATCGTTTTTTCGGAGACTGAAAACTGATGCTCAGCGATTTTGAGTCGGATGCGCTCGGCCACCGCATAGGCATCGTTAACGCTTGTTTCGGGCAGTAAAATACCAAACTCTTCGCCACCGTAGCGTCCGGCCACATCCACTTCCCGCAAACTGTCGAGCACCACTTCACTGACCAAACGAATCACCTGATCCCCCATCAAATGACCATATTGATCGTTAATGCTTTTAAAATGATCGATATCCAACATCACCAAGGAACACAGATTGCCATAGCGTTTGCAGCGATCGAATTCGCTTTTGAGCTGCACTTCCCAGTAAGCTCGATTGAATAACCCGGTTAAGCCATCGGTTCGGCTGGCTTTTTCCAGCTGCCCCATGGTTTTTTGCAACAGCAAGCGATTTAACCCTTCATCGGTAGCGTCTGTGATTGATACGATCACTTGCTCCACATCGCCGTTTTGACTGCGGGCTGGGATCAAAGTGACGTTTTGGTACATGTTATCTAAGCCGCCTGTCGCAGGGCGGTTGTGTTTGAATTTAAATAAATACGGACGTTGTTCCCAAGAAGTGAACGCATAACTGCCCAACATAAACACCGATTGTAATTTTTTTGAAAACCAACGTTTGGGTAAATCAGGGAAGGCAGTAAAGACATCGCAGCCAATGGCTTGTGCTTCCGATAAGGTGCTGTGGGATTCCATAAACTGATTCCACAGGGTAATTTTGAAGTCTTTATCTAAAATAAAAATCCCTAGATTGACGCGATCAATAATGTAGCGAAGCAACTCGGCATTGCCACTGTTGTCAGCGAGTAAGACGGTTCCTTCGTCTTTAGGTTGCGGCATCGCTCAAACTCCCGATGTCAGTCCATATCATCCAACAGTTGATCCAGGGAATGCAAAACGGATTCTACCGCCTCGCCTGGCATTAACAGCATCATACTGCAATCGACCTTGTGATCTTCAATGGTGTAATGAATGCGAACCAACAAGGCTTGATCCCAATCCATGTTTTCATGACGCACAACGGCACTCGGCTCTATTTTGCGACCAATGATGGAAGGCGGTGAATACGCCAAATCAAATTCCATTTGCTCAGCAATCCCGTTCAAACAGGTGCTGTTTAAAATATTGGTGATGTCCAAAAGTATTTCGGATTCGGAATCTTGACCGAGGGTCTCGTAATCCAGCAGATCGGCAAAACTGGCAAAAGCGGCGTCGTTAAAGCTCATGATGGCTTCTCCGCGCATGCCGTTGGCGTCTTCTGAGTTGTAAAAAGCTTGGCGTACGGCGGATATTTTTTTGCCTTCTTCTCCCGCTTCATCGAGCATGGTCGCCAGCTCAGCGGAATCCACTAACTTAATTTCCGGTACCGACAAATAGACAAACACTTCCAAATACCGAGCTAAAGAGTCACCGGCTTGCCCCATCGCGACGTTCACCACCTCTTGGAGGCAATCTCGCCGGTCTTCGGTCAGCGTTCGATCGTTCATTCAAACAACCCAAACTGTGTTAAAACATCGCGCATTTTGTCGGCGTCTACGGGTTTTTTAATGAAATCCAGCGCCCCTAATTCGCACACCCTCTTTTTTGCGTCCGGCTGAATATCGGCGGAAATGACAATCACCATGCAATTGAGGTCTTCTTCACGCACTTTTTCAAGCACGCCATAACCGTCCAACTCTGGCATGGTCAAATCAAGAAACACCAAAGAGCCTTTGCCTTGTCGGATGGCTTCAAGGCCTTCCAGCCCGTTTTTAGCAAAGGTGATGTCAGCGTCCCAATGATCGGGGATGGCTCGTTTGACTTGCTTTCGAGCCATATTGGAATCATCACATATTAAAATGGTATCAAATGCGACTGGCATAAGCCTTAAAACCCAGTGGTGAATGAAATTGCCCTGTTATGAGTATAGCGGGATCTTAGGCAGTCGCATGATTGTATTAACAGTTGTATTTCCGGTTGTATTGACCGTGCGTGATGTTTGTTAATTGCGTTTTGCTTGTATTTTTGCTTTCCAAACCGCGGGGGCTGATTTATGAACAGATTGACCAAGGCTGTCGACCGCCACGGTAACCGGCATGTCTTCGACGACGAATTCATGAATGGCCTCCATGCCTAAATCGTCAAAAGCCACAACGCGGCTCTTTTTGATCGCTTGCGACACCAAATAAGCCGCACCCCCTATCGCAATAAGATAAGTGGCTTGATGATCTTTAATCGCTTGTATGGCAATGTCCCCGCGTTCAGCTTTGCCGACCATGCCCAGCAAGCCGGTCTCGGCTAACATCATTTTGGTGAATTTATCCATCCGAGTGGCCGTTGTGGGCCCGGCTGGTCCCACCACTTCATCCCCTACAGGATCCACTGGCCCAACGTAGTAGATGAATTTATTGGTGAAATCAACACCGTCGGGCAGCGCTTTGCCTTCTTCGATGTATTGTTGAATGCGTTTATGCGCGGCGTCTCGCCCGGTCAGCAGGGTGCCAGAAAGTAGTAAGGTTTCGCCCGGTTGCCAGGCGCTGACGTCTTCGCGAGTCACGGTGTCGAGATTGACTTTGCGCGCCTTCTCAGCACCTTCCCAAACAATCTCCGGCCAATCGCCCAATTTCGGCGGAGCAAACACCGCGGGTTTTTCATCTTTTAACGTAAAATGCACATGCCTTGTCGCCGCGCAGTTGGGAATCATCGCCACTGGCTTAGAGGCCGCATGCGTGGGGTAATCTAAAATTTTAATGTCTAACACCGTGGTTAAACCACCCAACCCTTGCGCACCTATGCCCAGTGCATTGACCTTTTCAAACAAGCTTAAACGCAATTCTTCGATTTTATTCGCAGGACCTCGCTCGAGCAGCTCGTTAATATTGATCGGATCCATTAACGATTTTTTAGCTAACAGCATGGCTTTTTCAGCCGTGCCGCCAATACCCAAACCGAGCATTCCAGGTGGGCACCAGCCAGCTCCCATGGTCGGCACGGTTTTCAATACCCAATCTTCGATACTGTCTGAGGGGTTGAGCATCACAAACTTGGCTTTATTTTCCGAGCCCCCTCCCTTGGCCGCCACCGTGATGTCCAATTCATCGCCCGGCACCACTTCATAATGGATGGTCGCAGGGGTGTTGTCGCCGGTGTTTTGTCGAGCACCGGCCGGATCCGATAAAATAGACGCTCGCAATTTATTGTCCGGATGCAAATACGCCCTTCTAACGCCTTCGTTGATCATCTCATCCAAGCTGGGCAGTACCGTGCCGGATGTCGGTGCCGCCCAGCGCGTTTCCATCCCAACTTTCACAAACACCGTCACGATGCCGGTATCTTGACAGATCGGTCGATGTCCGGTGGCGCACATGCGTGAATTTATTAAAATCTGCGCCATGGCATCCTTGGCCGATTGCGATTCTTCTCGTTCATAGGCGGCAGTTAATGATTGAATGAAATCTTTGGGGTGATAGTAGGAGATAAACTGCAACGCATCGGCGACGCTTTCAATGACACTTTCTGGGGATAAATACCGGTTTCCATTGGCTGTGGTGTTCATGTTTAACCCTTATTTTGGTTTGTATGCTTTTTTAACAGTACTTAATTTCAGATTACTTATTTTCAGGTTACTTACTTTCAGGTTACTTACTTTCAGATAGCTTTGCCCAGGTGTCTTTTAGCGTCACGGTCCGGTTAAACACCATGCGCTCACCCGTGCTATCGGATGTGCTGTCGTGAATGTCTAAGCAGAAATAGCCCAACCGCTCAAACTGGTACTTTAATTCAACCTCTAATTCAACCTCTTGCTCTTGAGCTGCCTGCGCCTCTTTCGATTCTTTGGCCGCTTTCACTTCTTTCACCACAGACGGTTCGATCAGTGCATTTTCCAGGACTTGGCACGAGTTGGGGTTAACGTAATCCAGAAAGCTGGTGTTCAACCGATTGGCTTGCGCTGCTGGGTTTTCAACGGTAAATAAGCGGTCGTAAAGACGTACTTGGCAGGGTTGTGCGTGCTTAGCCGCCAGCCAGTGAATCACGCCTTTGACTTTACGGCCTTCTGGTTTTTTGCCCAGGGTGTCAGGGTCATAATGACACTCTAATGAAAGGATCTCGCCCGTGGCCTCATCTTGAATGACTTTGTCGCAACGGATTACGTAGGCACCTCGTAAGCGTACTTCTTTTTGAGGCGCTAAACGAAAGTACTTTTTTTCAGGCTCGAGCATAAAATCATCGGCATCAATCCATAACTCACGCTCAAAAGGCACCTTGCGATGCCCCATCTCGGCTTTCGGGTGCTTGGATAACGTGAGCCATTCTGTTTTGTCTTCCGGGTAATTGGTAATCACCACTTTGATGGGGTTCAGGACACACATGGCGCGCGGCGCATGTTGATCCAGGTCCTGACGAATGGCGTGTTCGAGCATGCCCATATCGACCATGCTATCGGCTTTACTGACACCAATGTCTTGGCAAAATTGGCGCAGCGATGCCGGCGTATAGCCTCGACGACGCATGCCACTGATGGTGAGCATCCTCGGATCATCCCAATCCGAGACCACCTGCTCATCGATCAATTGTTTTAATTGGCGTTTGCTGGTAATGGTGTAATTCAAGTTCAGCCGTGCAAATTCAATTTGCTGCGGGTGGCCAGTGTTCTGCGTATGCTGAGACACGTCGATTTGATCCAGTACCCAATCGTACAAGGGTCGATGATCTTCAAACTCCAAAGTGCACAACGAATGAGTGATGCCTTCCAGCGCATCGGAGACGCAATGGGTGTAATCGTACATCGGGTAAATACACCACTCGTTCCCTGTTTGGTGATGCTCTACAAAACGAATGCGGTACAAAATGGGGTCCCGCAGATTAATGTTGGGCGATGCCATATCAATCTTAGCACGCAATACGCGCTCCCCTTCGGCAAACTTCCCGGCCTTCATTTGTTCGAACAGTTCGAGGTTCTCATCGATCGATCGATCACGGTATGGGCTGTCGGTGCCGGGCTCGGTCAAAGTGCCTCGATATTCGCGCATTTTCTCGGGCGACAAATCACAGACATAGGCTTTGCCCTGACGAATTAAATCGCAAGCAAACGCGTAGAGTGGTGCAAAATAATCAGAAGCGTATTTGATCTCGCCCGCCCACTGAAACCCTAGCCAGCGAACATCTTGTTTGATGGCTTCGATAAATACTTGGCTTTCTTTTTCAGGGTTGGTGTCATCAAATCGCAGATTGCACTGGCCTTGAAAATCTTCAGCCAAGCCGAAGTTCAAACAGATGGATTTTGCATGCCCGATGTGCAGAAAACCATTGGGCTCAGGCGGAAATCGGGTAACTAATTGTGTGATGTTTTTGTTGTTGTCTTCTAAATCGCTTTCAATAATTTGACGAATAAAGTGCGTTGGTTTTTCATTGACCTCAAGTTCAGACATTAATTCTTACATCCCTGACAAAAATTCTTAAATCACAGAATCGCGCGTGGTAGCATATTACCCATTTTGATAAGCATCGCGCATATTTGATAAGCGTGAAAATTACCGAACGCAAATAATACAGGAAATAGTCTCATGTCTAAAACTGAAATCGTGATTGAAACCAGCGAAGGAAGCATTCAAGCCCAACTGGATGGTGAGAAAGCGCCTATTACGGTACAAAACTTTTTGGCTTACATTGAAAAAGAACATTTTTCGAATACTATTTTTCACCGCGTTATTCCTGGTTTTATGATTCAAGGCGGCGGCTTTGATACCGAGTTCAGCCAAAAACCCACAGCAGATGCCATTAAAATTGAAGCGGACAATGGGTTAAAAAATACCAAAGGCACTCTGGCCATGGCCCGGACCCAAGACCCTAACTCAGCCACTGCGCAATTTTTTATCAACTTGGTTGACAATGACTTTTTAAATTACACCGCACCAAACATGCAGGGCTGGGGATACACTGTTTTTGGTGAAGTTACCTCAGGCATGGACATCGTAGAAAAAATTGGCAAGGTCAAAACTGCAACGCGCGGTATGCACCAAGACGTGCCCGTTGACGATGTCATCATCAAGAGCATTACGGTCAGCAAGCCAAGTCAAGATTAATACGTCTAGTCTCGCAAGCGCGCATTTTGCAAACAGATGGCATCCTCCCAATTCGATTGGTTTGTTTCTGACATCCATCTAAGCCCTGGTCGTCCGGACCTGACCGAAGGCTTTCTCGCCTTTTTGGGTAATCGCCATGATGATACCCGACGGTTATACATTCTGGGCGACTTGTTTGATTATTGGATCGGCGACGACGTACATCTGAACGTCTATCGATCCGTTATCGGGGCACTACAAAGGCTTCATCAAGTGGGTGTTTCACTCTATTTTTGCCCTGGTAATCGGGATTTTTTGGTTGGCGATCTGTTTTACGACGCGACAGGTTGTCAGCCACTTGGTGAGATCACATCTATACAGATTGCAGACCAAAAGTGCTTACTGCTGCATGGGGACACCCTTTGCACGGATGATGCCGCTTATTTGCAATTAAGAAAACAGCTTCGAAACCCCAGCTGGCAAGCCAGCTTCTTGTCTCAGCCCCCTGCAGAACGGGTGAGGTACGCAGAAAATTTGCGAGCTCAAAGCCAGCAAGCCAATGCCGAGAAAGCAGAGCAGATACTGGACGCCAACCAACAAGCCATCGAAGATACCCTGCTGCTGCATCAAGCCAGTCTTATGATTCATGGTCACACCCATCGACCTAATCGACACCCTTGGCAATTACAAGGCGCTTTTGTGGAACGCATTGTATTAGGCGATTGGGGTGCACAGGGATGGGCTCTGAAATCCACCGAGCAATCCTTAGAACTGCTGAATTGGCCGCTTAAAGAACCCGTTTAATACACATTGCTTACAAAGAGATTTTACTTTATGAGTGCCGAACCGACACCAGCAAAACCCCAACACCACCAACCCCAATCCCAATCCCAACAACACCAGCCACAGCCACAGCCAAAGCCAAAGCTACTGATTCTCATTTCAGGTAATGGCTCAAACCTTCAGGCCATCATTGATAACGTTCGCTCAGGTTACCTTAACGCCAACATTATTGGCGTCATTTCAAATAACGCCAACGCCTACGGTCTGCATCGTGCGAGTACGGCGGGAATTAAAAATTTCACCTTAAACGCATCCCCAAAAGTCAGTCGTGAAGCCTATGATCAGCAGTTACTCTCTTTACTAGAAACCCACCAACTGGACCCCGACTGGATTGTACTGGCTGGGTTTATGCGTGTTTTATCGGCCAGTTTTGTCAATCGATTCCACGATCGCATCATTAACATCCACCCTTCTTTGCTGCCCAAATACAAAGGTCTGAACACGCATCAGCGCGTCTTAGAAAATGGTGACCAGCACCACGGCTGCACGGTGCATCGGGTCACCGCGGAATTAGATGATGGCCCCATGCTAAGCCAAGCTAAACTTGAAGTTCAAAGCAATCAAACAGAAGATTCCCTGATCGCTCGTGTTCACCAGTTAGAGCACCTTTTGTTTTCACTTACCCTAGCCTCACTGTTCCAACATAAAACGTATGATTCTGATCAAAATCTGTGGCGAGCGCTGGAACCAAACCAAGATTTTCAACTCCCAGTACTCGATGAAGCGCAATTAACCCAAGCGGTGACAGCATGGAAAAATCAATAATGAAGCAACTGAGTAGTTTTATCTGGCTGACTGCCTTATCAAGCTCGATTTTTTTATCAGCCACGGCTTTGGCAACAGCAAGTTTGGCGACAGCAAGCCTGAGCAGCAGTGCGGACATAAACAGTGAAAACATTAAGAGTAAAAACAGTGGGTTTACGCCCTATTCGGCGCAATATGAGGCCAAATCAACCGAAGTGCCTTTTGATATTGACGCGCGCCGCACATTAGAGATCGATGCCGCCACCGGTGAAACCATTCTTAGAAGTGACGCCAAAGCCTTTATGAGCCACATTCAGGAAACCAGCCGACTCACAAGCAACAGCTGTGAAGCAAAAACCCAGGCGTACCATTATAAACGCAAGGTATTTGGCAAAAAGAAGTACCACAGCATTACCTTTGATTGGAACCAGCTGACCGCCCATTATCAGCTGCAACGCTCCGCTGAAGAACCCATTAGTTTAACTGACGAAGTCGCTGATCGCTTGCAAGCGCATTATCGATTGCGCTGCGCGGTCCGTATTGGCTTAAAAACCGCCGCATTTCCAGTTATTTCCAAAAATCAGGTTAAAATCCACACCTATGAAATGCGACCATCCGCTCCGCTTGAACTGCCTTATGGTGTTATTGATGCGGTAGAAGTACGACGGATTCGAGAAGACAGCGATCGTCGGACCAGCTTATGGGTGGCTAAATCCTTGGATTATCTGATCGTTAAAATTGTGCAGCAAGAAGACGGTGAGACGAACAGCTTAGAGCTAACTGAGTTTTCTTTTCAAACAACAGTTACCCCCTAGCTCATGAAATACCCTAGTTCATGAAATAGTTTAGCAACTAGACACCTACGAAAACATGTGTTTATATATTCGAGTCGTTTTTAAAAAGCATAAATGTAATAAAAAATATAAAGAAGATAGAAAAACTAAAAAAATAAAATAATAAAAAATAGGAGCCCGCTATGACGACTCGAATAACGCTGCTTTTTATATCCTTGATTACTCTCATTAATTGTGGCGGAGGCGGCGGTGGCGATAACTCACAAGCCACACCCGAAGCAACCACACCCCAAACAACAAGAACCAGCAACATCCGTAACGACTTAGACTCTCTCTGGAAATTAAAAGATAACACCACTAATAACCTGATAGCCGCGCCTTTTGGCTTTGATATCAATCAGTGGTCCCTACTTACCATTGAAAACCCTCCCACGAATACCGCCGAACTCTTTATTTGCCAAGGCGGCAATGCAATTGGCACCATGCAAAAAACCAACAATACCTACCGGATTGTGGCCCCCGAAGAGTTAGTGGACTTGGGCTTGAGTTTTACAGCTAACGCTGGCCGCTACGCCCTTAACGTGCCAATCTCTGGTATCCCTACTGCCCTGAGCGCTGAAAAGGTAACCTCTCAAGATCGATTAACATTCAGGCTTAACAACCCCTCTCGTCCCTCGGTTAATACCAACATTGACACCAATCTAGCCTGTGGTTTCGGCGCTACTGCGGAAAAAGGCAGCGCGGTCAACTTGGTGACCGCCGGCGCTTTGTCTAACTCTTTGCTATTAACCCGCTTGAATTACCCATTTGGTCTGGTTGAGGTAGCGGATGTCAGCCGTTCAGAGCTGTCATTATCCTTTATCGCAACTGAATTAGAATCGGAGTTTAAGCAACCCAGCATCATTCCCACCCAGGGAACCGTGACCATCACTCGCTGTGATGAGGATGAAATTTCGCTGGCAATTAACGTCACTCTTTCCGACAATACTCAGCTTTCCAGCACCCAAACCTTTGCCCATCAAACGACGCTGGTTTGCCCATAGCCCTGGTTTGCCCGTAGCCCTGATTTGTCCACAGCGCTCATCCGTAACACCAGCGCATGTAGGCTAACCAAATAGGTTGGCCTACATGAAAATACAATTTAACGCTGAGCGCATCACTCGACTTGATGACGCCTTAAAATCTTCCAACAACAGCCTTTCTCCCTACAAACTGTGGGTCATCCTGTGCGTAGCCAGTTTAAGCCTGTTTTGGGTTCACTATTTAAAATACAGTGTGGTGTTCAGAGATCTGGTCACCACTCTCGCCTCGCTGCTGAATGCTCCGACTCTTCTGACCCTGATTCAACCCAGCACTGATATCCTAATACAACTCTTGCCGCAAGCCTGGTGGTGTTTGCAACATATTATCGGTTTTATCGTAATCCCAATGCTCACGCTTAAATGCTTAGGTGTGCCGCACGTCAATACCTGCTGGCGGTGGGGCCGCACCCACGATCATGCGCTTATCTACATTGCCTTGACCTTATTGATCATGAGTTTTGCAGTCGGCGCCAGTTTTCGAGCCGATTTTCTTCATACCTACCCGTTTTACAGGTTGGCGCATCGCAGTTGGTTGGATTTAATCGGCTGGGAAGTGATTTACTTAGTGCAATTTATCTGCGTCGAATTTTTCTTTCGCGGGTTTTTGCTACACTCTGTCAAACACAACTTAGGGGTCGCCAGTGTGTTCGTCATGACCATTCCTTATGTGATGCTGCATTTTCAAAAACCTTGGCTGGAAGCCTTTGGAGCCTTTGGTTTTGGCATCATCCTGGGTTTGTTGTCTTTACTTTCGCGCTCGATTTGGGGCGGCGTACTGGTTCATATCAGCATCGCGTTAACGATGGATTTGCTCTCACTATTTCAACAAAATAAACTACCAACCCAATGGCTACCTTAACCGTGGCTACTTTAACAGGGGCTACCTAAACCCTTACATCCATTCATTACTCTCAACCATCAGAGCCCTTCAACCATCAGGGCTCTCACCCATCAGGAAAAGTACTATGTTGTGTGTTCTTTCTCCGGCCAAAAAATTAGACCTAGACCCCATTGAACTGCCCATTGAAACCACAGAACCGGCGTTTCTGAACCAAGCCGCTGCATTAATTAAGCAGCTGAAATCCTGTTCGGTCACCGACATCCGTCAATTAATGGGACTCAGCGAAAAACTCAGTGAACTCAATGTCGATCGTTACCAACGCTGGAAAAAAAAGCCAGCCATCGATCAGGTAAAAGCCGCCGCCTTTATGTTCAAAGGTGATGTGTATCAAGGTCTGGACATTGAGTCTTTATCCAAAACCCAATTAGCCTTTGCGCAAAAAACTCTGTGCATACTCTCTGGCTTATACGGTGTACTAAAGCCATTGGACGCCATTCAACCCTACCGGCTGGAAATGGGTACCAAGCTGGCTACCCCCAAAGGCAAGAACCTTTACGACTTTTGGGGGTGCCAGGTCACGGATGCACTCAATGCGCAGTTGTCATTGCAAAAAAAGCCTACGCTGATCAACCTTGCCTCTCAAGAATATTTTGGTGTCTTGCAACCCAAAGCCCTGGTAGCCCCAGTGATCACCCCGATTTTTAAAGATGAAAAAAACGGTGCCTTTAAAATCATTAGTTTTTATGCCAAAAAAGCGCGCGGTTTAATGGCGAAATTCATTGTCGAAAATAAAATCACTCGTCCAGAAGATTTAAAAGCCTTTGATTACGAAGGCTACGGTTTTGAGCCTAAAGCATCCAACGATGCTAAATGGGTGTTTCATCGAGCTGAAAAGCCTTGAAGAAAATCCTGAAAGGGTCAACAGGCTTAAATAGCCAGCCAGCCTCAATATCTGGTACACTATTGTGCTTTTTCGCAGGGTTATAATTTAACCTGTCGATCTACGCGTGTCTTTACTTCTATATGCTATGGAGAGTGCTATGTCTTGGTCGGATCGTGCATACAATGAAAAACGAAGTTTTATAAGAATGAGAATAGATGCTGTTATTACCTTTAGCGTCGAAGGCAAAGCAGAAAAATACACCGGCCGTTGCAAAAACATCAGCGGCGCAGGCATTTTAATCGAGACCGACAAGAAACTGGATATTGGCACGCGTCTCGAAGTGACGGTTCCATCTGAAAGCCCAGACATTGATAACCTAGATGCGATTGTCGAAGTAATGCGCGTTGAATCGTTTCCTGAAAAGCATAATTACATGCTGGGCACTGTGATCAAAAAAATTAAAAACTAAACCATTGAAGATTTATTATTTCTAATTAACGATCAAGTTTAAAAATCATCATCTAAAAAGTCATCCTCTACCGCGCCATCGTTCATTAAGAACGCTCGGCGCTGTAGATAGGCTTCTCTCACAAAAACATACTCATCGCCGCGTATTAAATCCTCATACTGGAGTAAGTCAGCTCTCAGAGATGTTAGCTCCACGCCTTTCACTGTGTTTCGAGTTCGAACGTGATCGAACCATCGCACAGAATCAAGCGGAGCATCCCCAAACCGGCCGCTGGTGTCTCTGAGCGTGGAGGGACCTAAAAAAGGCAGCACGACATATCGACTCTCTTGCCAACCCCAAGCCCCTAAGGTTTGACCAAAATCTTCGGGCTCTGCAATGAGGCCCAAGGGGGTTGCGACATCAAAAATACCGGCAAATCCCATCAAGGTATTCACGGTAAAGCGCCCAGTGCTTTGTACTGCACCTGACCATTTGCCCTGCAGTGCGTGATTTAAAATATGAATCGGGGTAGATACGTTAGCAAAAAAGCGCTGAATAGCGGATTCTCCCCAGGATGGCATCAGCCAACGATAGACTTTTGCAACCGGCTTGAGGGTCCATTTATCTACGACAGAATTAAATTGATAGACCCCTCGATTCCAGTTCTCCCATGGATCGATTGGATCTATTTTTGACTCAAGCTCAGGCTCAAATGTGCTGGGTGTAGTTTCAGAGGAAGCAAAGTCAGAGGAAGCAAGAACAGGCAAAGAACCCAGTAAAAAAATGAGGCCCGCAAAAAGACCGGCAAAATAGAATTTCAACAACGTGCTTAAACCTTAAGAAAAAAATTGGGCTCTTACTACTCAATGTAGGCTTTTTTGGCCTGTAGCTGCGATCGCAATATCCAAAAATCAATGCTTAGCCAACGTCCTGCGCCAACGAAAAACAAACTGAGCAACATAATAAAGTATGTCACAGCAAACTCAATGCCATTATTTAAAATGGTGAAGCCCCCAGTTTCAGTCAACCACTCATAATGACCATGCTCTTTCAACAATCCTCTTGCCGCTTTCAAACGTTTTCCGACTTCAATCGAGTTGTTCAAACTTTCTTGTGCTGCTTCTACGCCCAAGGGGGCAAATAAGCTGGCAATATTAGTGCTCGGATCCGTCGGCGCAATCGCAAACCATCCATTCGACCAGTGTGCTGTAGCGGCTGCAACAAGCATGGTAATCATCAGCGGTATGGCAACAAAACGGGTCGCTAGGCCAACCAACAAGGCAATACCGCCTAAAAATTCCGTATAGGCTGCGAGATACGCCATCAAAGTTGGCATCGGCAGACCCAGCCCGTGTTCAAACCACTGAATGATGCTGTCAATGTGTGTGATTTTGTTAAAACCAAATACAATAAAAATGGGTGCCAGATACAAACGAAAAGCCAAAGGGGCCAGAAAGTCGAGTCCTCGCGTCCAATTTAAAATCTTATATGCAAAGTGAAACATAACTTCCCCTTAATAATTTCCTTAGTACAAACGTAATCAGTACAAACGTAATATCAGTAAAAACGCCAAATTAACCCTTGCTGTTCCCATGACACAAGTAAGGCCGCTAGGTGCGATAACACAGCTTCGTTGGCATCAGCCAAAAAATCGGGCCCAAGCAACTCACTGACCGTGCTTGCCGAATCGGACGCTTGTAACGCTTGCAGGACCGCGGCGCTGGCTGCATTCAGCTCAATAAACCCGACCTTAAAATCCGGTTTTCGATACACCACCAAATATACAGGCGATTCAAGGGGTGATTCAGGCTGGAAGCTCGGGCCAATTTGATGAACCGGGTATTGAAAGGATTCAAGAAACGCCACACCAGACAATTGCACTCTGGCATTCAAATACTGAGCTTGTTCCATGTCAGTTGCTAGGAAGTCTGGTGAAATGAACTCAGGTGTACTTTTTTCGAATGGCTCAGCAACGGCTGTCTGCACGCGCAATTCTAACCATTCGTAATAAGCCAGTTCACGCAAAAACGGCGCATCCTGATCGTCCTGACGTGTATGCTCTAAATACTCGAGAAACTCTTGAGCGATGTTGTAAAAATACGGTGTATTGGCACTGTGGTGCTGAAAAAAATGCCGCACCATGCGCAACCAGTCGTCTTTATCATACAGTTTTTTTATTACGGGAAACGCATTCGCCAGAAACCCTTGAATGTTATTAAAAAACAAATCTCGATACACGACCATACGTCGCTTCTCGATATTATCAGGTGCATGAGCATTTGAAGGGTCGCGAATGTATTGCGTAAACTGGTTCTGTTCGGTAAAAAAACGGGCTTGATGCCAATCCAATGCGGCCGAGGGTCCAACAGAATCAGTATCGGTGATTTTATGTCGGTATTGACTCAAATCAGAATTGGCTGCTTCCACGATCACTGGGCTCCTGCGATGGCATGGATGGTGGCAGTGGATTCTGTTGCGCCGTTAGGCTTATTTTTTGTAGTAAGTCGCTGCAACTCACGAATCTTAGACACTTCTGAGAACAATTCCTCTAAAGGTGGAATATTGAAGTCGCGCTCTAATAAAGTCGGCAATACGCCAAATTCTTGGTAAGCCAGTTTCAGCAAATCCCACACCGGCTCAATCACATCGGCACCATGAGTATCGACTTTTAAATCCTCCGCCTCATTATAATGGCCGGCTACATGACAGTAAGCCACTCGCTCAGCTGGCATCGCTTTTAAAAAATCGACTGGATCGTATCCATGATTAATGCTGTTCACATAGATATTATTCACATCCAATAACAAGTCACAATCCGCTTCCTGCAAAACAGCCTGTACAAACTCACGTTCAGATAACTCCTGACCGGGGGCCGCATAATAGGAAACATTTTCAATTGCTAATCGTCTTTCCAAAAATTCTTGAACAAAACGAATCCGTTCTGCAACGTATTTGACCGCTTCTTCGGTGAAGGGTATGGGCAATAAATCATACAATTGCCCGTGATCACCACAATAACTGAGGTGTTCGGAATAACAAAGAATTCTGTGCTGATTTAGAAATTGCTTGATGTCTTCTAGGTAAGAACGCTCAAAAGGCATTGGACCACCAAGCGAAAGCGACAAACCATGACAAACAAATGGATGCAACTCGGCGAGCTGCTGAAAGCGTTTGCCCCAGCGTCCGCCCAACTTAATCCAATTTTCAGGCGCTACTTCTAGAAAATCAAAACTGAAAGGTGCACGCTCAAGTGCTTCGGCATTGGCAAATTCACGCCTTAAACCTAAGCCTGCACCAAACAACTGATGGTTTATTTCCATCGTAGGCATCATTAAAGCCTCAACATCTTAACGACGTTAGACTTACTCTTCGGCTGTTTCACCGCCACATTTGCCTTCACCGCATTTACCCTCACCACACTTACCTTCATCATCGGCTTTTTCACTGGCGGCTGATGTTGTACTGGAGGCTGATGTTGTAGGCGCCTCAGCCTCACCACCGCACTTACCTTCACCACATTTACCTTCCTCTTCAGCTTTTCCACCGCCACATTTGCCTTCACCGCATTTGCCTTCGGCTAACTGCAGGTAACCACTGGACAGCTCAGAACTGGCAAAAGGATTGACTCCTGCATCGTCGGCGATCGCACCTGTGGCACTCAACGATCCGGCCATAACAGCTGCACTAATGGTCGCGGCCAGAGGGTTTAGTTGGTTTTTAGTAGACATAGTATGCTCCTAGGTTTCAGTTTTAATTAGGGCCCAAACTTCGCTAATTAGGCCATTGTTTTCTCCGCATATGACATGTGAAGAAAATTTTCATCAACAGAATCATGCTCAAAGTATTCATTCATCTGAACAGGAGTGACATTGACCCAACGGATTAAAAAAAAGTTCCTGATTAAAATCCCTGTAATCTAACTTTCTAATCTATTAGTTGGATATTTGTGTATTCAAGTAACAAGCAACCGACGGAGTAACCGGCACCGAAAGAGCACAGCAACCCAATATCGCCCAGTTCAAAACCCTGATTATATTGGTGAAACGCTAAAATAGAACCGGCAGAGCTGGTGTTGGCGTATTCGTCTAAGATGACAGGCGCTATTTCCTCAGTGGGTTCAACCGATAACACTTTTTTACAAATCAACTGATTCATATTGATGTTGGCTTGATGCAACCACAGGCGTCGAATTTGATCATGAGGAATGTTTTCTGACGCCAATTGCGACGTCATTAACTCAGCCACCCAAGGAACGACGTCTTTAAACACTTTTCGGCCATTTTGGTAGAAAGTTTTATCGCGATCTTGCCTGTGCTCCGGAGTGCAGCGATTCAAAAAACCAAAGTTATTGCGAATGTTATTTGAAAAGCGGGTTTTTAATTGCACCGAGCGCATATAAAAAGCCGCGGTATTTTGCTTGCCTCTGGCAGCAGCCGAGGCTTCCGATTCAATGATCACGGCGGTTGCAACATCGCCAAAAATAAAGTGACAATCCCGATCGCGCCATTCCAAATGAGCCGAACAGATTTCCGGGTTCACTACGAGGACTCGCTCAGCTTGCCCAGAAACAATCAAATTATGCGCTGCCTGCAAGGCAAAGGTCGCCGATGAACACGCGACGTTCATATCATAGGCAAAACCTGGAATATTGAGGGCATTTTGCACCTCAATTGCAATGGCGGGGTATGCACGCTCAAAGTTAGAACAAGCCGCTATACACGCATCTATTTGTGAGCCATCCAGATTCGCTTGTTGAAACGCCTCTTTTGCAGCCGCCACCGCCATCTCAGCTTGCAAACTTAAAGTATCATCCGAACGTTGTGGTAATAAGGGGTGCATAACATCGGGGTTTAAAACCCCCGACTTATTGACGACATGACGAGACTTTATCCCAGAGGCTTTTTCGATGAATTCAGCGCTTGATAAGGGTAAGGGTTCTGCATCGCCCTGCTCAATAGCCTCTTGGTTTGACGCATTAAATTCCGCAACGTAGGTGTTAAAGCTGGCCACCAACTCTTCATTGGAAATAGTTTCCGCAGGTGTGAAAGCCCCGGTACCTGTGATGAATGCGCGCCCCATTAGGCTACTTTTTCCGTTTTGGGTTGATTTGATGGCCGTAACTCTTTTCTGAGTATTTTCCCCACATTGGATTTAGGCAGATCGTCCCGAAACTCCACCGAACGAGGCACTTTATAGCCGGTGAGATGCTCTTTCGCATGATCTATCACTTGTTTTTCCGTCAGGGTTGGGTC
>CAZECE010000157.1:0-4293 GCA_964510525.1 uncultured Pseudomonadales bacterium | reverse complement strand
CACGGCTAATAATGTTTGCGAGATCGCATCCGGAGGGGTCAGCAGCATGCCAAATAAAAAACAGCCGACAATGACATAGGGTCGTTTTTCTTTTAGTTCTTTTGGGCTTAGTACGCCGGACCACATCAACAAAAAAGTGGCTACCGGAACTTGAAAAGCCAATCCAAAAGCAAAGAAGAGCTTAAGCGCAATGGTTAAGTATTGATTGATGTCCGGTGTCAGTTGCACGGCGTCCGGAGTGACTTGGGCAAAAAAATTCAGCATCAGTGGCAATACGACGAAGTAAGCGAATGCCATGCCACAGTAAAATAGGAGAATGCTGCTGGCGATTAAGGGCAGCGCAATGCGTTTTTCATTATCGTATAACCCTGGTGAGACAAATTGCCAAGCTTGAGTTAATACATACGGCATGGCCACAAAAAAAGCGACCCAGAGCGTCAGTTTAAACGGCGCGAAAAAAGTGGATGTGACTTCGGTTGCAATCATCGGCACATCGTCGGGTAAGATGTCTCGAATGGGTTGGGCGAGAATGCCGTAGAGATCGTTGGCAAAATAGATGAGCCCTAAAAAGATCAATAACACCAGGCCGATGATGCGAAGCAATCGGTTTCGTAATTCCAGCAAGTGGCTCATCAGCGGCATGCCGGGGTCGTTGTCGGCGCTAATCTTTGGCATGGCGATCGTTGAGATTGGCCGAGAGTTCGGCTTCGGTTTTGTGGGCTTCTTCCTGCAGTTTTTGGGCTTGGGCTTCTAGGCGTTCTTTTAGTTCTTTGGCTTGTACTTCCAGTTCCATGGTGTGTTTGAGGTCGTGAAAAGTGCGTTTGGATTTGCCAATGAACGCCCCGACCAATCGGGCGACGTGGGGCAGCCGTTCAGGGCCTAAGACCAGCAAGCCAATGGTGCTCAGCAGTAAAATTTCAATAAAGCCAACATCAAACATGGTGGGGTTGGGTGTTAAGAGGTTTTATTGGAGGCGTTATTTTCAGTGTTAGCAGTATCGACATCTTCTAACGCCTGAGAAGTTTCTTCGTTGTTATCTTCTTTGTTTTCCTCGTCTTTCATTGCCTTTTTAAATCCATGAATGGCCCCACCCAAATCGCCACCCATGTTGCGTAATTTTTTGGTACCAAAGAGTACCACCACAATGACCAATAAAATCAATAACTGCCAAATGCTAATGCCCATAATCGCCCCTTTGTTTCCGGATAATTAATTGGTTAAAGCCGAAAGGCTCGTTGTTTTGGTTAAGTATAATGAAACAAGTATAACGAACATGTTACGATTTTGTGGTTTGTGTGATTCGATTGGCTTTTTCAACAAGGCCGCTGGTGCCCATGCGTTGTTTCAGCTCGGTTAACACCGCGTCCAGAGGGACGTCTAAGTGGGTTAACATCACCAGGCTGTGGAACCAGAGATCGGCCGTTTCTTTGACTAAATCGCTTTCTTTCGCCCAGTCATTTTCTTTGCTCAAGTCGTGACGTTGGTGGTCTTTGGCGGCCAGTAGGGTTTCGGTTGCTTCTTCGCCGACTTTCTCTAAGATTTTATTCAAGCCTTTTTGGTAAAGGCTGGCAACATAGGAGTCTTTGGGGTCGGCTTTTTTGCGGTCAATGAGGCTTTGCTCAAGGGTGTGTAAAACGGAAGTGTTCATGATGAAACCTTGATTTAGGGCGTTAATGTCGGTGCTATTGCCAGTCCGAATAAAAAACTGGCTGTTATTATGGCGATGATGGCAGCCCACCATACCACAGAAGGAGCGGCCTGGGTCGTAATCGGGGTGGGGGCGTGAATCTCGCTAAGACTGGGTGTCCTGGTTAAGACTTTAGCGGTGTGTGAAACGACGTCGGGCCAGCGTTGCTTGAGTGTTTTCAACGCGTGTATGGGGCACAGTTGCCGGCGTACAAATTGCTCCATATGGGGCCTTAAAATCGGCCAGATGTTTAGGTTGGGATCCAGTTGGGTGCCCAGTCCTTCCACGTGGATTAAGGTTTTTTCTAATAATACAAATTGCGGCAGGGAGCGCAGATGAAAGCGTTCGGCGGCGGTAAATAAGCGGATCAACACGGGGCCGAATTCGATTTGGCTGAGCGGTTGGTTGATCAGGGGCGTGAAAATGGCGCGCAGCGTCAGACTAAAGGCGGCCAGAGCGGTTTCCTCAGGAACCCAGCCGGCTTGTATCATCAGCCGCGCCAGTTCATCAAAGTCTTCTTGCATGAAAGCGACCAGTTGGCGGGCTAGGAGCAGTTGATCGGCGGGCTCTAGCGTGCCGGCAATGGCATTATCTAATGAAATATATTGCGGGCATTCGGGGTTGCGAATGTCGACATGGACATTGCCTGGGTGCATGTCAGCGTGAAAAAAATTATCAGTAAACACCTGCTTTAAGAAAATGCGCACGCCCATTTGGGCCAGTTGGCTCAAGTCGATGTTCTTTTCTTTAAAGGTGGTGACCTGGTTAATCGGGGTGCCGTACATGCGCTCCATTGTGAGCACGCCGTCTGTGGATAGGTTCGGGTAGACTTTGGGAACGGCAAGATCGGGAGAACCTTGAAAGTGGTGATAAAACGCTTGGGTTTGGATACCCTCGTTAATTAAGCTCACTTCGTTGCGTAAGATGGTCTCATAGTCTTGGGCGACTCGGGTTAGGTGTAAGCGCTCTAATTCGGGGAACCGTTTTTCGGCCAGAGTGGTCAGGCGCTTAAATAAACTCAAGTCTTGAGCGATTCGTTCGCGCACACCTGGTCGCAGTACTTTTACTACCACCTCTTCTCCTGAGGGAAGGGTCGCGGTATGGACTTGCGCTAACGAGGCGCTGGCCAGAGGGGCGAGATCGAATCGAGTGAAGAGGGTGTCGATGCTCTGCCCTAGCTCGGTTTCGATGATGCGCTGTGCGTGTTGTGGATCAAAGCCTGGGACTTGATCTTGCAGCTGCGCGAGGTCAATGGCAATGTCTTCGGGCAGCCATTCGCGACGCGTCGCCAGCAGCTGACCCAGTTTAATGAACAAAGGTCCCAGTTCAATCAACAGCAGCCGTAGGTGTTGGTGGGGTGGGTATTGTTTCAGCTTGGGGTGCGCGGGCATCCACTGTAGCCAGCGTTTGGTTGCGAGAGGCAAGATTGGAGGTGGGATTAGGTCGAGCGCTCGGTAACGCCCTAGCGCCCACATAATTTGGGCGCCGCGCTTTAGGTTGCTCAGCATGCCTGGGGTGGGCATGCTGGACAGAGTTGGCGTCGGCTTCATGTTGCTATTTTCATGTTGTTGTTTTCATAAGGTTATCGAGCCGTCTTTCAAGCCGTTCGGTATCCGCCTGAAGACTGTTGATGTCGTCAAAAAAACGGTCTTGTTCGGCCGCGCTCACGCCCCATTGTGCATCGTATTTGATGTAGTCTTGGCTGCTTTCAAAGACTTTCATGACGGCTTGGGTTGCGTACCGCCATCCTTGTCGAGACGCCAGTCCTAAGGTTTGCGCCGCGGTATCGCCAAGATACGGGCTCAGGGCTGATTCCCATTGCAAATCGGCTTTTTTACACAGCTGCATGAAGGCTTGTAATAAGGACGCTTGCCCAGACAACGTTAAGTCGTTTTTGCCGCGAGGCAATTGCGGGTTAAAAAAAAGTTGCAACAGTGTGAGCCCCGAGGCTTCAATACAGGCGTCTGAGTTGGGGTCGAATGATGAAAAAACATGAATGCTGTTGTCGTTAAACGCTAAGGTAAAACCAAAGCTAGGGGCTGTAACGTTAAAGCCAATAGTTTTTTGACTCAGAGGTTTGAGTAAGGCTTCAATGTTGGGATCCAGCTGAAGTGCTCGATTGAGCAGGGGCTCTAGATTGGTCAGCATGAATTGTTTGATAAAGGCGTTTGAAATCATGAGAGTCTGGGAGAGTTTGCTGGTGTCATTAAACAGGTTGGTGGCGTAATTAAAATTTAAAACCTCGGTGCACGGCAACTATGCCGCCGGTTAAATTGTGATAATCGCAGCGCCTAAAGCCGGCGTCACTGATCATGCCTTTTAAGGTTTCTTGATTCGGGTGCATGCGAATGGATTCTGCTAGGTATTGATAGCTGTCTTTGTCTTTGGCAATGAGTCCACCCAAGGTGGGCAGCACGCTGAAAGAGTACGCGTCATAGACTTTACTGAACCAGTTGCTGGTGGGCTTGGAAAACTCTAATACTAATAAACGGCCGCCGGGCTTCAAACAGTCGAACATGGATTTTAAGGCCAGGTCGATGTGCGTGACATTGCGCAAGCCAAAGCCGATCGTGATGCAATCAAAGCTGTTGTGCGGAAAGGGTAGG
>CAZECE010000156.1:0-13847 GCA_964510525.1 uncultured Pseudomonadales bacterium | reverse complement strand
TCCGAAACGGTATCAGGTAGATTTTGGCCGGCCATGGTTGCTTTTATGACGTGCCACTCACCGTCAAAATCAGGTTGGTCCAATTGGGCGCTACATGCCGCCAACGTACTACCCATGACTAACGTCGTCACAAAATTTCGCATTCTCTTTCCCCTATTATCCCCATCGGTTGGGATTTGGATCTGTCTTTAAAAAGTGATTGACGCCATAGGCGACAATAGCCCCGGCTATGAAATAGTTGGCGGCGCTCAATAGGGCGCTTTTTTGCATGGCAAAGGCCATCAGATCGAACATTTCATAGAGCTGATCGACTTCACCCGTTGGATTTTCGGACATTTCCTGAACGCGTTCCATTGCCTCCAAAGCTTCCGGGTTAGGATCAATAAAAATGCCCAGAATTAAAGGCACGACGAACAAAGCGAGAAAAAGAAAACCCATAAAGACCACTGGAAAATACCATCCTGTGGTTCCGGCATCATGAAATCGTTTTACAAACAAACAGGTCCAGCAATAAATCGTCGCAAAAGCAATAAAGACAGATAACATGCCCCAGCCAAATCCAAGAAACCAGGACAGCCAAAGTACAAAATTCAGGGCGAGTAATATAACGGCCCCTTTTTGAAAATAACCTACCGCAACTCAACTTCGGTCCGTTTAGTTCATGTGATATTTGCAATATATTTAGGAAAAACTTCAATAATTACTGTCTCCAGAAACCAGTAGGGTAAAAAAAAACCAGAATTGTCATGTGGCAATTCTGGTTTTTTTTTACCCTTTGTGCCTTCCTAAAAAACTTCGTCTAATGCTGACAAAATCAGTTTTTTAAGTGCCTGATGATTCTTCTTTTCTACGGGGTTAATAGAGATAGATACGCCTCCATCCTTTCGAGTACTCACCTTCATGATGTCAGGCCCACCATCGGCAATTGAAAAGCTTTTAACTTCAGGGGTGAAATTTGACTCTGATTGAATTAAATAAGAAAAGATATTTTTATCCGTTTCATAAACAGCCCCACCATTCTCTTCAATTCTAGTCTTAACTTTTTCTATTCTCTCTTGAAGCCCCTTACGCTTTTTTGGGTCTTTTAAGAAAGGCTTTAGTTTTCTACCATTAACAGTCGTAATAAAAGCAATATCTGAAAAAAGATCTACGAGGTCTCTAGGCAGTTTAGCTAAGTCTAAATAACGACTTAACCAAGACGCGCTCACTTCTAAACGTTGAGCCATTTGTTTTTGATTTTTGTAATACAACTTCGCTGCATTAGCGTAATCAACAGCTCTTTCATAATCCGATATATCTTGTCGGTCACGGTTTTCAATATCACTTAGCCTAAATGCTTCTTCATCATTTAAATCTCTTACATCAACCAAGAATTTGAAATTGTTATAATTCTCTTTTCTAAGGTGCGATATTGTCCAGTGCCGGCGGGCACCGCAAATGACCTCGTATTGGTAATCCGGATCTTCGATTTTGCGAACGATAGCCGGAAACTCTTGTCTTCCTTGAGCTTTAATACCTTCTATTAAGTCTTTACAGCGCTCTTCGCTCAATAAGTCATAACGTCTATTATGTTGTTCCCACATTTTACACACCGCAGGATCAACCCAATGCAACGTTTTTTCTTCAATATTGCCACTCGCTAAATCTGAAATACCATTCGTCCGTTCTTCCAAATATATATTTTTAGTCACTTTAGGAATGCCCTGTTTTTTCTGGCGGGACTTCCTATCAACAGATGAAGCTAGGTCTGAAAATAATGAACTATTCTTGTTTGCCATCCTTATGCTCTCCCCTACTTTCCTTCAAAAGAAAATTCAAATAAGTCCTTGTTCAGCTAATCTTTCTGCATGGCTTGGCCACGTTCTACGAACATTAAGTTCAATTTC
Source organism: uncultured Pseudomonadales bacterium (assembly GCA_964510525.1). Lineage (GTDB taxonomy): Bacteria > Pseudomonadota > Gammaproteobacteria > Pseudomonadales > JANQJO01 > CAZECE01. Next base: position 11,961 of record CAZECE010000156.1, on the reverse strand, counting down.
AGAACAAACTGCATTTAAATACGCCTTACACCTCTCATGAACACTTTTGGATGTCTGAGGCCCCGTCAGCTCATAAACAGACATGAGTCTTGCGTTTGCATTGTCAATTTCAGCTGAGTCTTTTAATGACGCTTCCAGCATATTAGTTCCATAAACAGATCTCATCATCTTAGTGATTTCAATATGAGCGCTTTTATTGTCGTTTACTTTGCTGGCAACGACTTTTAAAAATTTATAATGTGATTCCATTCCATGGTTTTTCAAAGTTTCTAAAACTTCCGTTAACATAGAGAAAAAATGCGCTGTAGATGAAAAATCGACCGTAGAAGGCGGGACAGGCACCAAAAGAGCATTCGCAGCTCTCAAAACACTAAGCGAAATCATGCCTAAAGCTGGAGGAGGGTCCATTACAATAATGTCGTAATCATTGTAGATGGATTGAACCCCTTGTTTTAACCGTTCCAAAACATCTGCTGATTTAGATAATTTAGCTGCCAGCTCATACTCTGCACTATAAAGTGACAAATTGGCTGGAATTAAATCAATGCCCGGCCAATAAGTTTTTTTCACTGCATAATGCAGCGTTTTTTCACCGCCATGCATTAAAAATGGGTAAACAGTATCCTTAGTTTGTAAATCAAGATCCGGGTTAAAACCAAATAAATTTGTGGTACTCGCTTGAGAGTCACAATCAATAACACAGACCCGATAGCCTTCAAGCGCCAAATATTGGGCTAAATGTGTAGTTATAGTCGATTTTCCGACGCCTCCTTTAAAATTTTGAACTGCAAGTACCACAGGTTCATCAGAATCTGAACGCCAGGGCAGGGTGCCAAAAAGCGATCTCATGTTATTAACAGCATCCAATGAATAACCTAAGCGTCGCCCATTGTTATCAAGGGCAGGGGAGGGCAGCTTCCCCTCTTTTTCATAATTACGGATGGCGGTAGCAGAACGACCAACCATATTAGCGGCTTGAGAAATAGTAAAACTCAATTGCAATTCTTTATGTGCTTCCGGTGAAAATACCCGTTCTCTAAGGCGTTCAATAATGGTGTAAGAGTCATCATCAATGCCTTTTATTTCTTCTAAAGAGACCAGATCCTGGGATAGCCCCTTAATGACCATCTCATCAACGACTTCCTCTTCTAAAACGTCATCCATAATGTTTACCTTTGATGTATCTAAGCCCTTATTTATTCAATATTTGGAATTTACTCAGCATGTTTGCAAAAACAACTGAACTTAACACAGGTTTCGAAAAAACCCATGTTATTACATATATTTGCAAATTATAAGCTGATAAAATAAAATTTTGCGCAGCAAGGATGCTGAAGAGTAAACCCAATGGATGATTTATTAATACCAGAAGCTTGTAAGCGCTCTAATTCATCTTTAGAGCATCGATTGCTGGAACTTAAATCCAAAATTGAAAAAAAAGAATCTCAGAAGACAAGTAATCCGCAAGAAAAACCATCGTCTAAGCCTTCGTCGCAGTTACCAAAAACAAGACCCGAAGTTTTTCAACATAGTGTATCGAAATTAGCACGTTCAGGTCGTTTTACGGTTGAAAGAATACCGACTGGTAGAGAATACCCTACATTTTTAACCCGAGTACCTTTATTTATTCCCTCTAAAAGAGGAAACCAGAAAGAATTGCTCGATATAGAAAACAGCATTCCGTTCAATACTAGCTGGGGGCAGGGCAGAAAGTTTGGCCCTCCGCTCACAACTTACGATGAAGATACGTTAATTGCTATTGGCCGTTTAAGGCAGCATAGAATTTCTGGCCATAGCCACAAATTCCCTCTGCCCATAAATAGTGTTTTCCAAAAAATGAATCACGACAGTACGTCAGTTCATACCGTATGTTGTTTGCTGACAGACATTCAAACTGAGTGTGGAACCCTCACAGGTGGTAAAACCAATCAATTAAGACTCGACTCAATAAAAAGGCTTGCAGCTACCGTTGTAGAATTAACTTCTTCAAGTAAAGAAAAATATGTCAATTACGGAACTTCAATCAAATTAATCGACGTCGCATGGGAAGAGTATGAAAAAAACTCCCTTCTTTATATCCAATTCACTCCGCTCATGAGCCTCTGGTACGAAAACGAATACACCTATATTGATTTTAATGTTCGAAAGCAGCTAACTGATGCCGGAAAAGCCATTCACCGCTTTCTTTCCAGCCAACCAAAAAGCTACGAAATTCATACTTCTAAATTACTTGAAACAATCTTATATCAGCGCCCTTATAAAAAATTTATGGCTGATTTACGTCAAACATTAAAAACATTAGAAGAGTTGGATTGGCTTAAAACTTATGAAATAAGTGGCTCTGGCAGAAACAACCCTCATAAGCTCATTATAAAGCGTTAAAGCTCAATACAAATTTATCATTGAACCCCACCAACAGAACACTCGACAACCAAAATTGTCACATGACAATTTTGGTTGTTAATCACCCGACCCCAATGCTGCCTAGGTTTCTTTTTTTAAGAGAAGGGGATTTTTTTTCTATTTAATATAAACCTTCCTTTTCTAGTTGAAACGCACAATTCATCAAGCAATTTGGCAAATCGGGGTCAATATTTAAAGTGTTTTCTTCTTTTGCATATTTTAATCGACTTAATAACTATTAGAGATTGTCTAAAAATCATTTATAACCAGCAGGTAATAAAAATAGGATCCGTTTAGAAAATTGGGGCATAAAAAACTGACCCATGCTCATTAACTTAATATACGGTTTATGAGGTTTTGACTATTCAAGGAAGGTACATAACCAAATCTCATGATCGTAGATATCTAAACTGCAAAATTTCAGTTGAAGGAGAGCAATAAGAATCATCCATAAGGATCATTATAAAACCAGTTGTTAAGGAACTAAACGGACCGAAGATGGAACTAAACGGACCGAAGATGGAACTATTCGGACTAAAGAATGGAACTAAACGGACCGAAGATGGAACTATTCGGACCCAAGGTGGAACTATTCGGACCCAAGGAATCTATAAAATATCCTAACATACTGATATCGCATCATAATTTTCGACTTTTTGGAAAGGGTAGTCCTTTAATTAGTCCTATATAAAGTCCTTTATTATTAAAAGTCATATTTGGTTAATCTATCGCGTAGATTCGCGAAAAGATTTTTTTAATTTTTTAAAAAAAAGAATAAACCCCTTTATTGAAAGAAGAGAGCCTACCTTTTGATTGACTTAATAACCTCGTATTTTTGAAAAACACCCACCATGCGATGCATGTACCTGGAAGCATCAACAATAAAAAACGAAAGGATTGATCTTTTAGTCTCGTGACTAATTTGGTGGATGTTTTGGTATGATTTAGTCTCATGACTAAAATGAGGATGGGTATGGAAACGCTACCAGAGTTTTTGAACCATGAAGAAGCGGTAACCTTGTACAAACAAACTGAAGAAAAAACCGATGCCTTTAAAGCGCATACGGTGTCGTACTTGTCACGGAAAGGATTGAGCAACCGAGATATTAGAGCCCAACTAGAAATTGAGAAGGTGTACACAGTCACGCATTTGAAAAGAGCAGGACTGTTGTTGAATCGTGATGAATTAAATTTGTGGCACCGAAATCCCAAGCGCATCACTTTGGGTCATGTCAGAGCACTGGGTCGGTTCGGTGCAAAGCGAAGGACCGAGGCATTACGCAATTTGTTGTTGCGGAATACGCCGAGCCATCAACTCAGGCGGTTGGCTAAAGGCGCACCGGCAGAAAAAAGTGCTGACATCAAACGATACGAAACCCTGATGTCTGAAGTGATTGGCCGACCGATTGAGATTCAATACGACGCGTCCAAACAAAGTGGGTCGTTAACGGTGAAATTTTTTTCCTTAGGTGACCTCGATGATCTATCAACACAGCTAGGGTTTAATGCCACGGAACATTTTTAATCTGGGGTGCGTTGGTCCTTTTAAAGGGCAATTGCTTATATATCGGCTTTTTGATCGATACAGGGTTTTGGTAACCCTTGGGTGTAGGCTTGCTCGATGATGCTGTTGGTGGCATCGCTTTCTCTTTTTTCATTCTTTTTCTCTTTATTAACTTTTTGTCGGTTTTTGGCTTGAACTCAGGAGTGGTTGTTCAATTTGCGGCCATCTGACAGAATGAGTATTTTTGATTATTTTTTGTATGAAAAAATAAAATAATACAGGATATTTACGTTGGGTGTTTTATTGCTCATTTGTATGGTGTATATAAGCAGTTCGCATGGTTGGTTATTAAAAGAAGATTGCAAAGGAAGTTGGATTTATGTTGTACCAAAAAGCGTTGATTCTTACGGTGATGGTTTTAGGGGTGATGGGCGTGACGCATGCCCTAGAGCAAGATGAATTGATGGAAGAGGGGGACATTGCTTTTTTATCGCCAACGCGTTTGAAACAAAGCCCTCATGATGTCCCCGCATCCGTGACGCGTATTACAAATGAAACAATAGAAGATCTGCAAATTTTGAAAATTGCGGACTTATTTAAATATGTCGCAGGCATGGTGTCAGCGGATGCGTCCGGGAACCAACCCCGGATTAACTATCATGGGACATCAGGCTTGGTGCCCAGAAGGATGCAAGTGTTGCTGGATGGCGTCAGTGTTTATAGGCCGAGCTATGCCGAAGTGACTTGGCCGACCTTGCCGATTTCTATTCATGACGTTGATTATGTCGAAATCACACGATCACCGAGTGCGGCTTCATATGGGGCCAACTCAATGATGGCTGCGGTCAACATCATTACCAAAGACCCCTTTAAAGTTGATCGGGCCGGATTGATCGGCAGTGTCGGCAGCCAATCGACAAAAGCCGGTGATGGCTATTTCTCGGGTGAGGTGAATGACAACCTGCGTTATAGGGTCAGTGTTTCAACGTATCAAGATGATGGTTACGACCGCAACTTTGTGGGAGAAGAGCGGCGTGATGGGACGGACGCTGAGCGAATCAATGCCAAACTCAGCTATCGCATGAACTCCGATACCCGAGGCGAGGTTTTTATTGGGTACAGCGAAGTCTTATCTGAGTTAGAGTTTCGTGACTCTGGTCAATTGACCTTTCCTGATACCACCAATGATTCTATTTTTTTGAATTGGGACTTATACCATGCGTTTAATCCCAATCATGAGATCAAGCTCAATGCCTATTACACGGGCTTGGATCACGACATCCAGTGGCAAACCTGTTACCCAACCGTGCTGTTTTCAGAAAATTTGCGGCAACTGCAGTTCCAAAACCCCGAATACGCTCAGGCCTTGGTGAATCAGCAATTCCCAACGGGGGGCAGTAGCGCTGATGATGCCTTGAGGAACGCGGTTTTATTGGAGCTGAACGCCTTAGGCGGTGCCGCATTATCACCGACCTGTGGTTTTGTGAATGAGCACGGTACCGAGAAAAAAGCCGACATAGAAATCCAAGACACCTGGATCGTTTCCGATGCGTTGCGTTTTGTGAATGGTTTGGGCGTTCAACGGCAGTCTCTGGAATCGGAAACGTTTTTAAACGGCAGTGTTGATGTTTATGCCTATCGCGTGTTCAGTAATGCGGAGTATCGCTGGCGTCGTTTGGTACTGAATGCTGGGTTCATGTGGGAAGATGAAGAAAGCCACTTAGAGGAGTCAGAGGTGTCGCCGAGGGTCGGGGTGAATTACCGTGTGTCCGATGATTCGACATTACGCTTTGTGTTTTCAAAGGCCATCAGAACACCGGATATCTTAGAGCATGATCGTAACTGGAATTATTACATGCGTAATATGACACCCAATTACCCACTCGATGGCCGAGAAGAAGGGTACTTTTATTTTAATTCCACAGCGGATGGCTTGATTCAGTCGGAAGAAATGATTTCCAGAGAAATTTCTTTTTACACATCCGACAGCCACGGTTTCTTTGATGGTTATTTAAACCAATCTTATGACATCAAGGTGTTCAGGGATTCTTTGGGGAGTTTAGTCTCTGAAAAGTTACAGTTCTTTGATTATGCGCCCACAAACACTGGGTTTGTGACGCTGACCGGTGCTGAAATTGAAGCGGATTACGTGATTCACTCAGCGGTTATGGCAGATCACATTGAAAAGATTCGGTTGCACCTGAACTACGCCTACATTGATAACGAAACCGATGCTTTTTATGAGAGATCCTTGCACGCCCGGCACAGTGGCGCCGCTTATGTCATTGTGGACCTTCACAACCAATGGTTTTCTTCATTGTCTTACTATGGCAACAGCCGTATCGTCAATGAAACCTTTGATGCCTATGAGTGGGGTTTAGGGAAACGGTTGGCGTTCGACGATGGGGATCTCGTTGTGAAAGGCAAGGTGGTTTATCAGCCAGACAAAGAAAACAGTTTTGTTGTCAGTGACACATTTAATGTTCAAAATAACTATGAAAACGCGGCGTCGTATTTTGTCACCTTTGATTACGCCTGGCGTTAAACCCGATTGACGGAGACAATCATGTCAACTTATGAAATTCTGGATCTGATCTGCGATTCCGTTAACCCGCTGTTATTTTTTACTTCAGTGGGGTGCTTACTCTGGCTGGCGTATAAAAGAAGCTGGTCCGTGTTGAGCATAGGTTTGGTCAGCCTTTCACTCGGGTTGGTCGCTGTCTATGGTCTGCTGTTCTTTGATGAGGCTTATCAACTGTGGCCCAGTTTTGGGCTGGACTACAGCACGCATACGGCGTTTGCTTTTGTTTGTGTGTTCAGCTTGTTCCAGATGACCACTCAAAAAATGTGGTACGTGGTGTTCAGTGTGTATTGTCTGTTGATGTTGATTCAGCAATACCATACCTTTTTGGACATATTGAGCACCTTTGCGGTGTTGTCTTTTCTGATGTTGGGCATTGAGAATGGGTTCAAAGCAGTTTTGAAGAAGCCTCAACGTACTTCAATGTCTGTGTGACGATTTGATTAAAGACCTCGTTAGTGTAGGGCTTTGAGATAAATTCATCAAACCCGGCTTTTAGGCATTTGCGCTTGTTGTTATCCGAGTCATCGGCGGTTAAGGCAAAAATAAGGGATTTTGGCAGTGCATTGTCGGCTTCATAGGCTCGTATTTTTTCTACCAAATCATAACCGCTGATTAACGGCATATAGCAGTCAACCACCAGCGCATCAAATTTGCCGGTCTTAAAACGTTGGAACCCTTCCTTTCCATTACTCGCCAGCTGCAAGGTAACACCGCCTTTTTCACAGTATTCTCTGAAAATAAGCCGATTGGTTGAAGAGTCTTCGACGTAGAGTAATCTCATTGGCCGATTCAATGGGGTCTTGGACAGTGATGCGGTTGATTCGGTGGCGGGTTCCTCTGTGGCTTTAAAAAGAGGACAGGAAAAATGAAACACCGAGCCTTTGTTCTCTTGGGAGGACAGTAACGTGAGTGCGCCTTCTAAGGTCTCGGCGGCTTTTTTGGCAATGCTCAATCCGGTGCCTAAGCCCGACCCCGTTTTGACTTCCGGGCTTTGTGAGATATGAAAAAGCTCATAGATTTCTTTTTGTTCTTCTGAAATGATGCCACAACCGGTGTCCGAGACCGTCACTTCAAACAAAGAATAATCCTGATCTTGTTCTATAAAAGCAATCATGACTTCGATTCGGCCTTGATCGGTAAAGCGAATGGCGTTACTCAATAGGGCATTCAAAATAAGAGACAGTAACCGCCAATCCGTAAAAACGACGGCCTCTTGTGTCATTTGATTGTCGACGGTAAATGCCAGGGATTTTTGTTCGGCCTTAGACCGAAACGAAGCCAAGAGATTATCAAGGGCCGGGGAAAGATCGATCGGGGAGGCGTTTAACGACGTATCAACTTGAATGTCTTGAATGGCGACCAGTATTTCCTGAATATGGGTGTGAATTTCCGAGGCACTGTTTTCAGCAATTTTCAGGGTATTTAACGCGTTTTTGATGGATTTGTTGATGGCGGCGGTATCAGAAGGGTCTTGATCTAAAATTTTTAAAACATCCAGAATATTGATGTCGGCTAATTCAATACCTGAAATGATACCTGATAAAGGCCGCTTTAATTCGTGTGTCATGTTGGACACAAAGATGTCCTTTTTCTCATTGGCTTTATCCGCCCGGATTTGCTCGTCTGAGGTTATTTGTATTTGTTCTTCTAAAGCAATCTGACGATCTTTCAGTTCTTGGTTGATGGCAAGAATCTGTTCGTTTTTTTCAATGATCTCGTTACCCGCGGTTCTGAGGGTGTTGGAAAAATCTTGGAATTCATCAATGAAGTTTTCTTGCCTGGATGAAATACGTTTATGCGACCGAAACGCCTTTAAATCCTGCATTAAATTGAACAGGGGTGTGGTTAAAGACTGATAGAAGATGATCACAACGGGCAGCAGGAGCAACAGCCCTGTTGCTATGATGATGAGTTCGTTTTTAAGGCTTTTTAAAACATCTTTAGAGATCGCGTGGATATTAACATTATAGGTTAGGTCCCCCAGTTTGATCGTCTCCTTACTGATAGCGCTTTCATCCAACGCAAGGTCTGAGAAATCGGGTGTGACTCGATGCCAATAAATGGGCGTCACCAAGGTGAGCGTATCCTCGAGTTCCAAAGCCGTGTCAGACATTCTTTCTAGAAATAACTGGTTTTTGGTATCCGATATGGCAATCTTATGGATGGGCGTGGCCGCCATAATGGCGTCGATGGTGGCATTCAATTCTTCTTGATTCCCACGGTTCATTGAAAACCCGGCGTTTTGAACCAACAACTCGTTGACCAACAATGTAATGGCCGATAAACGTTCCTGTTTGATGTCCTCGACATGACTGAGAAAGCCAATAATGGTGGAGGAAAACACAATGGTGATCATGACCAGCGAAAATAAAAAGATGCGCTGTTTAAAGCTGGTTTTGGATCGTAAGACGGCGACAATTTTCTGGCCAATCATTGCGATTCCTCCAGTATCTTTAATAAAGACGTCTTTACGCTCTGTTCATTGGTATTTTGTTCATTAATATCCAAGGATCGTGCAATGAAGGTGTTGATTGATATGCTGAATTCTTCCGAATAGGCGGGTTCAGCAAGTAATCCCGTTTGGTTTTTTTGAGAAACCCAATGAGCAATTGCGGATGCCGTGTCTTTGATGGAACAGTAGGTGGTTGCCAAAGCCCCGTTCTTAACGATGCCGCTGCTGTATCCAATGATGCCCAGGCGCCTCATGTCGTAACCCAACAACAGGATGCGGTCTAATGACAGCACTTGAAACAAACTTTTATCTTTAAACACCAGCAGGGCTTTTACATCTTTTAATTGACGATAGATGTCAGTTTCTTTAATGGGGTAGCTCATTTTGATGGGGACTAGGTTGACCCCAATTTTTTGGGATTGCGCGGACAATTCATCGACATTCAAACGAGAGTTAAGCGTCGTAAAGAGGCCGATAGAGATGTCCTCGCCAAACAACGCTTTGATTAAGGCAATTTGTTTTAAGGGATCAGGGTCTGAATAAATGGCACTGATGTTGCGATTTGACGTTGGCGCTGAACGTGTTAATTCATCAAAGGACTGTTTTGAGATAAATATTGAAAGGATAGGGGCCGTGCCCTTGCCCATGACTAAGCCTTCAGGGGCTTCCTCTCCCAAACTCAAGATCAGGTCGTCTCGATTTTGATGGTCGGCGGCGGCGTTTAAACTGAGAGGTTGAACCTTTTGGTCAGTAAGGGTCTGTGTGAGCGTGCTGGTGAATTTTTCAACTAATTTCAGCTCGGAGTGATTCAGGTTAGGGTCGTGAGTAATATATAGGGTACCAGCACTGACAATATTAACTGACAGTGCGGATAATAAAAGCAGGGTAAATTTGATAAGATTCACTTCCCGTGTATCTCTTAAAATTTCGACGTAATATTAAGGCTCTTGTATATATAGACGGGATTTGACCCTTTGGCGGGTAAAGTAACGTTTTAGACTGAATTCAAATGAAGATTGCGGACAAAAAAGATAATATTGTCGATATTAGCTCAATATTAAAGCTAAAACAGCTTTCTATCGAAAAAGAAAAAGAGTTCTACCCCGGATTTTCTGATCGCCTGAATGCCTTTATAGACCTTACCTCCGTTAACATTCCGCCCATGAATAAAGGGCGCCAAACGGCTTTGGCTGAGTTATTTGATGTATCCAAAGTGGTGTGCGCTGATTGGTTAAAAAAAGATCGCGTGCCAAAAGTACAAACATTACGGACGATGGTCGCGACCTTCTTGAGCTACATCGATGGCGACTATAATGAGCTCAGAGTGGAAGCCTGGTTGAAGTACGGTGATGAAGCCATACCGAATCCCTTTGTTCAGGTGGATGAATACCAACAGCATTTGTTACCCATTGCGGCCAGCCTGGTTGTTCAGGTTGTTAAACGCGTGAACCTTTCAATTAATGAAATCGACCTCGATCACGCGATTAAAAAGACAATAGAAATACTCAAGCGCTTTGAAATCGTGGATGAACACCAGATTGGTGATCTTCACCTTGAATCGATTGCTGACATGATTCAGCAGGAATGCAAAGCGTGGCTATAACCGTTGGGCATTTCTGCCAAACGGTCCAGTCAAAACATCTAAAACGTTTTCAAAAAGCGAGGGGCATTGCATCCCCTCATAATCAAGCAGATTAACGGCTTCCACGCGGCACTGAGTTTGCGCAGACCCTCCGTGAATCGGCTTGATTCTTTCCCCCCAGCCTAGTCGGCCTAGTCGCCAGGGGTTATCGGCAACGCACCAGCGGTGCTGATAAACCCCAACAGCGAATTCAGGAGACAAGACGATGGCTAATACAACGTTTAATTCTTTAACCCTTAAATGTTACATCAGTTTGGTGGTTCTATTAATGCTGAGTTCATTCACTCAGGCTTCGACAGTAGGGTGTGAAAAATTTCCCCAAAATCCACATCAATCCAAATTTGAACCCAATAGAGTTAAAGTAAAAATGGGCTATGTGTGCCAGCCCTCAAAGAGTAAAGTCACACTAACGGTTGAACTTTATCTGCAACGAAAAGTAGCGATAGGGTTTTGGAGTACCGTGGGTACCAGTGGCCCTCAATCGCGTGTATTGCATACGAAAGAAGTGCGGTGGAACCCTAATACGTTATCGGCCAAAGCCCCCTGCATTGATGGGGAATACCGGGCTAAATTAAAGAGAAACGCCGTCAGCGCTGAAGGCATTGTTTTAGGCGGTGGGGTCGATGTTTTCCAGAGTGTGGAGGTGGTTTGTCGTTAGGGATTGGCAAACCACAGTTGACTATGGTGTGGGTTTATTTATGATCAGTATTTGCCTTTTGATAGGCGATGTATTTAATGAGTGTTTTTGAGAGTCGTTTGCCATGTCCAGAATAAAACCCGCCACCAGTACCCATGCAGCGGATTGGTTACAGAACCGCATGGTTGGTTTTGCTGATAACGTGGATTCGATTGTGCCAACAGGGTTTGAGCGCTATGTGCGAATCTTACATCCGGCGTATGTTTCAGCTGGAGATGAGCTGACCCCTATTTCATGGAAACGAGTGGCGGACTCGGCAGGGCAACCCTTAAATAAAGCCAGCCACTGGCACCAACTGATTGCGCAGGTACCGGAAGATCAACAAGGTCTTTATGTAGAACCCTCAGAGGGAACGTTAGACAATGCTCTTTTTGAAGAACTGATCAATATTCTGAAGAGCCACTCTGATAAGCCGGATAATGCGTGGTTTGGTGTGTGGGAGGGTTATGATTATAAGCTGCCGTTTGTCGATGAGGCTCCAAAAATTTTTGTTGGAGATCGCCACTTTAATTTATTAAATGGGTCTCTGGATGATGCGTCGGAATCCTTTTGCAAAGGTCCTTTTTTTCAGTCAGCCAATATGGTCTGGCCTGACGATAACCAATGGTTTTTAGCCAGCGAAATCGATTTGAAGTCCACTTACTTGGCCGGTTCGAGTGAAGTACTTCAGGATGTCTTA
>CAZECE010000155.1:0-2271 GCA_964510525.1 uncultured Pseudomonadales bacterium | reverse complement strand
ATCCTCTTTAGACATCGCCACCCCAAAGTAAATGCCAGACACGTCTTCTTTCTTAAACGGCCTCATTTCATAATCCGCTACCGTGTGATCTGAATCAGGCGCCAGCGGACTGCTGGAACTGGTGATAAAACGCCATTCTTGTTGAGTGGCTAGGTATTTGGCTTTGTATAACAGTCTGCTTGATAGGTCCGAATTACGATCGGCTTGTTCGGCTTGGAGGAACAAACGCATTTCGTCTTTCAAGCACAGTAACGGTGGGCGATTAGGACCATAATGTACGCGATGCGGGTTCTGGAATGTAAACTCATCCCCGACTCGAAAGCGAATCGCCACACCACGATGAAAATTCGCCCGTGTTTTCCACAAACTGATATCGCTATGACCATCAGACATACAGAGCATTCTGACATTGTAGGCATACAAACGCCAAAGCTTGACCATTTCATTGACGTCTTCAAAATGTTTGTTGACCATTGTAGACAACAGATCATTTAAAGCATCATTGGCTTCTTCAGGAGAAGTAAAGCGGTTTTCAGAGCGCCAACGCCTTACCACTTTTTTAATGGGCGATGGAGCACCAGGTGGATCATCTGGTGCGAATAACATGCTGATGATTTCTTTATTCACCGCCTCACTAAAGCTCTTTTTATTAAAATTTAATCCGGTATTATAAGTAATCTCAAAAGGATCAATTGAAGCATGAGGCGCTTTCCAGCGAATCAGGTTGTCTTTGAGCACAGACAATCCATTGGGTGCACTTAAAAACTTAACCAAGGATTTCGACATTACAACCAGAACCTCACTATTACTAGAACGCCACTATTAGCAGAGCGCCAGTACCGCAACATCATCATATTGATACCAGATGGTCATCACAGTCCATAAACTAAAACGCCCTCATATTTATAATAGTCAAAACAAGGCATTAGAGGCCTGACTATTTACATATAATTTAAGCAACATCGCTTATGCTTTTTACCGCTACCACAAGGGCAAGCTTCATTTCTGCTGGGCTGAAAAAAAGCTTGGGCGGAATCACCGTCTAGGTAAAACCACTGACGCCCCTCATAAACAAAATTGGATTTTTCTTCTAAATAACCCCAACGCCCCTCCTCCCAAAAAAACGCTTTGAAATGCACTCGCCCCGTTCCCCCCACATCGCTCTTAGAAGCCGATTGCTGATAAGAAAGAATCTTAAGTGATTTCCAAAGGCAACCAGGGTTTAACATGAGCGTTTCTGGCCGTGTACTCGCATGCCACGTCCTTAATAAGTACTCTTTATTGTTGAGTGAAAAAGCAGAAAAGCGTGAACGCATTAATGCAACAGGTGTTTCTGCTTGGATGCCCTGATGCGCTGGACCACAGCAATCTGCATACGGCTTTTGTCTATCACAATAACATCTATTCATTGATTAAAAAGCAAAATCACGCAACAAACTTTGCGCCAGCTACCCAAGTACCATGAAACCCATTCGGCACTCTGACTCCCAAAGAAATAATGGCTTCAGGCTCGAAGCTATCCTGTTGCTCCGAAAAATCTTGCGCATTCAAAATCCACAATTCAGAGTGTGTTGTATTTTGGTTAAAAACATACCCTATAAGATACCCCTCATCTTCTTGGGTTGCGTTTTCCGCTGGCACAAAGGTAAATTCGCTGGCTACTAAGTGCGAATCAAACGCAAAACGCGAATAGGTCTTTTGCTGCAAATCGTATTTTATCATCGCGGTGAATTTATCCGGAGAACGTGAACCATCAGCACGACTGGTCGAGAGGCAATACGCAAAGCGGTATGGACGCCCTTGATACTTAGGATTAATGCACGGCATCTCAATCATTTGTGTGTCTAGACGATAAAGCATGGATTCACCGGTTTTTTGATTCAATTCATAACGGGCCAGTTGTGCAGGTTCTGAAAAGTCACTGGCTCCTTTGGCCATAAATTTATCATAACGAGCCACATCTAAAACAATTCCATCATCTACTTCATAGGCATTGAGTGTATGAAAAAAAAAGCTATCTTCGATGTCAAACCATTGGATGTCGCTCGCCTGACCGGACTTTGGAAAGACCCCAATGCGCGCCTGACTGTCGCTGTTCCACAAAAATGGAATTTCCGTTCTGGCCCCCATGACTTGATTCATCATACCGGTAATGGCGTTAGCCAAACTGAATTGAATGGATAAATCAAACACCACCACAAAATTTTCCGTGATCGCCATATCATGCACCATTTTGGGTTCTGGCAAATGAATGGGCATGATTTTGGTGAG
>CAZECE010000154.1:0-6937 GCA_964510525.1 uncultured Pseudomonadales bacterium | reverse complement strand
CGCGGTGTGCGGTGGCCTATGTCAATTTAGTGGGCGGACAAGATGAGCTGGTGTTTGATGGCGGTTCGTTTTATATCAACCCAGAAGGGCGTGTCATGGCGCAAGCGCCGCTGTTCGAGAGCGCGTTGATTTCGGCTGAATTTGGTCTGCAGGCCAGTGGTGCCCTGGGAAAGGGGGTAAACGCTTGTTGGCCGGACGATTTGGCGCAAGCCTACCAGGCGCTGGTGCTGGGCGTGCGCGATTATGTGACCCAAAATGGGTTTAACGGTGCATTGATTGGCCTGTCCGGTGGTATTGATTCGGCGTTGACCTTAGCGGTGGCCGTGGATGCGTTGGGAGTCGATAACGTGACGGCCGTGATGTTGCCTTTTGTATATACCTCGGATTTGAGCGTGAGCTTGGCTCAACAACAAGCTGATGTGCTCGGCGTTACGTTGAAAAATATCCCGATTCAGGGCGCTTATGAGGCCGTGTGGTCTGCGTTGGAAGGGGAGTTGGATGCGGAAAAACCCTTAGGTGTGACGCAACAAAATCTCCAAGCTCGTATTCGCGGTTTATTGTTGATGGGGTTGTCGAATCAAACGGGCGCCATTGTCTTAACCACGGGGAATAAAAGTGAATTATCGGTTGGCTACGCGACGCTTTATGGCGACATGGCGGGTGGTTTTAATGTATTGAAAGACGTTTATAAAACCCAAGTGTATCAATTAGCACGGCACCGAAATCAGGTTTCCCCTGCGATTCCGGTTGAAGTGATCGAGCGACCACCCAGTGCTGAGTTAGCGCCAGACCAACTCGATACCGACAGCTTGCCGCCGTACGATGAGTTGGATCAGATGCTGAAGCACTACATTGAAGAGGCGTTAAGTGTCGAACAGATTGTTGAACAAGGCCATGCATTACCGGTGGTTCAAGAGGTGGTCAGAAAAGTGGATATGAATGAATACAAACGCCGCCAGGGGGCTTTGGGCGTGCGTTTATCGGAACACAGCTTTGTCCGCGACCGGCGCTATCCAGTGACCTATCAATGGGAAACTTTCTAAAACCTTGCAAATTGATGATGGCGTCACTAATATGCAGGTTATGTATAAAAAACGCTTAATTCACAATAGGTTACAACGTTTATTTTCCCATTTTCCGGCCGTAGTGGTGACAGGGGCACGTCAAGTTGGTAAGACAACCTTGTTGAAACATGCGTTTCCAGATTATGAATTAATCACTCTTGATCCAGTGCTGGATGTTCAACAAGCGAAGAGTGATCCTGAGCTTTTCCTTCGAAACAGCGGCAGCCCATTAATGCTGGATGAAGTTCAATACGCGCCGGATGTGGTTGCGGTGATGAAGCGGTTGATTGATGAGCGTTCTGCGGTGTCTGGTCAGTACCTTTTAACGGGGTCTCAACAATGGCGTGTCATGAAATCCCTTTCTGAAAGTTTGGCAGGGCGCTGTGCCATTTTTGATTTACACCCTTTTTCATGGATTGAGTCTCAGGATGTGACGGACAGTGCGAAGAGCTGGGTGCCGATCTATCTAGAGAGCCAAGGTCGCATTTGGGAGAATGAGGCGTTGAGCGTGTTGAGTTGTACATCGATTTTTGAAGTCCTTTGGCGGGGCTTCCTGCCGCACGCCGAAACGCTACCTGCTGATATTATTAGTACGTTCTTCAATTCGTACGTTGAAACCTATGTGGAACGCGACGTGAAACTGATGGAAAGCGTATTGGACTTGCATCAGTTTGGCCGCTTTTATCAATTGTTGGCCTCCTTAACGGCCCAAGAAATTAATTACAGTCAAATTGGTCGTGAGATTGACGTTACCCCTCAAACGGCGAAACGATGGCTGGCGGTTTTAGAGGCGGGGTATCAATGGCATACGATTCCAGCGTACTCGGGAAATTCGATCAAGCGTTTGAGCGGCAAGCCTAAAGGGTATTTTTTTGATTCCGGCGCGGCCTGTGCGGCTCAACGTATCTCTTCGCCGCAAGCGTTAGCAGGCCATCCGGCTTATGGGCCTATGTTTGAAACCATGATGGTCAACGAAGTTCGAAAACAACTGACGGCATTACCCTATCAATGCAGTATGTATCACTGGCGAGCCAACAGTGGATCGGAAGTGGATTTGTTGATAGAAAAGGATGGTGTTTTTTATCCGATTGAATTCAAAGGCAAAGCGACTTTAAATAAAAAAGACGCCAATGGTATTGAAGCCTTCCGCAAACATTATCCAAAGCTTAATGTGGCGCCCGGGTTGATTGTTTATGCTGGCGTTGATCGTTTTTTTGTGACGGAAAATGTGTATGCATTGCCTTGGAACAGTGTTTTAGCACTACGATAAAATACCGTTTCGTCATTCCGTGCTTGACACGGAATCCAGTGAACAAAGGCGCTTTCTTGAAAATGTGGCGAAATTTTAAAACCTGTACCAAACCGGAAGAGTGGTGTTCTTGCCCCTGGATGCTGAATCAAGTTCAGCATGACGAGAATCAAACAAGTCGTTTTTAAGGAAAATTCTTTTTCAAAATCGCTTCACTGCGCTGCGCAAGATCCACTTGCCCCATCGCACGATACGCTTTGATCGATAATGCCAGAGCCGGTTCGACCATCGGTGCTGTGGGGTAACGCTGTAAGATTTCATGGCAGCGCTTTACTGAGGCCACATACGCACCGCGCTTGAAATAGTATTCGGCGGCTTTGAGTTCGTGTTCGGCCAACAAGTTGCGTAAGTACACCATGCGTTGTTGTGCATCTTGGGCATACCGGCTGTTGGGGAACTTATTAATCAGTTGCGCAAAATCACTGTAAGCCCGCTTGATCGCACTCAAATCTCTTTCTGAGGGGCGAGTAGGCAGCAATCGCGCCAGAAAGCCACGATCGACACTGTAGTTGGCCAGGCCTTTCATGTAATAAGCGTAATCGGATTCGGAATGATCCGGGTATTGCTGTAGAAAGCGTTGCGCCTGCAAGGCGGCGGCCGGGTAATCCAGGCTTTGATAGTACGCAAAAATGAGATCCAACTGGGTTTGTTCGTGAAAGCGACCAAACGGAAATCGGCTTTCCAGCTCTTCAAGTTGTTGAACCGCTAAGGTGAAATTTTTGCTGCTTAAGGCCTTTTGGGCGTTTTCGAAGTACTGCTGTTCGCTGAGTCTGAGATTATTTGCCGGATCCGAGCTGCAAGCGGCCAAAAACAGGGTGAATAATAAG
This sequence comes from uncultured Pseudomonadales bacterium, assembly GCA_964510525.1. GTDB lineage: Bacteria > Pseudomonadota > Gammaproteobacteria > Pseudomonadales > JANQJO01 > CAZECE01. Next base: position 3,737 of record CAZECE010000154.1, on the reverse strand, counting down.
CAAGCTGTCGTTACAATGGAGCGCACCGAATACCTCTTAATTGATCTTTATTATGATGTTAGAACCTGAATCAGACGGCATGATAGCAGATGCTGTCAGAATTCCCATCGAACTCAAAGGCAGCCGAGTCGATCAGCTGGCGGCACAGTATTATCCGCAATTCTCCAGGGCCAAGTTGCAGGCGTGGATCCGCAGCGGCGATTTGACGCTGAATGATCAGACTGTCAAACCCAACCTCCGGGTGAAGGGAGAAGAAACCCTGCGTTTGGTGGTGCCAGATGAGCTGCCGGTGCTGAGTGTGGCGACCCCTGAAGAAATTCCGCTGGACATTGTCTTTGAAGATGATGCCTTTATGGTCATCAATAAGCCGGCCGGCTTGGTGGTGCATCCGGCACCCGGCCATGCAACAGGCACGCTTGTGAATGCGTTATTGCATCATGCGCCCATTTTAGAAAGCCTGCCTCGAGCCGGCATTGTGCATCGCATTGATAAAGACACGACAGGTTTGCTATTGGTGGCCAAAACACTGGCTTCTCACACCGCCTTGGTACGACAGCTTGAAAAGAGAGCCATTCATCGAGAATACCGAGCCCTGGTCGTGGGCGAGGTGATTTCAGGAGGAACGGTGGAGGCGCGAATGGGTCGACACCCGCAGCATCGCATTAAAATGGCGGTGTTAGAACACGGGCGATCCGCTGTTACCCACTATCGCGTGGAAAAACGTTTCCCGCAATTCACACAGCTATCGGTTCGCTTGGAAACCGGTCGTACCCACCAAATTCGAGTGCACATGATGCATCAGGGTTTTCCTCTGGTGGGGGACCCGCTGTATGGTCGTGCCGGTTGGCAGCCGAAAGGCGCACCGGATCAGGTGCGAGAACAACTGGCGTTGTTTAATCGTCAGGCATTGCATGCGGCGCGTTTGGGGGTAACTCACCCGACTACGGATGAGTGGCTGGAGTTCTCGGTGCCGTTACCCGAAGACTATCAACAGCTTCTGGCGGCACTGTCGCAATGGCGTGTGTGAACGCTCACCATCATTTCATTCCTTATTGTTTAACGCCTCGTGTGCCCAAGGGGCCTGTGATCTGTACCACCACGCGAGTGGGGGGATGCAGTCTGCCACCCTATGCGACGGCCAATGTGGCTCTGCACGTCGGTGATGATGAAGGTCTTGTTGAGGCAAACCGCGCGCGGTTAGAGGGTCGTCTAACCGGTTGCTCCGATATCCAATGGTTGCAGCAAGTGCATGGTATTGAAGTGGTCTCGGTTGCGGATACCGTATTATCCGAGGTGCCCAGGGCCGATGCCGTTTGCGTGAGCCAGCCGGGCATTGCGGGCGCTGTGTTAACAGCGGATTGCTTAGCCGTCGTGTTTTGGAGTGAGCCTTCTCAGGAAGTGGCGGTGGCTCACGCCGGGTGGCGGGGATTAGCGGGGGGGGTGTTGGAAGCCGCAGTAGCGGCGTTTAGGGAACCTTCACATAGAATCTCGGCTTGGTTGGGGCCAGCTATAGCCTTACAGCAGTTTGAGGTTGGAGAAGACGTACGAGAGGCGTTTGTGGCGCGTTACCCTGAATCCATTGGTAGCTTTTTGCCGGGACATCGTTTGGGGCATTATTATGCGGATTTGCTGGGATTAGCCCAAACGGTATTGAAGCCCTTGGGTCTCAATGCTGTCCACCGTGGGTTTCAGTCGATGGCGTGGCCCTCTCAAACGTATTACTCCTATAGGCAAACATCAGTGACGGGCCGTATAGCAACTCTGGCTTATTGGCCATCGTAATTAATGGCTATCGGCGTAAATTGACGTCTTAGCCGACAGCATCAATACTGGAATAATACTCAATATTTCAAATACATGGATGTTTGAATGACAAATGGCCGATTATCAGGTTGATCGCGACTATCTAACCCGCATGGTGGAAAAGATCCCCGCTTTTCCGCAAAGCGTGAACCGTATCCTAGAGATCACGGCCTCAGCCGACTGCTCCCCAAAAGAAATTGTCAGTGTTATTGAATACGACCCTGTGTTGACGATGAAGCTGTTGAAGATGGTGAACTCAGCGTATTTTGGCTTGGCTCAAGAGGTATCATCCGTTAAACAGTCGGTTGTGTATGTTGGTATTAATACGGTGAAAAACGTTGCCATTACCATGGCAACCCTAGGTGTCTTACCCAAAGAGAATAAAGCGGGGTTAAATGGCGATGAAATTTGGCTGCATTCGTTAAAAGTGGGCGTTATCGCACGGATGGTGGCTCAAGATCGTGGCATTATGCGCAACGATCTGGCGAGCTATTTTGTTGCGGGTTTATTGCACGATGTCGGTAAGATGGTCTGTGCGGAGTATCTGTCAGAGGCCTATGCGGCTGTATTAGAGAAAAGTGCGCATGAGGCAACGACGCCGTTTCAAGACATCGAGAAAAGCTTGCTTGGCTTAGATCATGCGGAAGTGGGCGGTATGGTGGCCGAGAAATGGCAATTGCCCGCTGAGTTGATCCGTGCCATTCAGGGGCATCACGATATTGTGGCTGAGGATGCGCAGAGCCCTTTGGTGTTATCCATTGCCTTTGCCAATGAAGCCGTGCATCACTTAGAGTCTCTGAAGGCGGTAGAAGAGGGTGTCGAAGGGGCTGTGGTGTATCAGCCTAGTTTGGCACCGGAAGTGACGGCCTGGGCGGGCGACATGGAGAGCGTCCTCGGTCGTTTGTCCGATTTGGATAAGGAAGTTGAAAAAGCGAAAGCGTTTATTAACATGAGCAAATAGATCAACATGAGTAAGCAAGCCATCATGAAAATCATGCAGTTTAATCAACTATGAAGATTACATTTCGAGGCGTCAGAGGGTCTATTCCGGTTCCTGGGCCTAACACCGTAAAATACGGCGGCAACACCACCTGCGTGCACATAGTGACGGATGAAGGTGATGAGATCATCATTGATGGTGGCACCGGCATTCGTGAATTAGGCTTGGAGCAGATGGGACGTTTGCCTTTATCGGTCTCGGTGTTTTTGACCCATACCCATTGGGATCACATCCAGGGGCTGCCGTTTTATGTGCCTTTGTTTATTCCAAACAACACCATTAAGTTTTATGGGGCCTTTGATCCCGTGTATATGCAAGATCTGCAAACCGTGTTATCTCAACAAATGCAGTACTGCTATTTTCCGGTGCGAGAATCCGAATTAAAAGCCAATATTGAATACCACAATATTAAAGAGCTGCAGCCAATCCAGGTTGGCAGTGCAACCATCATTCCGATATTGCTCAATCACCCAGTGATGAATTACGGATACAAAATTACCTCGCACGGTAAAAGCTTTTTCTTTACAGGGGATTATGAACCATCCATCAATATTTACTCAGAAGATGACGAAGATTTTGAAATGTACGAATCGATGGTGGCTGAAAAAAACCAAGCGCTGAAACAGTTTATTACCGGCTGCGATCTAGCGTTATTTGATTCTCAGTACACTTTGGAAGAGTACCAAACCAAAATGGGTTGGGGGCATGGGACCTATCAAAGTTGTTTAAATGTCGCAAAAGAAGCCTCTGTTCAGCAGTTGTTCCTGACGCATCATGATCCCACTCGTACGGATGAGGCTTTGGATAAAATTGGTGAGGCGTTATTGGCCGATCCAGCCTATCAAGGATTAAAGTTTGCAATCGCGAAAGAGGGTGTTTCCATCCAGTTGTAAGTTCTCTTGAGATGTTCGTCATGCTGAACTTGATTCAGCAT
>CAZECE010000153.1:0-7000 GCA_964510525.1 uncultured Pseudomonadales bacterium | reverse complement strand
ATTGATGCTGTGAGTTCTTGGTGGGTTAATTTATTTGGTCATGCAAATCCCCGCATCAATCAAGCGATCGCGAATCAGCTGAACCAATTAGAGCATGTGATTTTAGCCGGCTTTTCTCAGCAACCCGTCATTGAGCTTTCTGAACAACTGGTTGCGTTAACACCTGAAGGCTTGAGCCGATGTTTTTATGCCGATAATGGGTCTTCTGCGGTTGAAGTTGCCTTGAAAATGAGTTTTCACTATTGGGTTAATCAAGGCGTTTCGGGTAAAAACAAATTTGTAGCGCTGAGTGGCAGTTATCATGGGGAGACGTTGGGTACGCTTTCTGTCAGTGATAATGATTTGTACAAAAAGACCTATGGCCCATTATTGATGGAATCGATTATTGCGCCAGGGCCGGATTGTTATTTTCGTGAGGCCGGCGAGAGTTGGGAGGATTACAGTCGGCGTCAGTTTGAGAAAATGGCAGTTTTGTTAGCACAGCGACATACCGAAATTTCAGCGGTCATCGTTGAGCCTTTGGTGCAGTGTGCGGGGTATATGCGTATGTACCACCCCATTTATTTAACGTTGTTGAAAGCCGTGTGTGAAGAATACGATGTGCACTTAATTGCCGATGAAATCGCTGTTGGGTTTGGCCGTACTGGCACTTTGTTTGCCTGTGAACAGGCGTGCATTACGCCTGATTTTATGTGTTTATCCAAAGGATTAACGGGCGGCTATTTGCCTCTGTCGGTTGTGTTAACCAACAATACTGTTTACGACGCATTTTACGAAGATTACGAGACACTGAAGGCATTTTTGCATTCTCACAGTTATACCGGGAATCCTTTGGGCTGTGCGGCCGCTTTGGCGACTCTTGAGATATTTAAAACGGATGATGTCTTAACTCAAAATAAACGATTGGCGGCAAAAATGCGTCAGTTGACGGCGGCATTCAGTGATCACCCTCATGTTGCTGAGGTACGTCAAACAGGGATGATTTTGGCGATTGAGATGGTGAAAGATAAGGCGAGTAAAACACCTTATGCTTGGCAAGAACGACGTGGCTTGGGAGTGTTTCAGTACGCTTTAAAACACCAAGCGCTGCTGCGACCCTTGGGCAACGTGGTCTACTTTATGCCGCCTTATGTGATTTCAGACGATGAACTTCAACACTTAGCGCAAGTGGCCTGGGATGGTATTGAGCTAGTGACGCAGTAATCAATCTAACGTAAAACCCAATTCAAATTCACAGTTAAGACCGCCTTGCTAAGGTTTTTGAATGCCGGCTATTCTAATAAGAGTCTTTATGTGTTGGGTTTGATATCACTATGCTTTCTAAAGCGGCTGTTTCGTTAAAATTATTTGTTTTTTTCATTGCTGCTGTTGTTGTTGTCATTTATTTTCTGCAAACGCCCAAGGCGATGGCTGAAATCCATCGTTGGCAAGATGCAAATGGCCAATGGCATTTTAGTGATACCCCAGTCGACAAGCATGGTAATCCGATTTATGAAGAAGAAGTCGAAGAAGTGGATCAACCTGCTACAACTGAAGACGCAGAGGTCTCAAAAAACAATAAAAAAGACCTCTCAGCGACATTAAATAAGCGGTATAAGCCCACTTCCGACATTGAGCGGGTCACACTGTCGGTGGTGGCAATTGAAACCCATATGGGGAGTGGTTCGGGTTTCTTTATCACGGATACAGGTTACTTGATTACGAATAAACATGTGATCAGGCCTACAGATACTCGTTCATCAGAAAAGTTAGAAAAGAAGATGAAAAAACGTGTCCAGCAGCTTGAAGAGGTTAAGCGCGAATTAAAAAAAGAGGCTGATTTATTAAAAAAACAAGAGCAGCGCTTGGCTGATTATAAACGACGGATTATAAACCGATCTCGTGGTGAGGAGCGTGGTGTAGCTGAAGTTGAGTATGAGGCGTATTTGGCACGTTATGAAAAAAGGTTAAAACGTTTTGAACAGGTTCAGCAGAAATTTGAAAAAGACAAGAAAAAACACGATAAAGCGGTAGCGGATTATGAATGGAAAAGTGCACTATCAAAAACGGCGCGTCATTTTGATGTCTTTTTGAAAAACAATAAAAAATATCGTGCAGATTTAGTCAAGCTGAGTGCTGAATTGGATTTGGCTTTATTGAAGTTAAACGATTATAAAACGCCATTTTTAACGCTTGGCAAATCAGTTGCAACAAGCCAAGGTCTGTCAGTTTATGCTGTTGGCAGCCCCTTAGGCATGAGAGATTCAATGACGTCGGGTATCATAACTCGCATAGATTCAAAGTATTTGGTGACGGATGCCCAAATATTACCTGGAAACAGTGGCGGACCTTTGGTGGATGTGGAGGGTCGGGTGCTGGGTGTTAACACATTAAAATTTGGTAAAACGGCTAATTCAGAAGGCTTTGGGTTCGCTATTCCGATTAAAAAGGTGTTAAAAGAATTCGAATCCCATTTACCCTCATCGGCTCTGACGCTGGATTAGTGCGGCTTCAACTGGAATTAATCGTCATTCTTGTAATAATCACTCGGATAATGTCTCGCCAAGAAACCACGCCAATGGGTATCTGGTTATCATCAACAATGGGAATGCAGGAAATCATCTGTTGATGAAACAGTTCGATGGCCTTCTTAATGTGATCGTCAGGATTAAGGGAGAAGGGGCGACGACTCATGATTTGATGGGCTTTCATTTTAAGTGTTGCTAAATCTCGATCGTTTTCTGCGGCTGTCCCTAACTTAGGGCTGAGGGCTTTGAGCAAATCTCTGTCGGATATGATGCCAAACAGTTTTTCGTTTTCGACAACCAGCAAATGGTGAAATTTGGTGTTGTCGAAAATGTTTTTAATGACGTTAAGTGAATCGTCCATTTCAACGGTTACGATTTTAGTTGTCATCAGTTCTTTGATTTTCATGAGGGTGGGTAGTGTTCACTAAACGGCGTCAAATGAAAAAATGATGGCGCCCCGGAGAGGATTCGAACCTCTGACCTGCCCCTTAGGAGGGGGCCGCGCTATCCAGCTGTGCCACCGGGGCTGCGCTAATCAAGAGACGCGTATCCTATCACTCGACACCCACTAGGGCCAAGTGTACTGGTGTACGGCATACGCTAGGCTTCAGCAGAAATATGATGAGACTCGTTTTTGACTTTTTGGCCGTCTGCTTGATACAGCTCCCCCTGTGTTGTCTGACCCTTCATCAGATTCAGTAAATGTTGGGTGCTTTTTTGACTATGATGTACGATTTTTTGTTGTATTTCGATCGCACGGCGAACTTTTTGTAAACGAATTGCTAAGGCTTGCCACTCTTTAGATAATTCTGGCTTTAATCCCCCGCTTTGAGCATTGATCAATTGCAATATGCCGGCTTTTGAAAATGGCAATTTGTACTGTTTGCAAATCTTATCGATTTCACCCTGTTTGATTTCTAATTGGGCGGTCAAATTGTTTTGCTGGTTAACGCACGCTTCTTGAGTTTTCCAATCTTGCTTGGTGAAAGCCGTGCTTTGATTACTCAGCGATGTTTGCATTTGATCCAGCAAATCGCTTAATTCGGCAAAAATTTTCCTTAAAACGGTCGTGTAATTGGGTATATGTGGCGTGGTTTTGGCGTTTTTCATTACTTATCCTCTGCAATTAAAAGCAATAGGAACTTAAAAGCAAGAAATAGGCCGAGTAATACTAAGAGGGGAGGTTAAGCACGATAAAGAGTGTTCTGGCACCCTAAAATTTAGGGTTTAAAAAAGGCCGAAATTGAAAAAGGTCAAAATTAAAATGGCTTAGTTTAAAATGGAAAGTTATCGTCAAAATCTAAAACTTTTTCGGCAATTTCTTCAGCATTAATCGGATAATTACCGTTTTCAATGCTCTCTTTAATTTTTGCTAATTGGTCCGTTTTAGGAACTTCTTCCTCAATTTGAGCGGCTTTTTGCTGCGATATGTTAGTGACCAGCTTCGCTGTATCGCTGATATTCAGCTCTTTAGCTTGGCTTTGAGCGGCTTCAGCGGTTTCGTTTGCCCCTGAGCTTGGGGTAAGCGATTGTGCTTTAGCGTTTTGTGATTGCTCCAGCTGAAGTTGTCTGACTTGAGCAGAGCCTTTTGAATTGACACCACCATTAATATCCATTGCTGCGTACCTACTTTTTAACAAAAACTGTATTGCTGATACTTCCACCCAATTTAGACTTGCTTTAGAAATAATCTAATTTGGGGTCTTCAACAAGGCTATCGGCGGTGTTGGCCACGACTTTAGCCGAATATCCCTTTATTTTGTAACAACATGTAACAAGCCATCAAGCCGATTAGGGGTTTACCTCAACCAAGCCGCGACCGATTATTCGAGCCGATATAACTTTTTGACTTTGTTTGTTTTTTACTTGAATACGATCCCCATGAGAGCCACCTGATAGCGCTATGCCATTTGTTTTGATCTGCACCAAAGCCCCCTTATTTTGTATGGTCACTTCTTGGTTTTTAGAGATCCACTCGGGTTTTTTTAACATGCTGCTTTGTAAAATTTGGCCTGCAATCAAGGGCCTTTTTAATGTTAACCCGAGTAATGACGATTTTTCTGAAAAATAGCCAGATCTTATTTGGTTTATCGGCCTTTGTTCGAATCTCAATAGCTGGTTGGTTAATTCTGTACCAATGCTTAAGGATTGATTACTGACAACCACCCGATCGTATACATTGAGTGTGACCGGCACCAATAATTTCCAAGGTTTTGGTAATGAACAGCTGACTTTGAGGACATTACGTCCTGCTTTTAAGGGGGGGCGATACGGGGTAACGTCGATGGGTTGTTCGCAGGCCGCTAATCGCAAGCGATTATCGATGTGGCCAATCGTATACTGACTGGTTTGATAAGGGCCGTGTTTTAAAGAATCGATACGTTGTTCTAAAAATTGGGTGACTTGAGTTTTAATGTTTTCCGACTCAACGTAAGGGGCGGGCTTTGGGTCAGCCGAAGATTTTTGATTGACCAAAGGCGCTGCATGAATCCCAGCATGACAAAGTGCCATTAAAAATACATTAAATACAATACTCTTGATTATATTTTGTACCAGCCTAGGAGGATATGCTCTATGCTGAAGGTAGGATGAATTGGTTTGTGCAATGGATGGCATAAGAATAGATTTACTTTAGTTTGAAGTGTCTGGTTCTTGTCAGCGAATGAGGCTTACTGGAATAGTAAGCAAATATCGTGACATTTATGATTGATCGAGTGTATTCGTTAGCAGTTTACTCGTAATAACGCACAAGGTTTAGGAGCGGTTGTTGATATGTCTGGCATTTTAGATACAGTGGATGAAAAAACCAATTTAGTTGGTGAAAACCGATTGGAGTTATTGCTGTTTTCTTTACATGGCACCCAAACCTACGGCATTAATGTGTTTAAGGTGAGAGAGGTGTTGCAATGTCCGCCTTTAACCATGATCCCTAAGCGTAACCCAATGATCCGTGGCCTAGCGCATATCCGAGGCGGTACGATCCCAGTTATAGATTTAAATGCGGCCATTGGCAATGGTCTCACTGAAAACATTGAGCACTCTTTTATTATTATTACCGAATATAACTTATCTGTTCAGGGGTTTTTGGTTAATTCCGTTGAGCGGATTTTAAATTTGAACTGGCAATCCATTAAGCAGCCGCCTATTGGGTTGGGAAAGGAAAGTTACCTTACTGCTGTTACGGAAATTGAAGGGGACATTATTGAGATTTTAGATGTTGAAAAAATCTTAAATGAAATAGACCCTCATAATCTTGTCGAAACCAGCCCAGGTACGGTTAGTGATGAAATGTTAACTGAAATCAAATCGCATAACCTGAAAATTTTGCTGGCAGAAGATTCTCAAGTAGCCAGAAATGCGGTTGAACGTTGCGTGACTCAAATGGGTATCGATGTGGTGCTGACCCATAATGGTAAAGAAGCGCTTGATCACTTGGTTTCATTGGCAAAATCCGGTGTTGAACCCAGTGAAGAATATTTTCTGATGATCTCTGATATTGAAATGCCAGAAATGGATGGCTATACGCTTACCACTGAAATTCGTCAGAATGCGGCTTTAGAGGATTTATATATCATCTTGCATACGTCGATGAGTGGCTGTTTTAACCAAGCGATGGTAGATAAAGCCGGCGCAAATAAGTTCCTCGCTAAATTCCAACCAGATGGTTTGAGCAACTTGATTCTCGATCATCTGGAAGAAGTTTTTCATATCATTGATAAAGCGGCTTGAAGTTTTAATGGTAGTGCTCAGTGAACATTACCTTCCACCAGGACTACAATACTTCTTAAGTTTAGGAACCAAGTCGTTCTTAAGCATACTTCCTTTTCGAAACTGATCGCAAGTGCTTACATTTTGAATATTCCATTCAGACAGTGTCATGCTGTTATTGTTAAAGGATTTAGCGTCATTAAACATATAGTCCATATTTGTCACTGCGCTAACATCCCATTCATTCAGTGGTCGGTTAAAGGTTGATGCGCCCGCAAACATAAAAGACATATCTGTTACTGCGTTAACAATCCAATCCTTAATTTCTTGATTAAAATTCTGAGCATTTTGGAACATGTTTGCCATGTTATTAACATTTTTAACTTTTTCATCCCAACTCAAATCACTATTAAATGCTTTGGCATCTTTAAACATATCAGACATATCTGTCACTTTACTAACATCCCATCCATTCAGTGGTTGGTTAAAGGTTGATGCGCCCGCAAACATAGAAGACATATTTGTCACTGCGCCAACATCCCAACCAGGTAGCGGGCTGTTAAAGCTTGATGCACTAGCAAACATATAAGACATATTTGTTACTGCTCCAACATCCCAATCCTTAATTTCTTGATTAAAATTCTGTAACTATTCAGCCCTAAGTAAAAAAACAACTTGACACGATTTTTCGTGAAAAATGCATTTTTGCCTGCCATCGCAAGAGCACATGGAAATAGAGTCATGAGTTATAGAGAGGAGCGGTAATGCCGCTTGAATCAATAAGC
>CAZECE010000152.1:0-3499 GCA_964510525.1 uncultured Pseudomonadales bacterium | reverse complement strand
CAACCGACGCGGATTATCCGTGCTCTTAGTCGACCAGCACGATTATGGCAGTGGCACCTCGGCCAACAGCCTGAAAACCATTCACGGTGGGCTGCGTTATTTACAACAATTGGATGTATTGTCCAGTCGCACCTCCATTATCGCGCGTCGCGAGTGGCTGCAACTGGCACCTGATTTGGTCACCCCCCTCCCCTGCTTGCTGCCCACCAGTCGCCAGCTCATGAAATCACGGCCAATTGTTGGGGCCGGTTTGTTGCTCTATCAAATATTATCTTTTGGGTGCAATAAAGGGATACCCAGCAAAAGCCAAATCCCGCCCGTGACCTTACTCAACAAAGCCACCACGCAACAACGGCTGAACGGCTTTGACTTAACAGGCATCACAGGTGCCGCACATTGGCATGACGCTCAGATGCAAGACAGTGAACAGCTCGTCTATGCGTTTGTCGCCAGCGCTCAGCGCAATGGTGCGGATTGTCATAACTATGTGTCGGTTGACGGCATCACCCCTGCACCTTCACATCATTCACTGACCTTAGTGGATCAACTGACGCAGCAATCGTATGAAGTCACCAGTAAAACAGTTGTGGATTGCAGTGGTGTGGGTCGAGTTTTAGAAAACCAGTTAAGGCCGCAAAAGCCCTCTAGTAGCAATGCGTCTACAAGCGCCTACGCATCTGCAGTAAATTTAGTGCTGAATCGCAAGCTCTGTGACTATGCGGTAGGCATCACGGTGAAAACACAAAAACAAGGCAATCGGGCGTTGTTTTTATCCCCTTGGCGCAACAGCACGTTACTGGGTACCTGGTATTTTGAAAACCCAGAACCCACCTCTGCTCAACTGAATACCTGTCTTACCGAAATCAATCAACTGTTTCCAGAAGCGCCACTTAAAGCCAGCGACATCTCTCACATTCATGTCGGCCACCTACCCGTCGACGCCGCCAAGATGACCGAACAAGGCGCTGAACACGCGCTGATTAAACAGTCTCAAATTATTGATTGGGAAAAAGCGACTGATTTGAGTAAAGCCTCTCAAGATTACCAGGGGCTGTTTTCATTAAAAGGAACCAAATACACCCTAGGTTATGTGGCCGCTAAACAGATGGTGCAACAACTTAAACGCTATTGCCCGCTCTCCCCTGCCCCACGACTGACTCGAATCACACTGGACATCCCCACTGATGCTTCTATCAAATCGCAAATCGAACAAGCGGTTGTTCAGCAGCAAGCTTGGCATTTGGACGACGTCTTACTGCGCCGGTTACCCATTGGTGACGAAAAAAAACCAAGCGATGAAACAATCGCCACTTGTCTTTCTATAATGGCGGCCCACTTTGATTGGGATACAGAACGACAAGCGCAAGAAAAAGACCGATTGAATCAACAATATCGCTATTTACAACGTCTCAACGAAAACATGGGAACGACTTAACGCCCCTATTTAGAAAGACTTAACGAGAATAATACGACTCAACGATGATGTTAGACACACTGAAGACTTTTGATAATCAACCCTTTAGCGCGCTGCAACAGTTTTTGCAGCATCAAGATTTTAGTCAACTCACGAGCCGGGAACTCAGAGGCATTGTGCGGGCACTCAAAAAAGTCACCGACAAGCCCACCGCACTCCGTATTGGATTATTAGGCAACACCACCCTGAACACCCTACCCGAGCACATCGCCCCTCACCTGGTGCCCTTGGGTCTGACGGCCGACTTTTTTGTCGGCGACATCAACCAGCACTTTCAAGCGGTGCTGGATCCGCAACACGCACTGCATGCGTTTAACCCAGAGCTGTTGTGCTTGGCTTTAAACCTAAAAGAATTGGCTCCCGGCTTGATCAACGATTTCGGGGAACTGGCGCTCGATGCACGAGAATCCTTATTCGAAGAAACCCTCACCCAAATACAACAGTGGGTCTTTGCGGCCTTAAAGAACACATCCGCCCATTTGATACTCTGCACCTTCCCTACCCCGGCTTTTTACAACAATGGCCTAGCCGATCATCGCGATCCGCTATCGCAAGCCGATTACCACCATCGCTTAAATCAAGGCATTCGTTCGCTAGTGAAAGAACACAGCCGTTGTCATTTACTGGACATTCAGCACTTAGTAGCCAACCTAGGTCTGCAACAAGCCTATGATGCCAAGCTGTGGTACATGGCCAAAATCGATTGGTCGGAATCCTTGCAGCGCCTGGTTGGCGCTGAATTTACCAAACTCGTATTAGCCCAGAGAGGCCTCGCCAAAAAATGTTTAGTTCTCGACTTGGACAACACCTTATGGGGCGGCATCATTGGTGAAGACGGTCCCTTAGGCGTCAAAGTTGGCAGCGGTCATCCCACATCTGAAGCCTTTTACGATTTCCAACTCAGTATACGGGCATTAAAAGCCCGCGGTATTCTGCTCGCCATTTGCAGCAAAAATAATCTCGACGACGTTAAAGAAACCTTTGAAAAACGCTCTGAGATGCCATTAAAACTGGCTGATTTTTCTGTTGTTATGGCCAACTGGGAGCACAAACCACACAACATTCAGCGCATCGCGACGCAACTCAACATCGGCTTAGACAGCCTGGTGTTTGTCGATGATAATCCGGTTGAAGTGAATATGGTGCGAGAGACCTTACCCATGGTGATCAGTTTGCAGCTACCAGCAGAACCGGAACGATTAAGCACCTTTTTACTGCAGCAACCCTGGTTTGAAAAAACTCAGCTGCTGGCAGATGATAAAAACAAAACCGAGCAATACCGCCAAAATTCCGCTCGAGAAGCGTTAAAAGAATCCAGCGAAGGCTTAGAAGGTTACCTAACCAGCTTACAAACTGAGGCCGTATTGCGCCTCGCCACCCCGGAAGACACGGCGCGCGTGCATCAGCTTTTCACCAAAACCAACCAATTCAATGTCACAACCAAGCGTTATGCCCTCGATGAAGTTGAGCGATTCATTGCATCACCTGAGTTTGATTTATACGTGTTTTCTGTCAGCGATAAGTTTGGGGATTTGGGCATTGTCGGACAAGTACTGGTGACGCATCACGATGACTGCAACGAAATCGACAGTTTCATCATGAGTTGTCGCGCTATGGGTCGCAGCATTGAGAAAAAAATTCTCCATGCGATCATGCAGCATTACCTATCCAATCAAAAGTCGCTCAATCAAGAGCAGGCCAATCAAAAGCCACTCACTAAAGAGGCTATGCCTTTAACCGCTGAATTTCGACCCACGGCTAAAAACATTCCCTGTGCCACTTTTTTTGATGACGCTGGCTTTCAACTTCTCTCGGATGCCGACGGCGTCAAACGCTACGAACAAGTGCCTAATCAGAATCATCAAGACACCGCTCATTGGATCGCACTGACCACTGATTTCAATTAACTTATTTCGATTAACTCACCCATATTCGTCAATTAAGGAAAATCAAATGCAAGACTCAATCAAAGCCATTTTAATCGACATTTTAGACGCCGATGATTTTGAGTGGGACGACACTCTG
>CAZECE010000151.1:0-6084 GCA_964510525.1 uncultured Pseudomonadales bacterium | reverse complement strand
CAACACCATTAGCATTAAGTTTGGAAGTGGCAGCGTCTGGCTTAATTGCCAAGATTCTTCAGAAAATGCAATGGGAACCGAGAGTGAAAAAGCACCCACGGTAATTTGACTCACATCTTCAAAATTAAAATCATTATGCACGATTACAGAATCTTAAAGTTAAAGTTACTGTTTACTCTTCATCAATGTTCATCAAATATTGATTGCCACCTGAAGCCGTTGTATTGATAGAAACCACCTTTTCAACTAACAATCGTTGGATGAGGTTATCATTATATTCAGCGGTAATGACAGGTAATATCGCGCCTTTGCGTTTTGCCAGATGTGAAGAAAAATACACGCTCCTTTTACTTTTACTGTCTATGACGACTCCCGTAAGAGCGTCTGCCATTAGCAATCTATTTGTATGGTGTAACCGGCCAACTTGCAACACATTCTGTGGTACACCCAACTGTAAGAATTTTTCAACAAATGCCACGGCCTCATCGTAAAAATAATCTGTCACCACCGAAATCACTGTATTACCTAATGCCAACGCACTGACAATAGACATCGCCCAATATTCAAAGGTTACATTTTTATCCGCAAAACAAATTAATATACCCCTGGGTTCATAATAGAGTAGATTTACTTCTCCTGTTGGGCCTGGTAGTAAAAGCGGTTTTTTTAATTTCTTTTCAATACTGATCAGTTGAGCTCGAGCCGTTGCCAAAGTCGCATTCAAGTCATCGGCCATCTCCTCAACGATATCAACCGTAGCGATTTTAGCCAGTAACTGTCTGACTAAAGAGGTACGGGTATTAACATCGGTGAGACGCCACTCCTTTTCTACAGAACAGGCATTGCTCATCAACCTGTCAGCCTCTCGTTCAATTGAGGTACCCCCAGTAAAAGCATGCGTATTTTCTAACTCTACCAAAGCTGTTTCGGCTTCCACAGGCGTAGCCTTTTCGATCATAAGCCGAGATAGATAGTTGGGCCCCCCAGCTTTTGGGCCTGTTCCCGACAGCCCTCTCCCGCCGAAGGGTTGCACACCCACCACAGCACCGACCATATTTCGGTTAATGTATACATTCCCCACTCGTATCAAACGTGCTAACCATTGTGACCGCTCTTCAATACGAGTATGTATTCCAAATGTTAAACCAAACCCCGTGTCATTTACTTCTTCAATCACGGACTCTAGCTCAGCGGCATTAAAGCGAATGACATGAATACAGGGGCCAAAAACTTCTTCATTTAAGATACGAATATCTTTCAACTCATAAAGACGTGGTGCAAAGAAATACCCTTGTGTTGAAACTTCATCTGGTACTCGACACGAATAATGCAGTTTTGCATTGGGATGCTGATCAAGATGACTCGCATGGGCTTGAAGTCGAGTCAGAGCAGCTTGATCAATCACAGGACCAACGTCCGTTTCAAGATTTGAAGGATCGCCTATAACCAAGGTTTTCATCGCACCAACCAGCATCGAAATGACCTTATCAGCGATCTCCTCTTGCAAATACAGCACCCTTACCGCAGAACACCTCTGGCCTGCACTTTTAAAACCTGACGTAACCACATCGTCAACGACCTGCTCTGGTAAAGCGGTCGAATCCACCAGCATGCAATTAAGCCCACCAGTTTCGGCAATCAATGGCACTTGCTCACCACCTCTCAACGCCAATGATTGGGCAATAACACTGCCTGTAATCGTGGATCCGGTAAACATCACAGCTGAAATACGCCCATCTGGCAACAACACCTCACCCACCTGGGCGCCTTGACCACATACCAATTGCAAAACATGCTCCGACAAACCAACTTGACGCATAATCTCGATGGCTTTTTTGGCTATGAAGCAAGTTTGTTCTGCAGGCTTTGCCAACACCGTATTACCAACTGAAAGCGCAGCAACAACTTGACCCACAAAAATAGCTAATGGAAAATTCCAAGGACTGATACAAAGTACAACTCCGCGAGGTTGCAAACGATGATCTGAGGTCGTTTCTATAGATTGTTCAGCATAATATCGACAAAAATCTACAGCCTCCCTCACTTCATCAATGCTGTCTTGCACTGTCTTTCCTGCTTCTTTAATGCACAGCGCAATCAATTCATCGCGATGCCTTTCAAACGCATCTCCAATCTGGCTTATCTGTTCAGCTCGAGCCTGAGTCGACAAGGTTGCCCAACTATCAAATCCCTTGGATACAATAGCAAGCTTTTCCAGTATCTCAGCCTCTTGATCAAAACAAATGTCGCCTAGGGTTTCAGAATGATTCGACGGATTTAAAACCCTTTGCATCACCCCCACTTCACTACCTTCGACATCACTCTGAATGATTTTTATATGCTGTTGGTTCCAATGCATTAAGGATAAATTGAGCGCATCCAACGCCTGTGAATGGGTAATATCAATTCCCAATGAATTTCTGCGACTCTCATCAAACAAGTCAACGGGCAAGGGTATTTTGTGGTTTCTCTTAATTAGCAGCTGCTGAGTCTTTTCTACGGGATCCTCCAGAAGTTCTTCCACCGCCTTCTCATCATCCAAAATAGCATTAACAAAAGAAGAATTTGCACCATTCTCTAACAGCCTTCGAACTAAATACGCTAACAACTCATCGTGCTGGCCAACCGGCGCGTATACGCGACATTGAACCTTATCTTGTGCAATGATTTGATCATAAAGGTCAGCGCCCATCCCATGGAGTCGTTGAAACTCATAGCCCGTTTTATCCTGGCCCGATAACTCTATAATAACTGAAGCCGTATAGGCATTATGCGTTGCAAACTGAGGATAAAGCCACTCACGATAATCCAGCAATTTATTCGCGCACGCGTGATAGGCAACATCTGTTGAAGATTTTCGAGTAAAGACAGGGTATTCCTCCAACCCACGCTGTTGAGAATCTTTAATTTCCGTATCCCAATAGGCGCCTTTGACCAAACGCACCATGATTTTTTTTTCCGCTCGCTCAGCCAGCACTTTCAACCAATCGATCACAAAAATAGAGCGCTTTTGATACGCTTGAACAGCAATACCTAGGCCTTCCCATCCATCCAATCTATGATCTGTAAGAGTTTTTTCAAAAATACCGAGTGTTAACTCCAGTCGCTCTGACTCTTCTGCATCAATGGTCAATCCAATATCGTATTTTTTGGCTAATTGGCAAAGCTCAACAAGCTGAGGTATGACTGCTTTGTACACTTTTTCTTGATGAGAAAATTCGAACCTGGGATAGATGGCTGAAATTTTCACAGATATTCCAGGGCTTGAAATCGGACCTTTTTTTTCATTGAGACAGGCTCGTTTACCAATTTCATGTATCGCTTGAATATAAGATTTATAATAACCCTTGGCCGCCTCATAAGTTCTAGCCCCTTCGCCCAGCATATCATAGGAGTAAACGTATCCCTTTTTTTCTTCGGCCTCTGCTCTCGCCAGTGCATCCGTGATGGTTTTACCCATAACAAACTGATTACCCATGACTTTCATCGCAATATTCATAGCTGAACGAATTACAGGCTCGCCAAAACGCGCAACCGTTCGCTTTAACAAGTTTGCTTGGTCTTTATGATGCCGCTGAGCACTGCGAACAATGCTCCCTGACAACAGCAACCCCCATGAAGAGGCATTTACAAAAAGAGATTCGCTATTACCCAAATGTTGAACCCACCGTCCTTGAGCAAGCTTATCTTTAATCAATTCTTCTTGTGTTTTTTTATCGGGAACTCGAAGCAGCGCCTCCGCAAGGCACATCAACACAACCCCCTCTTCTGTTGACATCGAGTATTCATGCAACAAAGCATCAACACCACCATGACCTTCTTTATCACGCCGTATCTTTAGCACCATCTGACGGGCTTTATCCCAAGCCCGACTTCTTGCCCGAGGATCAACTTCAGCAAAAGGTAAAAAATAATCCACAACTTGTGTCTCATCCAGTCGATAAAATTGACGGATTTGATTCTCAAGTAACTTTTTTAAATCTTGATTACCTATAACTGAATTGGACTCAAACATCATGACAACTCTTTCAATTTATTTTGATGATGCGTAAGCAACGCTGAAAAATTCTGCTGATTTAGATTATTGTCTGATTTTTTTTGGTTCAACAAACCTACAAGCACAATAACAAGGCTACTCACCACTACTCCAGGTACCATTTCATACAAATAAGTACTCAGAGTTACGCCATTGTTGCCTATCGGAAAGTAGGCCCACATTATGACGGTCAAGGCTCCAGCTATTACCCCACACACCGATGCAATTGGAGTCAGGTGTTTCCAATACAAGCTGAACAAAACCAAAGGGCCAAATGAAGCACCAAATCCTGCCCAAGCATGAGCAACCAATGCCAAAACACTTTGATTTTTTCCTAAAGCAATAGCGCAAGCCACTGCAGCAACGATGATCGTGAAAACCCTACCAATGGTAACAAGACGCTTTTCATCAATGGTCTTTTTCACACAGAGCCGATAAATATCTTCAGTTAAAGAACTAGAGGAAACCAATAACTGAGAAGAGATTGTACTCATGATCGCAGCTAATATCGCGGCAAGCAAAAACCCACTTATCGCCGGATGAAAAAGAATTTGAGAAAAATAAATAAATATTGTTTCAGGGTCATCAATTGGAATGCCAAGCTTTTGCGTGTATGCAAGCCCAGTCAGCCCGGTACCCAGCGCACCAATCAGCGTAACGGTCATCCACGATATGCCAATACGCTTTGCTGCAGGAACCTCCTTAATGGATGCGATCGCCATAAACCGCACAATGATATGCGGCTGACCAAAATACCCAAGCCCCCATGACAAGCTGGATAACACCCCAAAAACAGTAAGAGACGTGAAAAGATCTGCAGGAACACCAATTGAAGGTACTGTGTGAACGACAAGCTCATCAATACTACCAACACTTTGCATCGCCACGATAGGCACTAACAACAAAGCAACGAACATAATACAACCTTGCACAAAGTCCGTCATACTGACAGCCAAAAAGCCACCTAAAACAGTGTACAAAACAACGGTAGCCGCTGTTAAAAAAAGGCCTAACTTATAATCTAACCCAAACGCGGATTCGAATAATTTCCCTCCGGCAACCAAGCCGGATGCCGTATAAACCGTGAAAAACACAATCGTAACCAAAGCTGTCAGAATTCTGAGCGCATTAGAACGTGGAAAAAATCGCTTACCAAAAAAATCAGGTAATGTCAGAGCATCATCCGCTTTTTCCGTAAACACTCTTAACCTAGGCGCAATGAACTGATAATTCAAAATAGCGCCAACTAACAACCCAAAAGCAACCAGCACGGTATCATAACCAGAAACAAACATTGCCCCTGGCAACCCCATCAACATCCAGCCACTCATATCCGAGGCACCTGCCGATAAAGCCGTCACCTTAGCACTGACATTGCGACCGCCCAATACATACCCACCCATGTCACTAGTGGATTTTTTATAGGCATAAACACCAATACCTAACATTAGTAAAAAATAACAGGATAAGGATATAAGGGTTACGAAATGCACACAGCCCTCCTAATTCGAATATTAGTACGTGCAACTCTCCATCGAACGAAACTAAATTTCAGTTTTTGATTCAGCAGACGGCTGAATGCTACCAAGATTGAGCACAGGGGCAGCATCAATATGATCAGCTTCCATTAAGCTTGCCACTCTCTGTAAAGAAGAAACTAATAAGCTTTGTTCCCACATTTCTAGCGCCGAAAAATTTCCAATAAATTTATCTTCTGTTGGCTGCGGTGCTTTGATCAAAGCCTCTTTACCGGTCTCTGTTAAAAATAGTGATACTCTTCTTCGGTCTACAGTGCTCCGAGATCTTAGAATAAATCCTTTATCTTCCAGCCGATCAATGATGTTAGTGACTGTTGCCTGACTTAAATTAATGGCCGTTGACACTTCTTTAGCTGTGACCCCTTTTAATCTTGCCAGCTCTTGAAGCACTAACAGCTGAGGGCCTGTAATACCAGCTTCTTTTGATAATTTTTTTGATCGAATATCAATGATACGAATGATTTTTCGAATTGCGACAAACAATTCTTCGTGTTTTTCCATTCATGTTAA
>CAZECE010000150.1:0-6789 GCA_964510525.1 uncultured Pseudomonadales bacterium | reverse complement strand
TCGACGGGGTCGAGCTCGCTTTGTGGCAATAAAGATCAAAGAGTCGCCATAAGGGCCCTGTAAAAAGCCAGTAGTAATTTGTTACTGAGTGTGACATCAGCACCCTAAAGCTGGCTATTTTTTAGTCTATTTATTAGTATGCGTGCTCAGAGCAACGCTAGGATCTTCTATTGTTCTTTGTATATGGCAAGGATTGCATCAACTACTGGCTTTTAACTTGTAGGCACTATGATGATTAACAATCCCACTGAACGTACACACCGACACTCAAAAACACTGTTAACCGTAATAACAGTTTTATCATTAGCATTACAAGGCTGCATTGACAGCGACGAAGACAGCCCCACCTCAGAAGCACCACAAGACATCAGCAACAATTTAAATGAGTTCGTGGGAAACACCGACCTCGAATGCGACCTCATCGAATCAGCGCTCACAAACGATATGGAAAAACCCCAGCTGTATCAATTGAATGACCAAAACTGCATTGCAGCCGATTACCCTGCCGTTGGCACCACGGGAAGCTATTTCTTTAATTCAGAATGCAAAGGCGAACCAACAGAAATTGACGGAGCCTCCTTTACTCAGTTTTGCCAAGACAACATCACGCAAAAAAACAAGCAATTTGGTGATCCCAATCAATGGTCAGAGGCCGTTACGCTGATGCCAGAAGCCGCAGGCATGACAGAAACCAACTGGTCTCTTGACTATGGTTCAACAGTCCAGCTTCTGGCCCTGGACCAAACCGAGCACCCAATGCCTTTCTCTAAAAGAGTCGCTTACAAGCAGTCTACAACGGGTTGTGAACTTGAAATGACGATTTTCACGAATAACCCCGAAGCCAGCGACCTGACGCCCTATGTCTTTTTTCATGGTGGCGGCTGGCGATACCGTTCATTAAGCTCATTACTATCAGCGGCCATGTTTGCTCCAAACCTGACAGCAAAAGACTACATTGTTTTTGCGCCCTATTACCACCTCACCGGCGACCAGGATGCACCCGCAGCATGCAGTGGAAAATATGGTGACATTATTCAACAAGACGTTGAAGATGCATTAGCATGGATTAAAAACAATGGCGCCCTCTACGGTGCAGATGTTAACAAACCATTTCACGTAGGCGGCCAATCAGCCGGCGCCCAACTCGCCTTCTATGCGGCAACAAATGCGCCAACAGACGTGACCGTTGGCAGTATCTTATCCTTGTATGGCCCAATCGATTTCACTTTTTACTATGAGCAACTTAAAGAAGGGGGCTTTTACAGCGATGAGCGTTACAACACAGCCCGAGGGCTTTTCAAAGATTATTTACGTATTGCCGATATAAACGAAGATGCAAACGGTAACGGCGAATGGATATGGAATAACAGCTACCCCGACCTAACCGAGGAACTTGAAGGTACCAAAATATTTATGCTGCAAGGCGGTGTGGATACTTTAGTGCCAAAAGAAAGTGTCTATAGAATGTGCGAGGCTCTTGAAGGTACTGCTTACTCAGACTTATCTAAAGCGCCAGTTGAACTAACCACTGAACCTTCAAAAACAGAAGTGTGCAATACAGCAGACTATTACGGTCTGATCATCAACTCAGCCACCCACGCTCTGGATGTAAAATGCCTATCCGCTGACATCAGCGCAGAAGACAGCAACAGGCTTCAAGACATTTTTAACCTGAATCAAGATGAATGGGAAACGCTAAGAATCAAGACCTGCCCATCCGGCTCTTCCGACAACGAAGTCCTTGTTAGGGATGCCCTGCAAAACTATTTGGACAATTACCTGGGTGAGGACAATTATCTGGGTGAGGGCAATTAACTGGGGTAAGGACAATCCAAAGGAATTTCTAACAACCGGAGATAAAATTCAGCCTAGGTTCAGGTTAGCTCGAGCATTCTGTTGGTATCTATTATCAACAGAAGGAAAGCACCATGAAAACCTCTTTTATTAACCACCTAGGCTGTACCACTCTCCTGACATTAGCCTTCTTACTCTCAACCCCCTCGTTTGCTGATTCATTCAAAATCATCTACTCAGCCTCATTTACTGCAAACGACTTTTATTATCATGAACCCCATCGTTACGAACGACCCAAACGTCATAATGATCATCGCAAACATAGAGATCACTACAACCACAGAAATCACCACAACCACAAAGATCACCACCAAAGGTCACACCGAACCGTAAAGCGCCATTACTATAATGGCAGACATCACCAACACTCTTCTTATCATTACCACAGCCATCGCAATTACGATCGCTACCCCTCGCACCATTACGCCTATCATTTCCAAAAATCCTATAAAAAACCCTTTAAAAGGAAACATCATGGCCATCGACATCAAAAGCACTGCGGCAAACACCACAGAAGGCATCACTACTAAACAGCCAAACAGAATAAGCCAACGTGATGTCGAGTTGACTCATCTAAGTGATTAAATTACACGCTCCCTTTAAGACTTTAAGTTGACAAGCTTGGCAAGCTTTTCATAATAATTAAACGGCTTGTATATTTTATGGCGCTAAAGACTCAAGGACGAGCAAATGGAAACCCAGGTTACGGAAGTTCAGTACATTTTAAACAGTTTTTTATTTTTGGTGTGTGGCGCTTTGGTCATGTTCATGGCCGCCGGTTTTGCAATGCTCGAAGCCGGCATGGTTCGCAGCCGATCCGTTGCCACCATTATTCTCAAAAACATTTCACTGTATTCTGTAGCCTGCTTGATGTTCTACCTCACCGGCTACAATCTCATGTATGACGGGGTTGATGGCGGTTGGATTGGATCATTAAGCATTTGGAGCGCCGATGACAGCGCCGCCCTAAACGGGGATTACAGCGCTGGCTACGCGGCCACCTCAGATTGGTTTTTCCAAATGGTCTTTGTCGCCACAACAGCCTCCATCATTTCAGGCACGCTAGCCGAACGCGTTCGCATTATGCCTTTCTTATTGTTCGTGGTAGTTTTAACCGGCTTCATTTACCCCATTACAGGCGCTTGGGAATGGGGCGCTGGCTGGTTAGATGCTAAAGGTTTCAGCGATTTTGCCGGTTCCACCTTAGTGCACAGTGTGGGTGGATGGTGTGCTTTAACAGGCGCCATTTTATTAGGGCCTCGTGCTGGCCGCTTTAACGCGGATGGAACCCCAAATCAGATTCAACCCTCTGCCATCACCTTAGTGGGCCTCGGCACCTTCGTGCTTTGGTTAGGCTGGTTTGGATTTAATGGCGGCTCACAACTTGCTCTTGGCACAGCAGGCGACGTAATTGCCATCTCAACTATTTTTGCCAACACCAATACCGCCGCGGCGGCTGGCGTGGTCTCGGCGATGCTGGCCTCTCATTTACGTTTTGGCAAAATTGATGTGTACCAAATGTTAAATGGGGCATTAGCAGGGCTTGTTGCCATCACAGCAGAACCTTTGATGCCAGAGCTATGGCAAGCGGCCCTAATCGGCGTGCTCGCCGGCATCGTCTTGGTTTTATTTGAACCCCTACTGGTAAAATTCAAAATTGACGATGTTGTAGGCGCCATTCCTGTGCATCTATTATGCGGCATCTTAGGCACCTTGATTGTTCCTTGGACCAACCCAGACGCCACTTTCAGCGTACAACTCATTGGTGTACTGGCCATCGGCGGATTTTGCCTAGTCACTTCAGCCATAGTATGGAGCATCTTAAAGTTCACCATGGGCTTACGACTCTCAGATGAACATCAACAATCAGGGGCCGACATGTCTGAGTTGGGCATCCACGCGTACCCCTATTTCAGTGATCGTCGCGAACAAATTCGCATGTAAGCATGCTATCTAAAAGAAACGAAAGCGCCGTTAAACGTCAAACTTAATCTGTCAACGACATCAACCTAACAGCGCTTTCATTTTCCGAACTGCTTCAAACCACCCCAAAAACAACGCCTCGCTGACAATGCTGTGGCCAATATTAAGCTCATACAAGCCTTCCAGCTGAGCGATCGCCTTGACGTTATGGTAATTCAACCCATGACCCGCATTAACGGTTAACCCATGCGTTCGCGCCAACGCCACCTGCTCCCGCAACATCGCCAAGCAGGCATCTCGCTCTTCTCGAGTGCGCGCATCCGCATAGCCTCCGGTGTGCAGCTCAATCGTCGGCACACCCAATGCGACCGATGCCTCTATTTGAGAGGGATCCGGATCAATAAACAAAGACACCTCAATACCAGCATCGCCTAACGCCGAACACGCCTCCCCGACCCGAGCGCGTTGACCAACCACATCCAAGCCCCCTTCGGTGGTCAGCTCTTCGCGCTTCTCTGGCACCAAACACACATGCAGCGGCTTGACCTCCAACGCGAACTTAAGCATGTCCTCTGTCACCGCCATTTCCAAATTCAAGCGCGTCTGCAACGCATCTTGTAATCGATACACATCCTCAGCTTGAATATGTCGGCGATCTTCCCGTAAATGCACGGTAATCCCATCAGCACCGGCCTGCTCCGCCATCTGCGCCGCATAGACTGGATCCGGATAACGAGTGCCACGCGCTTGACGTAACGTCGCCACATGATCGATGTTAACGCCTAACAATACTGAACCGGTCATATCTGCCCACCTTTTTAAAAACTACGGCTATCACATTAAGCTATATGAGAAAAAATTATGAGTACGCCCGCTGACTCATCATGGTTTTCCGCACATTGAGGGGCTGGCCACCCAGTAAAATCTGTATCACATAACGCATCCAACGCTTAGCCTCCATACGCAAGTGATCGGTATTCAGCGCATTATTGACTAAAGCCCATAAGGACTCACCTGAAATCGACACCCCAGAATAATGCTCATCATGACCATTCAAACAAAACAACCCTCTGTGCTCATCAAACCCATAATGAGCTCGTACCTTCAAAGCTTCCGCATCCAACTGATCCAGCGGCAAGCCATACCCCAACTCATCGAGCAGTTGCAGCTCAAAGCGGCGCAATACCTGCTCCATGTGACTGGTGACACTTGAAGACTGCACTAAATCAGACAGAGCCTGATGATACAGATCAAACAAATCACTGTGTGCATCCCAGGGTTTGAGCAGCTTTGATAACAACTCATTCAGGTACAGGCCGCTGTACAATAGCGGCCCTTGCAACCAATGCCCGCTCGAAAGCGGCTCAACATCGGTTAAAGTTTTCAAATCACTTTGCCCCAACCAAGACACCTTTAAAGGCTGAAACGGCTGCAAAGCCAATTGCAGCTTAGAACCCGACCGCTTTGCGCCCTTTGCAATCACACTCAAACAGCCGTAATCTTTGGTAAACACCAACAACAGCGCGCTGGTGTTGCGATAAGGCTTGATCGACAGCACATAGGCCGGCTGCAATAACGCGTTATGATTCGAGCTGTCCATAGCCCTCAGCGGCATACGCCCCCTGACCACGATGCAGCTTCACCCAAAGCTTTAACATCACCTTCTGCTTAAAATACCGCTCCAAATCTTCACGCGCAGCCACGCCAACGGCTTTAATCCGTTGCCCGCCACGCCCCAACACGATTTTTTTATGCGCTGGTTTTGAAACCACTAACACCGCTTCGATGCGAACGAGCCGAGCGCCTCGCTCTAAACGCTCAATGTCTACTGTGAGCGCATACGGCAATTCATCACCCAACTGCCGCACCAACTTCTCACGAATCATCTCAGCCACTCGAAATTGTTCCGGCTGATCGGTGGTTTGCTCAGCCGGGAAAAAGCACTCTCCAACAGGCAAGCGTTGGTACAACGCATCCTGCAACGTATCCAATTGCACATCCTTCAGTGCCGATACAGGCACCAAAGGCACACCGGGCAAACGCTCTGATAACGCCGCCAACTCTGGTAACAGGCGATTTTTATCGGCAAATCGATCCACTTTATTAACCGCCACCACCACGGGATGCTGGCAATTAAGCACATCCACTTTTAACTGCTCTTCAAGCTCTGTCCAGCGCCCGGCTTCGACTACCCACAACACCACATCGACATCCGGTAACATTTGCAGCGCCAACTTGTTTAAGCTGCGATTAAAGGGTTTACGAATTTGACTGTTCACACCCGGAGTATCGACAAACACCATTTGCGATGCCTCGGTTGTCAAAACCCCCAAAACTCGGTGTTGCGTCGTTTGAGGTTTACGGCTGGTAATACTGATTTTTTCTCGAAGCAGATGGTTCATCAAAGTCGATTTACCCACATTGGGTCGACCCACTATCGCAATGTACCCTGAGCGAAACTGAGATGCTTGATCGGATGACTGGCTCATATCACACTAAATAACATTTAAGTCGACGTCTGAGCGGCTGGCTGGCCAGTACCACCCTTTTTGTCAACCGTGCTTTGCAACCGGGTTAAGACATCATTTGCTGCGGCCTGTTCCGCTTGCCGTCTCGTGGCGCCTTCACCGACACTCGGCGGCGCCAAACAATCGACATGACACAGCACTTCGAACCACTGATCATGCGCCTCGCCATCAAGGTCTGCGGCATGCCGCGCAAAGACTTCATCACGTCCTTCCAGGGCTCCGAGACCGACCTGAAGTGGGTCAGCCGCCTGGCGCGCAAGAAAGACTACGGCCCCAGGATCTCCGCGCAGAAGGACAACATCCAGCGCCTGCAGCGCCGTATCGCCGCCGTGGAAGAGCGCTCCGGCCTCACGGTTACCGAGATCAAGGAAATCAACCGCCGCATGTCCATGGGCGAAGCCCGGGCGCGGCGCGCCAAGAAGGAAATGGTGGAGGCCAACCTGCGCCTGGTGATCTCCATCGCCAAGAAGTACACCAACCGCGG
>CAZECE010000149.1:0-23405 GCA_964510525.1 uncultured Pseudomonadales bacterium | reverse complement strand
TTTAGCGGCACAATTTGAAAGTTTTATTCACCCATTGATTATCATGCTCACTGTTCCCGCCGTGGCCGGAGGCGGGTTGTTGGGGCTGTATATGTTTAATGAAACCCTCAACATTTATTCGCAAATAGGCTTAATCATGCTAGTCGGTTTGGCCGCCAAAAATGCCATTTTGATTGTCGAATTTGCCAATCAACTGAGAGACCGCGGCCTCACGGTTGATGCGGCCTTACTCCAAGCCACCGAGGTTCGCTTCAAGCCCATCGTCATGACAGGGTTAACGACTCTGGTCGGCACCCTGCCCTTAATCATCACCAGTGGTGCTGGAGCAGAAACCCGCTCATCGATCGGCATCGTGGTTTTATTTGGCGTCTTAGCCTCAGTACTATTGTCCCTGTACATCGTCCCCCTCGCCTATCACTTCCTAGCAAAATACACCAAAAGCCCTGAAAGTCGTTATAGAGAATTGGAGGCTATGAGGGAAATCTCATAGGGTTATCAGTGGCAGCATTAGACAGTGGCAGCATTAGAGCATTGATATGAGTTCTGTATCAGGAGTCTGGTTGTGTTGATTTTGAGACTTTGGATTCTGGTCAAAATCTTGAATGGCAAGCTTTTGATGCACAATATTTTCAATTAACTGTAACATGATATTTTCTACATCGAGTAACAAATTTCTGTTATTAAAATTTGGATTAATGAAAGCATGAATAGAAGCAACAAACTCATCATCAGAAACCATGTTTTTTGCTAGTATTTTTTTTAATTTCACATTGGACAGAAGTACTTCCGGGGTAAATTCTTCTTGAGCAGTTAACCATTTTTTTAAATTTTTTATGGCGTTAAACTCATTACCATTGTGTGTAAATGGCGTCTCGGTTATATCCGAGATAAGGTCATAATCGTTGAACCAATTAGTAAGCTCCTCACTGTAAATTAATGATAATTCATAAAAAAACCCATCCGATTTGCTAAAATGCGTTGCATTTTCCTTGATGACTGTATTGGTTGAACAACTCACATTCTCTAAGCCTAATTTTACTTTCAAGCTAGGTATTACATTGGGATGTTCAATAAAAAACTGGTTATTTTCCCCATCTTTTTCAATCTCCTGAATGGCATTTTCCAATTCATTCTCATATGATGAGTAAAACGATTTTATATACCCGAATAAATCTTTTTCAATTTGCTCCATTTGCTTTTCATAGATCTTGCCATCGTTTTTATATACAAGAAAACGGATCAAGGTGTTCAGTTGGTTGCGCAACCCAGAATCTTGAAATTCTTGAGCCATCCGCCTTCCTCGATCCGAAGAGGATTCTTTGGCCTTACTAGAAGATGATTCTTTGGCCTTACTAGTTGAAGGGCTTCGAAGAGAACTGCTGAGACTCGAAGCATCCACTCTGCCCTGTTCGGTCGATTTACTTTTAGATTTAAAAGCTGTTTTGATATTGAATAACCTAAAGAATTTTCCGACCCTTTTGCAAAGAGATATTTTGTTATTGTGATCAGCTTTAAAGCCAAATTTTCGAATGATTGTCATAATTTATTTTTATAGAAAGTTCATGGAAGAGCTAAATTGTACATTATTCCTCCCCCTTGTAGACTGAAAAAATAACGATACATTTGTAACAAAAAAAGAAATCATTGGGGTCATACACTGAGGACTCCCCAGTACTTTATTTGAAATCGTTATAGAAAGTTGGAAGCTGTTAGAGAATCGCTTTAACTAAACACGCTCATGAAGAATCAGCTCCGCACGTTACAAAAAAAATCAAAAAACGCTTAATTTCAAACCCAACTATGTATATCATCAGAACTCTAAAAATAATATCAACATAAATAACAAAAAAAACTCATGACCAGAATCACTGCAGATGCCTTAACAATAGCGACAAACCTTTACACGGACAGTCAAACACCATTAAGTAAACAAAAACACAGTCCAGATCATCCTCACAGTAAATTTAATAAATTTAATAGCTTTAGAAAAGAGCTCAATGGTAAGTCTGTAGACCTGGCAACCATTGTTGCGACTAATTTAACAAAGAAAGAGATTCCTACTGGCCGCCCAGAGGCACAAGTGTATTTGGAACAAGAGCTCGATGGGCTTTTTGTACAATTAGGTTTAATAAATCGAGTCGTTAATACCGGCAATTCAACTCCAACAATTTCAAATCAAACAGCCAGTAAATTGATAAAAATCATTGCAAAAAATATTTTGCAGCACTCACTTAATGAAGAGCATGACCCCGTATTTGAGCCCATTCCCTTAAATGAAGTATCCAGCAATCAAGAGTTTGTTCTAAAAGAACACGCTCCTGATTTACTCACCTTTCTCAACTCAGATCAGAAAAATTCTGAGAACTGGCGTACAAATTTATTACTGAAATTTGAGACACCTGTACAAGCCTTATCAGGAAAGGCCGAATTGGCCGCCGGTGAAACGACTGATATCTACAAAAACCTGCTAGAAAACATATCCAATCACTTTATTCCTTATGCAAAATTTTATATTAATGCGAGAACATATCTGCTTAACCAGATTAATAATCCAGCCATTCAAAAATTAAGCCCTGCTCAATTTTGTAACAAGTCAATTTATCCGAAGCTTAAAGAGTTCGTACGAGATAATGAAGCTGCCATGACTGAACCAGCCAAAGAAAAATTGAAGGCGCTTTTTAACACGTTATATATGCATGTTCGCAAACTTGAGAAATCTTTCCAATCACCTATATGCATTTCTAATAGAAGATTTTTCAATCAATCGATAGTCCAGTCCTTCATTGGCGGCATCAGCGAAGGCCGGTCTTTCGGGTTAAGAGCGTGGATAGGGGAAGCGGGGGGCGTAGGCCCCGCCTGTGACGCAACAGAATGTATCATTGCGGCTATATGGAAATTGCCAACACTCAATGAAGACGCTGAGAAATGTCTAAGTGTAATAAGGCCTCATGCCGAAAACGTCCTAAACAAACTGAAGACCGAAATTCCTGTACAACTTCAAAAAAGAGGTGACACTCATCCACCATTACCTTACTTTAACCGTCTAGAAACGGCTCTAAAGACCATTACTTCTCCCGAGCTTGGCAGGCCACAAACGATAGAATTGGAGTAACTAAATCAAACACGATTAATTGTAATTATAAATTTGCTTTTGTGGTTTTCATCGAACAAAAATTTTCTGAACATCCTATCACCATTAGGCCTACCCTTTCGATTTAAGAAAATCTTCAAACTGTTTACAAAAGGCATCTATCGGTAGGCCAAACGCTAAAAAGTCAATATTGGCCCTCGTTAAATTACCCCCTACGGCCGTGTAACTTGGAAGCAAAGAAAGCATCGATGACCCCATGACTTCGGTAACCCACGAAGAACCTCGTTTAAAGGGGCAGGCATTGGCCACAAGCCACAAACACCGAGCGACCTCCTTAAAGGCCAAACGTTCGTCCTCGGAGCGAAGTTGCAGAAAGTTATTAAATGCCTCCTCGGCGTATGCCATCAATGCATCAACATTCTCAGGCGGGGTATGTATAATTTCCCATGTTTCATAATTTGAATGAGAAAATTCTTGGCTCACAACATTTAATTTAAAACCATATTCAAAAAACCGATGGATCACACGATAGAACAAATTATTGGCTTGGAGGAGACCAAAACGATTGATCATTTCAGAATACATCCGACACATCTTATTAATATCGCTTTGATCTTTCACTTCACAATCTAACAGCGGAACGCCGTTTTTATGAGGAATCAAAAAATCGCTCCCTATAATGGCCACCTTGGTTGTAAGCAATGCTTTTTTGGATCGATCGGGCTGGAAACAGTTCACATATAAATCATAGGAAGCGGTTTCACATCCAGGTAAGAATTTACCTTGATAGAATATTCCTCTGGATATCTTTCTAATTTCTAAGGGAGAGCTTAAGTGATGTTTAAGAAGGTTTGAAATCATTTTTTTGGAAAGCTGGAAATACCTTTCATCGATCAGGCCGGTTCTGAGCGACCCAGTCCTGCGAACACCAAAACAAGATTTCATGGGATCTGATTTGGACGCTAAGCTTCCTCGAACCATGCCCAAGTGCGACACAAAATCATTAAACCCTAATGCATTCGTTTTAAGGATATCCCGGCTGGTACTGATAGCAGCCTGAGTGCCGTTAAGGAAATCGCTTTGACTTGAAAAATACAATCTTTCTAACGCGCTATTCAGCGTTATTGTACTAGCCTCGAAATTAATAAGTGCAGTTCTGTTAGGTAAATTTTGATAAAAAGGAGGAAGATTCTGAGCTTGGTTTAAATCTACACTTGAGTGCTCGTTCTCATTGATCGTTACAGCAGATTGAACACACGGTTTCGGGCTTGAAGAGTTTCTTGAAGTATTTGATAGTAAAGAAGCTCCTTCTGACCTTTTGAGCCCAACTGCGTTTTGGCTAAGCTGCGCCCCTTGACTGATGGTGGTATTTTTTGGAATTGGAATCACATCAACTCACTAGCGGTTATCGCTAATGCCTGTATTTCTGGTATTAGTAAGCTCTTATTATTTATAAGCCAGGATAACATGCAACCTGACGATCATAATTTGCGCGCATACTATTCCAATCGAGAAAAATAATCAATTCAATTTACTTGGATCATCCCTTTGCTTCTAAAGTGAGATTTACGATCTAAGGAATCCTAATGATTGTGCTATGATGCGCCCCTATGATAAAAACTTCTGTTGCATTTAAAATCGCATGTTTCAAACGCATATTTTCAGTTCTGCTCATTTCCGTACTTTGCATTTCATGCAGCAAATCGGGCATATCATCTCAACAACATACGAACAAAATTGATTACTCCGTTCCAGATGAGCTGATTGCTAATTGGGTAGGAGCCGTTTCCGACGGTTATATCTTTGTCACCATTTCTAAAAGTGGCTACAAATCTACAGTCTATAACTCATTTTCAAAAACTAACGAGTACGCTCAACTGATTGGTTTTATCGATTCGTTAGGAGAGCAATCCGGCTTTAAATACCAATTAAAAAGCGATGCAACACACTCTTTCAACATCAGCGCCATGAGTTCAAGTAGTCATACAAAAGCAGAGAGAATAACTACCGATATTGCTTACTATAATAAAGACGGAAATGCCAACATAAACACTATTAGTATGACGTTCAATCAACTTAACAAGGAAAAAAATCAAATCCAATTATATCGCCTTGGCGTACCCAACAAAGGTCACTTTTTTTTAGAATATAAAGACAACATTCTACAAACCAACATGAGAAAAAAAGCCTTGATGAATGAAGTTAGCATGCTTCAGGCTAATGGGTTTAGCTGTATTAAGGAGGCTCACCTGAATGTATCGAATGGCGTTGAAAAATTAAATTTTCCGGACGGGCGTGGCAGCAACTTTTTAATACTGAGCCCGGAAAACTCTGGCGATCTTTTGTATAATTTTTCTAGCAGGAATGTCTATGGTGTTGGCCTTATGAATAATTCAAAGCCATTCCCTATCATTAGAACATCATCTCAAGGAATTCATCAGCCAGTCCGTTTTTCTTTTTTTCAAAAGCCCGATCATCTCGATGTTGATGTTGATGTTGATCTATATCAAACACAACATCACTCTATTGCCAATAAACTACCCAACTATCATGTTTCAATACCCGTTTCCATTTACCAATTCGCAAAGAACTCAAATGATAATGCAGAGGGTTGTGAATTTGGTAAACCATCGCGATTACAGCAAGCCTTTTTCGTTGGTAAAGTCATTGCGGCCATAAAGCTCGAACAGTCTCGAAAAACGCCTGAAGATAACGGCAACATTGAAGAGCAACTAAAATCAATTTATGGAAAAGACTTCTCAATCAGCAGCACTTTAAAAGACGTATTTCCAAGTGCCAATGAGGATACATTAAAATGGATGACACGAAATATTGGCAACGTCATGCAAAATGGTTTAGATCCAAAGAGTTTTGTTGATGCCGCCACTAAAGAATCATTAGTCCAACAAATGGAAAAGAATCCTCAGCTGAAACAATATCACCCTAGATTTTTAAACATGCTTAATGACATTAGCTTTTCATCCGAGGTATCCCCTCGATGAAAATAATGCACTCCAGATGTATCGAAAACAGCGTAGCCTTTCTTCATAAAATGGATCTACGGAAATGACAAAGGTTAATCATACGAAATGAACTCTTTTAGAACCCAATAAAAATCACGACGATCAAATCACCTTAATCAGTTTTATCCGCTCTTTTTTTATCTTATTATCCAGCCCCCCCCTTTTTTACCCTCCTAATTTAGGTTCCAAGTTACAAATTTGGTCTGATTTTTGCCGTACAAGCACTCAAAGCAGTATACAATACGACCTATTACTTATGATAATTCCAACAATATTAATCGACTCATCAGCATGATTTCCTCTCTTCAAAACTCCAAACCAGGCCGCAATTCCGGAGAACCGTTAAACCACTCTCAAGCAGAAACGCTTAGTCGTATGCTTGATCTAGAACTTCAACCCATCAGCGCTTCTAATAAACAAAGACAGCAACAATGGCGCCTAAAAGATCCCCGTGAAGCAAGCCCGAATAGCACTCAACAACCCGCTTCTTCCGTACTCCAAATTGTCGATTTAATTTATTCAGTTGGGGGCTCTTTAGTATTTGGAAAAGGCAGCGAATTTAAAAAGCACGCCTTAGGTATGAGTGATTTCAATCATGACAGCACTCTAGATATCAAAAGTGATCTCGACTTTGTTGTAGTCATAACCGACGAAAACGTCTCACCGAAAGCATTTGCAATGACGCTAAAGACAACACTCAATACTCACATCAAAGAAATGTTTAACGCCGAAAATACTGTTCATTTACCTTCCACAAACTACGAAAGCGCTCGTGAAGTCATTCACATCGGAAACATCATCGATATTTGCATCGTTTCCGACAGCGAAAATGATAATTTTTTTGGCGCCGATGACATCAAAGTCTTTATTCCACCTAGAGATCAACAAAAGACCTTTGGATTTTTAGATAAAGCGGAGCTCATACCCTACGATGATGTCTCAGCCAATACGAGCAAAGCCCTCATTCAAAGTCGATACTTGACCAGAACACACCTTGAAAACCTAAATGACAGCATGGTGATCAAGCTGATATTACATGAAGCACAAAACTGGCAAACAGCCATTCAATTTAAAGAAGCTTTGTACGATAGGCTCAAGCATAGATACAATGACGTTATTGAATGTAATTCAGGAAACTGTCGCCTTCTTAAAGACATAACGTTCTATAACTTACTCAACAAAGTCAGAGAGGAAAAGTACACACCTTATGCATCAAAAATTATCTTAATCACTTTACTAAACAATGCTCTTTATCTTCCTGAGGATATACAACAAGAAATTTACGATGCATTATCAAGAGGCGTATCTGAGGATATAAAATTAAGCGATACAATCAAGAACACCAATATAGAAGGCAGCTTTATCAATCGATATATTGAAGATGCTTTTCTTAGAAACCCTAAAATCATCCAGGTTATTAATCGGATTCATGATTTATTTGAAGCTCCGCCTTTAGAACCAACAGCCTATCAGGTAGAAAAGTACATTCAAAAACTCCATCTTCTGATTCAGGACATTTATAATGAGTGGAATAATATAAATACATCCTATGTATCTGCATGCCAATATTTTAAAACTTTCAATAAACAGCCTCTTCCGGAATTAAAAGAAATAATCAGCCTACAACACCTTTATAACAGGCTAACACCAGAAGGAAGTGATAACCCTTTTAGTTATTCTCAACCCCAAAAATTCAAAATGAGTAACTTTACCCAATTTATAAAACGGGAAATACAAGAACTAAAAGTATCAATCAAAGAACACAACGACATACTTTCATACTACTCGAAAGATAAAAAATTCAATAAAAACTTTAAAGCCATCCATTCAGATCACGAAAATTTCCTTTTAAAAATATCAGAAATAAATTCTATTATCGAAGGCATTGAATCCAAAAGCGGACAACAATATGAATCTTACTTTAAAGACCTAGTAAACTTATTATTTCAAGCCTGCAACAATAGAAAAAACATGCATCAACGACTGCTACCTGCTATAGAATCTTACAATGATCGGAGAAAAGCCTCTTTAAAAGAATTTAAAAATCACCTAAATTCTCTGAAATCTTTGCTTCAAGAGAAAAATGAAGCTGAAAAATCGTTAGAATTAATTGAAAATAAAACTCAAACGCTATTAGAAACGATCCGAAGAAACAAAAGTAGCTTAAAGAAAAACTCTTCAAATAAAGTTACTGAACATGCAGAGAAAATCAAACAAATTAAACAAGCTATTCTAAAATCCCGCAACAAAGCCTCACTATCTCATTCCGAGAAGATTGAACTTGAAGAGACTCTAAATTTCCAGACAACCCCATATAGTTCTGTAGCGGTTTTAGAAAAAAATATAAAGAAAATAGAAAAACAATTACTATCTTTTGAAAAACGGGTTATTGATTTAACAAAAGAAAATAAATCATTCAATGTTAAATATACTGAATATAATGACGCATACAAAAACCTAATAGATGCTTTTAAAAATGAATACAAAGAAACAAAAAATGCAACTCATAAAATAGATAATGAACTCGACATATCACGCAAAAACTTTCTTAATCTTACGGATGAAATAAAAAAAGTAACCGCATTATTTGAAAGAAAAAAAACAAACGATCCATTCAACTTGCATTCAGAATTAGAAAAAATACTGCCTAAAAAACAAGAAGACAACCTTGATAATAAGTCAGCATCAAGGATTGATTCAATCCAGAAAAACAACCAAAAAACTACTCAAGAAAAAAACTTATTATTAATACATGAAAAAGAAAAATTAACTGACAAAAACAATCAGCTGATATCTGATATTAAAAAACTAGAAAGCGACTACAAAAACATTTTATCTACTGGCTTTAATACCAAACTAAAAGAAATAAAATCCAATCTAGAGGATTATAAAAGTAAAATCGATAAATATGGCCCAATCGCAACAAGCAAAAAAGAAAGCAACCCTGAATTAATCACTCAACTAAATGATGCAAAAAAGAAAATTTCTGATATAGAAAAAAATGCCCAAGAAATTTCGAGACTATACGAAGAGCTATCAGAAATTAACAGTAAAAGTCACATTCCAGTTTTAAAGCGCTTAATAACACTTTCGACTAAAACGCTGGAATTAGAAAATGAACTGTCTCAAGAAATGGAAAAATGCGCTCTTAACCACAAAAAATTAAAAGAACACACCAACAACCGATTAATTAACTCCTTACCTATACAGATTAAAAATAGAAAATTATTTTGGTTAATTCTCGCTTCTATTTTATTGAATTCACCAATTTTATTAGCACGAGTTCGAGGAAGATTTAAAAATGAAGTCGCTCTAGACCCAAACTCCACTGCAAAAGATCAATCGCCTTCGATCACTGAGATGAATCATAGGATCCCCACATCACCCAAATTTTCCCAAGAAAAAAAGGTCTTATCTGCAGAGCGACGTATAGAAAATTTGATATCGGGAAAAACCTCATTGATCACCTTTCCACAAAGTATTACCAATGAGGAATGGTTTGATACCATGATAGAAACGAAGATGGAGATATCTGAAATTGAGGAAATCAATTCTTGTTTATTTAAAAGAAACGGGCGTAATGTGCGGGCTTTATACTTAACCGACACCATTCTCACTAAAATCGCAGAGTATTTTCCAGGTGATGTAGAGCTAACAAACTACATCCAATCTAGAGTAGACACTCCTCCTCCCGAAGAATTGGATCCCAAATTTATGACCTTAATACGCAAAATCGAAAAAGAGCAGGCCCAGAAAAATATTAGATAACTTATAATAAACCATCGTAGCCTTGAACGAGCGAAGTGATTTCAAGGAATTTGCGCATCATACTTCAATCACATGCTTGAGCTTTGCGAGCAATGCTTCACAGGTGCCTTCGCCCGAACAGCCCAGATTCAACTCACGCCACCTTACTGCTGGCAAAGCTTGAACATTTTCCAAATCTAGTAGCGCCCAATTGGGCTGCCTTTCATAAAAAGAATAGAGAAAATCTTTATGATTATTCGGCATGCTAGAAACGACATCTTTAATCAATCTGCTTCTTGTAACATAAAGGGTTTCCAGATTAATGTTATCCTCCGTCATACCAGCAAAGTTTTGTTCAAACTCCTGCGACACATTCCGCAATACTGGATTCAACAGTGAGTGCGGAGAATGATCATGACTGATGAGATAAACCACCATAGCTGTGCGCAGCTCATCAGTCATGCCCTCATTTTCATAGAGCTGATGTACATCGAACAAATCCCTTGGGTGCTGACGATCCAGTGCGGCCATAATTATACCTGCATACAAGTTAAGTTAAGTTAAGTCAATATCAATTGATAAACGCGGCAAGTTGCGAATAAACAGATTGATTGCCGTGCCACCTTTCAATGCAAAATGCGGCTCTTTGGCAACATGAGGCAACACTCTCACCAAGAGTGCCACTTGCTTTCGGTATAAATCACTATAAACCAATGTTACTTTCCTTCATAAGTTCTAGTGGTACCGTAATCTTGTAAACAGGATCTAATTTTCCACTCTTAACTAATACGCGCTTGCCGGCCCCCAAATCAACACGATTGCGATTTATGCGTGCTAACCACTGATGTTGGTGCCGATCAGCAAAGAAAAAGAACAGACGTTTAACCTTAATGCTCTTGGTGGCTTCCAATAATGCTTGCATTCGGCTCGGTGAAATATTCACTAACCCTTCCATCATCACATCGGCCGTATGAAAGGTGTCGTTCTTTGGTAGCTCATCAAGCAACTCAAGATAAGCGCGCTCAGGACTGGACACAACCATTGGCCAGTGCCACTGACCCCAATGTAAAACACGTAACCAGCCAGGCAGGTTGGCTCCTTCTTTTGGAGGGTCATCCAACGATAATGGCTTATGAAGATTCTCGATATTCACCCAAAGCCTTTGGCTGTTATGAGTGACAAACCCCTCTTTAAGTGGCAGCTTGTAAAGCCATGAGGGCACCTTCTTATCGCAATAAAGATGTATGCGTTGTTGAGACTGAGGTAAGTAATGTGCAAACCCCTGAATCTCCAGCGCCGTTCGTCCACCCACAATCAGGGGATAAACCAGTAATGTTTGCAGAGAGATAACTACTTGCTCCCAACTGATCTGGCCACGAGGTCGACGAAACACGCTGCGTGCGGTTTGTTCCAACCAGCCAGCCCTAACATATTGATTTCGAAGCGCTCGAGAGTAACCATTTTGCTCAAACCAAGCCGCATCCGCCAACAAACCTTCTGGCAGGCTTTGCTCCAAACGGTTTAGCTTACTCTTTTTTTGTATAGTCATACTATACAAATTAAACCACAGATAAACCAATAGCAAGGTTTAGTTATGAAAATCAAAAGGATGTGCGGCCGAGCAAGGTTGCACACCCTTTTGATTACAATCTACGCTGATTTATCTACACTACTGTCAGGATATTAAAACTTAGCTAGAGCACCTAAGTTAATACCCGTAATTTCAACACCTTCTTTATCATAATAATTCATGTATTCTAATGACCACTGCGAGCCATCATTTATTTTACCCAAAATACCTACACCAAAAGAAGTATCAGAGTCATCATCCGTAGCTGAAAACCCGAGCTCTGTAATTTCAACTTCAAGTGAGACTTCTGTAAAACCCAAAATCAAATAAGGGTTGATACCGGATCCTGTATCCAGTTGCGCTTTCAGATAAGCACCAACCAGCGTATCAATTGAAGTGACATAAGTGAATGATCCATCCGTAAAAGAGTCTTTACCAGCGCCAAAACCAATTCTCGCCTCGGCAGACAAGTTAGGGGTAAAAGAGTAGCCAAGTATACCGTTAATTGCCTTTAGGCTTAATTTGCTGTCACCATCCAGGCTGAGGGTAGAGAGAAAGTCTTCTTCATAGTTGATGATCGAAAAATTTCCGCCAAAATAACCGTCTTGTTCTTGCGCTGAAGCAACAGCACTCAACAACAACATGGCGATACCGCCAATCATAACACCGCAGTTTTTAGTCATTGCATTCATTTTATACCTCACAGTTTATTTAAAATTAACCACCTCCTTGTGATTTTTTAAGTCCTTAAAATTTCGTTCTAAAACTTTATTCGTTCCTCATCAAGAATTTCTAAAATTTTTCATTTAATACGTCCAACCCATGATACAAGAACCAATAAAAAAATAGCGTATAAAGAAATCAAAACAAGATACCTAAAAGTCAGCACGTATGGCACCCAGTTAGGCTTGCAGTTATTTACTACATTAACCTTACTCCAGTAGTTAAAAATAAATACCGAAATTAATCTTTTATCAGCTTTAATTTTTTTCCTATTTAAAGACATTATGAAAACTATGGCCGATAAAAAACATAGAAATGCAAAAGACAACATAAAAAAAATTGCAGCTGATTGAAGTATTTGAATCATGGAAATAACCACATTGGCGAGTCAGCCGCATCATATACTTTCTTAAACCAGGTATAATTTGTTACTCCAGATATACCTACTTCAAAACCGACCGCAATACCGCCAGACACAGTAGGCAAGTCAAGAGACTGATTTAATAATTGAATTGCTCCAGTACCACCCAAAACTGGGGTTCCATCAACTTCTACCTGGAAGGAAAAGCCTTCTACACTCGAAGTAGAGGATACATATAAAGCTCCAAATTGCCTAGAGGCTGAACTACCTATAGTAACACCACCACCAAAACCAACAACACCAAAATGTAAATGCTGGTTATTATCGAAATCAATAATCCATAAATCCCCCACTTCTACATCTACTAACATCTCTGCAGAAAATGAGTCTATGACAGCCAAATACCTTCCTTCAGCTAACTGTGGCATTTTCGTTGACCCACGAGAGGAAGTTGCACGTCTAGATGCTTTTCGACGTTCACCACCCAACTCATTATACAAATGCAAAAACGCCGCCGTTAGCGCACCTTGTTTAAAGTCTCCACCAGCGGCTTCGGCAAAGGCGCCACCAATTGCGCCAGCGATAACCGCCGATGCCATTGGATCAACCCCTCTGGTTGCAAAACCCGACACCTTGGAACCCAACGCTGAGACAGCACCGTGTATAAATTTATCCCCTCTCAAGCTAGCAATCGCACCATGCGTTATCATCTGCGCTGCAACCAATCGCGTGTACTGGGCGCTTGTGCTCAGGCTCGTTTTAGTAACCCAACCTGATTGAGCAATACCATGAGAAGCACCTGCCGTTAACATCGAGAAAGCCGCGTTCTTAATTCCATCACGGCCGATCTTACCCGTTTGCATGTAGCTCAACGTTAAACTGGTCACCGCCGCTTCGGTTAGAATGGCTTTCATTCCTTCCATCCCAGCATTAGCCGCTAAACCAAAATCAGGATGACCTATCGTTGCGGCTAACACGACAGAGCCAATCGTTTGCCATGTCGGACTATCACCGTACATCGTGGTTGCAGCAAAAGCGACGGCTGCAACTATATGACCCCAATGCCCTGTCGGATCTCTCGCAATAACCGGATTACCCCGCACATACGCATACCGATTATAATCCAACGGCGTTAACGCATCCGGAATCATCGAATCCGCTGACGCAAACCTTCCTATGACAGGATCATACATCCGCGCGTTCATGTTAATCAAAGAGACTTCTTTAACCTCTTCATGCGAAGTGAACCCTCGGACACCTGATAAATCATCCATGGATTTGCCCGCTTTATAACGAGACATCAACTCATCACTCACCCCCTCTTGATCCGTCGCCTCCCAAGTCGCCTCCCCAAGATCTTCTACACCTTCGGTGCTAGATGTGGTGACACCTTCGCTAATACGCTTAGAAAGCAAATCATCAATCAGACGACCGTATGGTGAATAATAACGCCGGGCGATAACCTCCATGGTGCCATTCGTCATAACCTCACCACTGCCTAATATATCTCGATGGATGTAAGAAACTTTGTCGGTCGATTTGGCTTTTTCGACGTCTCCTAACCCAGCTTCTTCTTGCTTCTCAAGCACCGCCACTGAATCGTTACCGCTCCAAATGGTATGTCGATGCGTTACCACGCCATTTCGAATCACCATCTCGTAGCCTGAACTGACATAATAAATTGTCTCAGCATTTGAACGCTTAACTACACGCTTACGATTGGCATCGTAACTGAATTCAACAGACTGACCTGATTCAGCTACCCGCTTCACCTTGTTAAACGAATTCCAAATATAAAAACGGTTATCGCCATGCAGCATATTACCGTTTGGATCATATGCGTAATTGGAAGTGACGCCATTATGAGAGCGCGAGATCAATCGATTTGAACCAGCACTGTAACTCATGTTGCCAGCGTCTGTTTTGAACGTCAGGTTGCCAAAAGCATCGTGTTGATAGCTGTGATTGAGTGTGTGTTCTTCCGACGTTTCATTTGTTGCCACCGATTGACTAAAACTCCAATCACTCAGGCGCCCTTGATTGTCTGTGTATTTAAATGACTCTTCGGTGGTATTACCTAAATCATTACTATCTGTTTTAGCCGTGATGCGGCCTCGGTTATCGTACTGATAAGTCAAGGAACGAATGGCACTACCCCCAACAGATTTCGTTACGATCTGCTCTACTAAGCCCGATTGTAAAGAGAGTTCTCGATGGGTGTAAAGCGCATTACCAAATACTTCTGTCTGCAAATTCCCTTTGGGTGATCTCAGCGCAGCATGCCATAACGTTAGACGCCCACCCGTTTCATTCAACCTATTTTGACTTTCCGCCAAGCCATCTAAGCTGCTGCCATCGATAATGCTCAAGGTTTCATTTATGTTTTCAACAATAGCCTCTGTGGCAGCCAAATCCTGATCATTAGTGCCACTGACGTAGTTATCCATTTGTTGACTGGAAAAGGCTAGGGATTCTTCCATTTTCTGATAATAAGTATCCGCCATACTTTTATAGTATTCACGCGCTTCATCTGTGGTCATCTCATAACCATCGACAATCTCTTCTGAAACGGTCGCAAGCGTTACAATGGCAATTCCATCGACGAAAATAGGTAAATGAATCTGTTTTTCGACTATTTTGGGTCTGAGGTAAGCTCGAGAGCTGTTATCAAAGCCCGTCAAAGACGCTCTTAATTCACCTTGCAATCGGTTAATCTCATCAGTATTCCCATAAACTTCTGCAGAAATAAGATCTCGAATGCGATTACGATTTTCTTCCATTGTGTAAGGACTTGAGAAATTAGAATTCGAAGACCATTGGATGAATTGGGAATCAGCCAGTGTTTGTTCCGTTTGAATCATAGAGTCTGGAATAAAATCTACTGGACCAGGATCCGTACATTTGACCCTAAAACCACAGGGTTTGTATACATACGTGTCTCGATATTGTTCGTAAACCGCATAGACTTTATTTTGTTTATCACGACGACCCTCTAAGTTTGCCTGACTTTCTACATAGGCATAAATATTGTCAAAGACTGCCTTTTCTGATTGATCAAAATTCGCCGTATCTTGATACGAGGCAATTGTTGTTTTCAGGTTATCCAGCTGAATACGCTTTTGTAACAGGCTGCTTTGTAAAGTATTTAATTCCCCTTGAATACCATTGGTCATATCGTTCACTGCACCCAATTTATGGAAATGCCACCGGTCACCGTGCTTATAAGAAGTGACCGCTGTTCCAATTGAATGGCCATTAGAAACATAGGTCGAATGGCTCCAATAAGCCCCGATCCAACCCCAATT
This sequence comes from uncultured Pseudomonadales bacterium, assembly GCA_964510525.1. Lineage (GTDB taxonomy): Bacteria > Pseudomonadota > Gammaproteobacteria > Pseudomonadales > JANQJO01 > CAZECE01. The sequence continues at coordinate 7,585 of CAZECE010000149.1, read as the reverse complement.
TATTGCATAATCAAACTCCCACTGCTCAGGAGCCTGTCTAGGACTCCAAATATAGCCTTCTGAATTAACCAATGTCGTCGCCAGCCAACGCTGCTGCTCTTTCGTGAGCTTTTCATTTTTCATTCGGACTTTGGCACGCTCTGCCGCAATATCAATATATTCGAGCAACTTTTCTAAAATATCTTCATCGATCTCTGATACGGTTCGATGAGCAACGCCACTCTGAGTACCCAGGGTACTAACATGATCCTCAGCCACCTTCATCGTTTCAGCAGCAATAAATTGATATTCTTGCGCCAATTGATCAAAAAACTTCACAGGATCCATTGACTCTTGTACAACAATGGTTAGCGGGTCATTCGGGTCGCTTGGGTTTTCAATCTCTAAATCACTTTTCGCAACCTCAACTTCATTGGTCTGGTATTTATGACAATACTTAGTAGGCCCCCAACCGTGATAGCTCGCGCAATAAGTATGGGTGTAATAATAAAACTCACTGTCTTCACGCGTTTTTTTGTAATACGTACCAGAGCCCAGTTGGGCACGAATATCAGCTGCTTTTTGTAAATAATATTGATAACGCTCCAAATACTGCTGCGCCATTGCATCGTGCTCTCTGGCTAAGGCATCAATATTTCGAATTTTTTGATCAACAGAGTAGTACGCCTCAATAAACTGCTGGTACTTCGCATGGTATTCCAATGCCGCTTTGGCATGCGCCTCAGCATTGCGCAATGCGACTTGCTGAAGCTTCTCGAACTCAGCAAGCTTTTCAAGTAATCGGTCTCGTTCCGTACGCAAGAAATCAAAATCAATTCCATCAAAATCCCTTGCTGGTATCGAAACATTCTGCAGCCGACCTAAGTTATCGTAACGCTGAAACAAACTAACATCATTTGGATGTGACACTTCAACAAGCCGACTAAAAGCATCATAAGTGTAACCGGTAGAGAAAGAACGACCTTCAACCAGTAAAGTTTCTGACTTCATACGCCCAAATGAATCATAAACCCAGCGCTTCTCAGACTCGATGCCTTGTTCACGCTCTAATTGCCCGATACCTGGGCCGTTGGTATACCAAGACCAAGATTCAATCCCTTCAGGCGATTTGCGTTGGTATTGACGTCCTAATGCATCAAAGAAAAACTCCGTGACTTGGTTGTTGGCATCTCTTTGATATATCAATTCACCAAATGCATTATGTTGATAATGCCATTCGCCCATTGTTGGGTCTATCTGCCGAGATTTGTATCCTCTGTCATCGTAAAACAGCACAGTCTTCTGCACAGTATTAACCAACGTCTGCTGTAAATTACCAATAGGCGTGTATTCATAAGACGTAGTCAAACCATTCTCTGTCACGCTGATGGGTTTACCGTGCACCCCACTGACCGTGTTTTTAGAATAGTCTGAATAGCTAATGGTCGACTCAGAGCCAGAATAGTGATACGACACCGTTAAGTTTTGCTTATCAGGCCCTATTTTTTCTTCAGTAACGGGGCGCTTGATTTCATCATAACTTATATCTGTCCAGCGCGGGGTTGTCTGACAACCATAAATTAATGCACTCGTACAGCCACTCGGAAACACATAAAAGGGTTCTGTGAAGCGAACACGATTGCCACGCGTATCAAAAACGCTTTCTGTCTGAACATTCCGCGGCGTTAAATTAGAACTAAAACCTGTTGCCAACGTACGCACTGTCCTGCCTTCAGCATCGATAAAAGCAGTTGAAAACTGAGCCCCTTGACTGTGCCCTGTTAAATGAGTCTCCGTTACTTTATAAACAATCGGATTAAAAAACGACACATCCCAGTTCGGTGCGCGAGCCGCATCCGATTGATCCGCCTCCGAAGCCCATTCAGTTACCCAGAAAGTAAAATTATTATCAGGGTAATCGACATAAGATTTCTGACAGTATCGATTGTAGCCTGTTTGAGTGACCCGCCCTGCAATATCGGTTTCTGAGATTACCCCACCACATCGTGGGTGATACCTGTATAACACCGTTTGATTCAGCGCGTTGGTTTGGCTGATTGACCGGCCTAAATCATCTCTTTGAGTGGTCACTTGGCGTGTTTGCTCGGCACCAGAAGTGCTCACTTTACCGATTGTTTTTTCTATTTTGGGAAAACCCTCTGGTGAAAAATCACTGTATTCAATAGTTAAACGATAATCGGAATTGGGCTGCTGGATTTGGCGAACCAGTTTACCTTGATCATATTCATAACGAACCTCTCGGACTTCAGAAGTTCCACCAAAATCATGCGTCACCTTTTGCAAAGTTGGGCTACCCAGCAACCAAAGCGTTGTATTATGCAAATAACTGCTATGCGTGGTGGTCTTCAAAACCTCTGATCCCTGAGTTTTTGTTACCGCGATACGGCCCACATACCCATACAAATCGTATTGATCATAGTTGGTTTCAGTCGAAACATGGAGACTCCCATCTAGGTCGTATTGCTTTTCAATGGTTTTATCCAAACGGGTTCTTTGCGTGCCATTAGCATGCTTATCAACCCCAACATGACTCTCCATCTCTTTGATCAAAACATCATTAATGCGCGTTTCGCTTCGCCTGATTTCTCCGAACAAATCCTTAGACTGATAATATCGCGTGGTTTTCTCATAGCCACGACTGGCTACTTGCTCCTTCATAAAACTAAAGCCAGAAGTTTCGCCGTCGTCACTGATAAGGTAACCACCATAACGGTAATCCATACGTTTGCGAGACTGTGTTTTAGAAACTTTGTCCTGAACGGCAACGTCCGTAATCAGTGCTGCGACTACCCTTGAGTCAAAGCGTTGTTCACGAAAGCCCTCTGGTATAGAGTCAGCCGATTCATAAAGCCCATCTGTTAACGATTGATACAGTACATCCGTTCGCAAACCAAACCCATCCGTCACACCATTTAATAGAGCGGCTGGGCCATAATTATCATTGTCTGAACAAGCAATCCCCCAAATACTGCGATAACAAAATTCGGAATGGCCATCGTTATCCAGATCAGGTACTTCAACTAAATTGCCGTAACCCGATTTAACCGCATGGTATTGCAAGAAAATTCGTGAGCCACCCCAAATTTTATGCATAAAGTTAAGCCAGGCGCGTCTGGTTTGTTCAGTGCTTTCAACATCGGAATACAGTTTCAGACGCTTCTTTAGTTGATCAAAACCATTACCATTATTGTTAGCACACTGTTCGTATTCGCTATGGATCAAACATAGCTCTGTCCGCCCATCCAAATTCCGATCAACATAGCGAAATGTCGACGCTTTGAAGGCACGCTGCTCATCTTCTAAGTTATAAAAAATCGCTGAAGCATCAAACCATGTCTGGCTTGGAGAAAAACCACGACCAGTATTGATATGACATTTCAGTTCATTGGCCGCCAAATAACAAACATCAAGCAAGGTATCCCCGTTAAGATTGATAAATCTGAAACTTGAAAACAAGTTGCGTGCAGTAGCCACAGCCTCTAAGGCAATGCGATCAAAATTTCGATGCTCATCTAATGAATAAACAGCCGACTCATCCACTACTGGCATAGGAGTGATCAATTCACTGAAATCTAACAACATGCGAGCGGGCTCATAATCACGCTGGTTAGTCGTTAGATTTGTATAGGCTTTTTTACACACCAACGCTTTACTGGATTCAGAAATCCAGCAAAGATCTTTATCAAAATCACCATCAATATCGACTAACTGTGGCGAAGGAAAATTCGCTTCGTAGCTTTGTTGCTCCGCCGGGCATGCATTACCAATACATCCACCCGAGAGATAATGCCACCTGACTTTTTTAGCTACGTATACATCTGAAAACCCCGATAACTCTTTAGTAAAAGAAGTACCATTACCTGCAAAGCACCGCATTCGACCGTTGCCGTCAGCACCACAAAGATCTAAAAGCTCATCTTCGTCAATAAAGCTAAAAGAGATACCTGAAAAAGATTTATTGACAGTAATATTCCAGTAAGAAGGCGTGCTGAAACCCGAAGTATCTTTGCTGTTTAAGCCACAAAGGACACCTTCTTCATTAACCAAACAAAAATCCGCCTTGCCATCTAGATTTAAATCGCCCAGATGCAATTGCCCATAAGCTTCTTGATCTTCAATAGTAGCCGTAAAACCTAGGTCTCCAGTCCAGGCTGTGGGCTGACGATAAGTGCCATTATCATTAATGGCGCACATAACACCCTCACCCACTCTGTAGTAACAGAAATCACTAAAACCATTACCTGTTAAATCCGCCACAGAATAGCTCGGAAGCTGCTCGATCACGACGTCACTTTCCGTACTAGTCAGATTACCATCTGCGGCATAAACCGCCTCTGGCACAATAATTTTCAAATCGGACTGTTGTCGATCCGTTACAATATTAGGATCAGGCTGAGCTTGATAATGGAAGGCCACAGGTTGAACGCAATGCTCATTATTCTCACGGTTTTGTCCATCATAACATTGCGTGATTTCTTTCAGACGTTGAACTTTTTGAGGGGTTTCCAAAGTCTCGTAGGTAAAGTCATAAAAATATAAAAGCTCACCATTAGGTGCCGCAATACGGATAATATCGAGAATCTCACTGTTCTGAATGAGCTGGCCGTCTTGATAATATCCAAATGGGTAAGCACGACTTTGATACTCAAAATCGACACGATAGCCCGAATACACAATACGCTCTAGTAGGGGCGCTCCATTACTAGAACGATAATAATAATTCATCGCATTCCCAAATAAATCACTGCGTTTAGTGATAACCCAGGTTGCGTAAATATCGGAGGAGCTCCCAATGCGTTGAAACTCGATCGAAACACCTTCTGGCGTTTTCACCAACCACTGATCAGGCGTAAAATGACTACCGCCCTTAGCCACATACTGAATGTTACGATTATCAAAACCTCGGTACTCAGCCCCGTCTGAACCATGTTGGCCGCCAACCAATACCAGATGATTGCCATCATGACAAAAACGAGCTGATTCATTCAGCTGAATTCCGGCTTCAAACCCATCAACCAAAGACGTTGGTGTGCAACGCGTGATGGCAGACCCCGCATTCAGCATAAAGCCCGGCCCCACAATATTGTTAGGTGCACGCTCACTGTACTGCAAAACAATGCCTGGATTCATACTATGAACACCGCTAGGCGTAGCCAAAGGCAAACTATACCCAAGCGCACCGCGATCCACCGCCATATCTCCTCTCAACGCTCCAACAATTGAGTTAACAGATGGTACTGAGGAGGGCGCTTGATCAATAGAAGGGTCCAAAATTGGGCCTATAGAAGAGTCCATTGAAGGGCTCTGAATGGTGCTTGCGACAGGCTCTTCTGTAGAGAAGAAAGGATCAAGCGGATCGGCTGATGGCTCGTTCGTCATATTTTCTGATTCAATGGTCATTGACATTGAAACACTGGTTGAATCATTGCTTAACGTTTGGCTTTCTAGCGAATCAGTAGACGGCTCTGACGTTTGCTCAGATCCAGAATCCCCCCCTGTTGTAATCGCCTCACCCTCAGTAGAATAAGAAAAGGAAGTTGCTTGATACGGATTCAACACATAGTCTATTGCTGCAGTGACATCTGATGACAGCAATTTATTGACCGCCACAGACTGAGGCCGGACAGCCCAATCATTCACCTGAACAAAAAGATCAGCAATCTCAATCAACTCTGACTGACTATCATGGGAAGAAATCACTCGTTGATGAATTGACTCAGAGGGATCAGCCGCAGTCGATTCAGCAAACAGTGTGACAGTGTACTGGCCGACTATACGAATTGATTTGACGTTTTTTGTGACATTCTCAACATCAGAAACGTCTGTAGTTTGAGTGATCACATGGGGCACACCAATAAAATTGGATTCCGGATACAAATAGACGCCATGATCAAGCGCAAAAACCGTCTCCGCGATCATTTGAATAAAAACAAACACGAAAACACATACATTTTTTAATTGGAACATTTGAATACCACTGCCAAAGTAAATTAAGTACTTAAATTACATGTCGTTAATCAGAATTCAGATTGTGCGTGAGTTCTAAGATCATTTGATCAACCTCAGCACTTTTTTTCGCTAGCAAGTCACTTTGTTTTAATAAGTCAAAATACTCACGCTTACTTTGCTCAATCATCATGCGAGCTTGCTCGGTCGCACTGATCATTTGCAGCATTTCTCGCTGCCTTACATCATCGAGATTTCTGTACTTTTCTTTTTGCTGATCAGACAAGAGAGGCGCCACTTTTCGATAAAGCGGATCCTCCTGATTTGAAAAATCGGTATCCGACGAGGAAGAAATACTAACTCGCTCTGGTTCAGACGCAACCTTAGGTAACAAACCGCCTTTTTTGAGATCAGGCTGCAGCAGCCGATCTTTTGGCTGCTGGTCTTGAGCGGTGCCATGATAAAAAGCGAAGAACAATGCAATCAGAAGTAATGCAACAACCAGGGGTGCCGTTATTTTATGGATAAACATGCCAGAAACTTCTTTTGATATGAGATGTATATTATTCAATGAAAACAGCAACTGATTCACAAAACAGTTGTGGATCAGAGTTTCGCTGCTGAACCGTTACGCGGACAGTATTTCCAGCCAACTTAGCTGCAGATAAAACGCTTAAAGCCAGTTGATGTCTATTATTTGTTACGGGAAAAAATTTAATCTGCGTACAACCACAATTTTCAATATTCGTTTCATCTAAGGGTGTTTTTACAAAAGCGAGAACCCCGCCATCTTCAACGACACCCACTTGACTGACTGTGCTCTTAGTTTGAATACATGTCGCAAAAACTGAATTAGAAAAAAGAGCGCTGGATACAACAAATAACAATACGGGTTTAATCAAGTTCACTATTTAATTCCTCAGGTTTAAAAGGTTTATGATGTTAGTTGACAAAAATTCAACTACTTTTCTTTTTTAGCTTTTTTCTTCAATGAAGCCTTCAACGCTTCAATGTCTTGAGTCGACATGCCCAAGGTCACGGCATCCGCTCGTGCGGGCGCGCCAATACCAGCGCAAATAGAGCCGGCTTGGATGGTGACGTTCTTATTATGAAAATACGATTGCACAACAAATTGAGCGGGGGAAACTTCATCTCTACCCGAATTAGGTACCGAAAACCAGCTGCTTTCGCAAGAATCGCTGAGTTGGTTGGCAACTTCGAAAACCAAGTTTTTGGATTTATCGTCGATAGTGACGCTGGTGATGTGACCGGAGTATTGGTCGGCGAGAGTGATGGATGATATGGTCATAGAAGAAAGTAAAGTGGATGCCACTAGGAAAGATTTTTTCATGAGTACTGCCTCTGCATTTGAAAAATAAAAAGCACTTGGGTAATGGGAAAACGAGATGTCTAATGGATGTGCAAATACCTAGCATTACATGTGCCGGAATCAAGATAGACATTCAGGTTTTTACCCGCCGTTAAAGCAGTTAACACAGTAGAATAAGTCACTTTATTATTCTCGCCATTACTCTGCCAAAAAATAAATGCCCCTGCACCACAGGTTGAGGTACCTACATCCATTTGAAAAACCAACAACCCTGGCATGTAAGTGGATTCAATCAGAATTGGCTTTCCC
>CAZECE010000148.1:0-28422 GCA_964510525.1 uncultured Pseudomonadales bacterium | reverse complement strand
CCCCACAACACACTCGATGCCAAGGAGCTAAACAGCAGTAAAAAAACACTGTTAAGGGCTGATAACATCAAGCAGATCAGGGCATAGCCACAGAACTTGCCCCAATAGTAGTGTGCACGTCGAATCGGCAGTGCCAAGATCAGTTCGAGGGTTTTATCCGTCTGTTCTCGAATCAAACTCATTGAGATGAACACGCAGGTTAAAAAAACCGTTGTTAGGCGTAACGTGAAGCCGATAAATGCCAGCTGAAAGTCTTGATGTTCCGATAAGGTTAGCTGCCCGACAAAGTGCGCCCCACCGCCAATCAGCCCTAAGATAATGGCATAAAGCCAAAATAGCCGAGTGTGGTGCGCTTCGTAAAACGTGTGTTTTGCCAGTACTTTTATCATTTTCACGATCTTGAGTATAGAAGCTGAATAGCATCTTATAGCGCTATACTGAATTGATGAAACGCGTTTTTTATTTCACAAACCATGAGTTACAGATTTTCCATTGGATTGCAGAGAAATCGACGGACCCGATTTTCTTTTCTGCGACCGAGGAGGGGTATCGCGCCTTTTCAGATTACCTAAGTCACACGCAACAGGTACCGATTCGAGTTTTGGTTGATCGAATAGACGAAGAGTTTTCAATTGAGCACTTACCTCATACCAATGTTTACCATCGAAAGGCCATATTACAACGCCATCTAGGCCGCTTGCAGCGAGCCAATCAATTTGCAGCGGGAATGTATCAAGAAACACTTAAAGACAGTCTAAAAAAAGACAAACCTAAAAAAGACGTTTTTTTATTTGCCTACATGAAGCAAGCCGAGCAGTTACTGCCTTGGTTAAACATCATTAATGAGCTTCAGGTTCCTATGGAAGGCATTTGGTCGTTACCTTTGCTGTCTGAGATCTTGTTTGATCATGCCAAAATTCATGCTGAACATTTACTGTTAGTCACGCAACAAGTCGAAACCACGGTGCGCCTGAGTTATTTTCATGATGAGCATTTGAAAGTCAGTCGTGAAGCGCAGTTAATTGAATACGATCCTCGGTCAAACGATTACGATCAGCTCAGTCAGTTGTTAAAAAGAGAGGTCGACGCGACTGAGAGCTTTTTGCGTAACCAAAAATTCATCGCTCGGCAACATTTACGCGTGGTGGTCATGATGTTTGATGCCGCCTTACCAAAGCTGAAAGAGCACATGATCAGCGAGCATGAAATTGAATATGAGTTTCTGTCGTTAGAGACGGTTGCTCGTAGAGAAGGTGAAAAAGGCTACCACAGCAGAACCGCCGATGATTTTTTTTGTTATTTGTGCAGCAAAATGCCGGTTGGGTCTCAACATTATGCCCAACAAACGGAGCGGTTGGGGTATGTGAATTTTAAAACCGATGGGTTTTTAAAAGTGGCGATGGTGGCGTGTTTTCTTGTGGTATTGGCCTATGGTCATTATGTATTTTATCAATCTCAGTTTTTATCCGCTGAAACCGATAGAGTGTTGCAACTGACGGCGGTCCGTGATGCGCATTATCAACGGCTGTATGCAGAGGACGAAACACTGTTGTCTTACGCTGAGGAGATCGCCGAGACGGTGGGGATTGCCAAGGGGGTGCAAGCTCAGGATGCCGTATCTCCGATGGTGTTCAATAGATTGCTGTCGAAAAGTTTAAGTCAAGAAGCCTTTGATAACATTAATATCCTATCCGTTTCTTGGCAGCGCTTAGAACCAGAAGCACAACAGCAATTAATTCGTCAGCTTGAAGATCAATACGAGGGTAACGAGGGTGATCAATCTGAAACAGAGGATGCATTTGCATCGATTGAAGCCGTGGCCGAGATTAAAGCGAGCATTCCCTTTGATAACACCTTGTACCGTGAGATCTCGCTTCAAGTTGATGATTGGATTGCAACGTTGTTGGCTTTGGATCGAATTGTTAAGGTGGAATTGATCAATCACCCAGTGGAGACTCGGTCCGACAAGGCCTTTGGTGATCGGGCGGGTATCAGTTCGAGTTTAGAGCGTTTGGTTAAATACTCTGAATTTATGATTAAAGTCTATGTAAGGCGTGATGGGCATGTTGGTTAATCTAAAGTACGGCAGCCGCAAAATGAAGTGGTTGCTGACAGGGGTGGTGGTGATTAACGTCTTAGTGGTGACGACGTTTCATTGGTATTTGAAAAAGCATCAAAATGCACATCAGTCTGCCCAGCTAAAATTAAGGTATGTGAACAACCAGATTACACAAGCAGAAAATAACACCCAATTACTGTTGAATAATTTAAATGCCTATTTGTACCAATATGAAAGCGGATTTGTCGGTCATGAGCAGCGGCTTAATTGGCTTGAATCTTTGCAGGCGCTGGCCAAGGAATGGTTGATTCCAGAGGTGCAGTATCAGTTAGAGGTGCAGCAGGAGGTTGATATTGACGACGTTCTTTATGAAACCGACTTAAAGTCTTTTGATGTGTCTTCAAATGCTCAAGTGACGCTTCATAAAACGGCCATGGCTGTGCAAATGTCGATGCTGCACATTGGTGATTTTTTTCATTTGTACGATGCATTGGCGAAGCAAAAAAATGGTCGCTTTGTGTATGACCGTTGTGAGATCAAGCGCTTGTCTGGGCTGGGCTCAGAAAATGTTGATCTGGAACAACAGAATAACCTCAATAGCCTGTGTACGCTCAGTTGGTTTTCGGTGTCTCCCTCGTTTGATTTGGCGGAGTTTAAAGCAGAGTCCAGCCGTTGGTTGAATGTCTATGCTGACACTGTGGGAGCCTTGCATGACTAAGCTCACACTTAATAAGCGCACCCTTTTATTGGTTGTTTTTATGACAGTGAGCACGCCTTTAAAAGCAGAGGTTGATGTAAATGGTGATGATCAAGCAATAGGGCGCTTATTTTTCTTGCCAGAAGAGCGTCATAAAATGGATGAATATCGACGCAATAAAAATACTAAAAATAAAAACACCCTAAATGAACCCACGGCATCCATTCACTCAGAACAGGAAAAAGGGGTGTTGGTTGAACGAAAACTGTATGTGCAAGGAAAATTGCTTCGTAATCAGCAGTTATCGAATGTTTGGGTAAACGAGACTCAAAATTTGTTTAATCAATCCGCTGTCGAGGATCTAAAGGTGAAAGCCAATAAGACGCCCGGCGAATTAAATTTAAAAATGCAAACCAAACAAGCCAATGTGAAAGTGGGCCAGGTGTGGTTATTGGATGAAGATCGTATTGCAGAAGCCGGCTTTGAAAAGCCTAAAACGGATTCTACAGCGGATTCTACACCACCTGATTGGCAAGGTCGGCTAGAGACAAAAAGACAACAGGAATCGGCGGCTACGCAAACCGCGATTCCTGTTACTCGCAGAGAATAATAGGAACATCATTTCATAATGAACAGATTGAGACAAAAGAACCGCCACACTCAAAAAAACAATCAACAGCACACTCAACAACACACCCAACGAGGTGCTGCCTTGATCTTGATGGCGGTGTTTATATTGAGTTTTGTAAGTTTGATGTTTCTGGAAAAAAACTCGCTCAATAAAACCGTTAAGAAACAGTTTAAAGAAACGCAAGACGCGTTTTCAATGGCTCAGAAAGCCATTGTGTCTTATGCCATCGTTTCTTTAGATGCGAATGATCAAGGCAGTTTACCTTGCCCTGATGCGGATAATGATGGAGTGCAGGATGTGGTGGCCAATAATAACGCCAACCTTACAGCCAATTTTAAGGCGTTTAATCAAGGTAAAGGCGGTGGCAATGGCGGAGGTAACGGCGGAGGCAATGGCGGAGGCAATGGCGGAGGCAATGGCGGAGGCAATGGCGGAGGTAACGGCGGAGGTAACGGCGGAGGTAACGGCGGAGGTAACGGCGGAGGTAACGGCGGAGGTAATGGCGGAGGTAATGGCGGAGGTAATGGCGGAGGTGGCAATACAGGAGATACCTGCTTAGTTGATTTAGGCTGGTTACCCTTCGTAAGTTTGGGCATTCCAGACATCCGAGATGCGGCCGGTGAACGGTTGTGGTATGGCGTAGACAGTAATTTCCGATCCACTAATTTTACGAACACTCAAACCGGTGGTATTACTTTGGATGGCCAAGGACAATACATTGCGGTGCTGATTGCACCTATGACGGCTGTTGATCAAACCGGTCGCACGGGCCATGATTTCGCAGGTAATGGGGATGCCGCGAATGACTTGGGGGAGTATTTGGAAGGGGTTAATGCGAATAATACATTGACGGAATTTGTGAGCACGGGCGAATTTGATCAAGTGTTTCCCATTCAACGCTCAGCCGTGTGCGATCGTGTGAACGTGGGTTATTGCTAATGAAACGTATGATGAATGAAAGCGGGTTTACCTTGCTAGAGGTGGCGATGGTGTTGTTCATTGTGGGGATTGCTTTAAGTGTGATGTTGTCGCCGCTGGGTGATCAGCGTCAGCGGTTAAAACGCGCTGAAACGGACCAGCAATTGGCGGATATCCAAGAGGTTTTGTTGGGGTATTTGGCGGTGAATGGTCAGCTGCCTTGCCCTGCGATTAACAGCAGCGACGGTACCGAGCAACGTACGAGCAACGTTTGTACGACGCAACACGGGTTTTTGCCCGCTGTGACACTAGGTATGGTGGGGGCCTACAGCGATGCGGAAGCGTTGCTGCTGGATACCTGGGGGAACCCGTACCGTTATTCGATTTCGAATGAAACGGCGGCGGGCAATGGCTCCGATTGGGATTTTGTGACAGCGGCTGATTTGGTTTCTGCTTGGGGTGGGACGATCAGTGAAGGCGATTTAGAGATTTGCGATGCGGAAAATTGTGGGGGCACTTTTACTATTTCGGATGCTGTGGTGGTGGTGTTTTCGATGGGCGCGGATTGGGCAAACGGCACCACATCGGGGGATCAGTTAGAGAATCTTGGCGGCACTTTGGGGGCGTATGCGGTGCCGGGTGATCTTGAGTTTGTCTCAAAGACCGCCAGTGTGATCGCAGGGTCTGAATTTGATGATCAGTTGATTTGGTTGTCCACGCAGCAGGTCTATGCGCAACTGCTAACAGCGGGAAGAATCCCTTAATCCCTGATTCTTTAAACGACGCTCCTTTGACTAATGAGCAGAGGTTTTTTGCGTTCCGCGATTTTGTCTAACCAGTTTGCGGCGTGGTTTTTATCACGAAAACGGGTTTTTTTGATCAAGGTTTCGCAGCGGCTTAGATGATTTAGGGCTGCACCTACTCGTTGTTCAGCAATCGCAGCATCGGCTTCCTCGTAATGAAAGGTCAGCTCCATTTCCGCGGTTTGTTCTTTTATGTGTGAACGCCAGTGATTTAGTCTTGAGCGTTTTATGATCTTTATTGCTACCAGCTCTGGGAGCTCAGAGAAGGCGATGTTCATTTGTTGACGGGTTTTTTTTAAATCTTCTCGTTCGGCAACTTTTTTAACTTTTGGGGGTGTTTGATTCTCAGCCGTTGCTAGGGCCTTGACAGCGATGTCCTTGGCCTCCTGATGGTCAGGGTTTAAGGCAAACACTTTCGCTAATTGAGTGACCATATAGGCGTTAAAACTTTGAATTAACTCGGCATCGCACCCCGAGGTTTCTAAGGCTTTAATACGGTTCAATAAAAATTGGCATCGGTCGATGGCCATGACGGCCAAATAGGCGCGCTCTCGAGTCAGGGCGTATTTTTTATGGGCGATAACGCTGATCACTAGCCCAACAAGCGAGAGTAAGCCAATGAATGTTAGAGTACTTTGTTCGATCATAATCGGGCCGTTGTTATTAGTGCGCTCAGATAAAGGTCTGATAACGACAGATGCCTTGAATTTTTGATGGGTCGATAGCACTTAAATCGGCATGCTTAAGACTTTCTTGAATCGCGTTTTTTTGAGCAGGCTTGTCTGAAAAACATACGGTTGTTTTTTTTATATTTGACTTGTCCCCGAACTATGGCCTAGAAAACAATAGGAAGGATGATGAAAAGTATCGAATAAACCGAATGAAAAGGTGTTTTTTTGATCGTTTTGAGTGGTTTTATAGTGAAAAAGTGCCGTATTAGGGTTTGGGCTCTTGACGTTTTAATAAGATCCCTTTTTTATTGTCCACCTTTTTATAACAGAAGCAGTCCAGATTGGATGTCATGGTAGTGAGCCTGGGTTGTATGGTAGCGAGAATGGATCGCATATTAGTGAGTGCTAAATGAGCAAATCATTGGTGATAGTGGAGTCGCCTGCCAAGGCTAAAACCATTAATAAATACCTCGGACGGGATTACATTGTGAAATCCAGCGTCGGCCATGTGCGTGATTTGCCCGTCAGTGGCTCAGGTACTAAAAAGGTGGACGCTAAAAAGCGTGCTGAAGAAGCAGCCAAAACTCGCAAAATGTCTCCTGATAAAAAGGCGGCTTACAAAAAAGCCAAAGCCAAGAAAGCCTTGTTTTCGCGCATGGGGATTAACCCAGAGGATGATTGGGCGGCTCAGTATCAGGTGTTGCCAGGCAAAGAAAAAGTCATCAACGAACTTAAAAAATTAGCCAGTCAAGCTGACACCATTTACCTAGCAACGGACTTGGACCGCGAAGGAGAGGCCATTGCTTGGCATTTACAAGAAGAGATTGGTGGTGATCCGGCCCGATATAAGCGCGTGGTGTTCAACGAAATCACCAAGTCGGCGATTCAGGCCGCTTTTGAAAGCCCTTCTGAAGTCAATATTAATCGCGTTAATGCCCAGCAAACTCGGCGTTTTCTTGATCGCGTAGTGGGCTACATGGTGTCGCCTTTGCTGTGGAGCAAGATCGCGCGCGGCTTGTCAGCCGGACGCGTGCAATCGGTGGCGGTGCGCTTGCTGGTTGAGAGAGAGCGCGAGATTCGAGCGTTTGTACCAGAAGAATTTTGGGAGGTGTTTGCCGATACGCACTCAGGCAAAAAAGACGACATCCGATTTCAAGTGGTTAAGTTCGAAGGCAAAGCCTATCGGCCGACCAACGGCCAGCAGGTGGAAAAGGATGTTGCGGTATTAGAGGGGCTCTCGTATCAGGTCACGCAGCGTGAAGACAAGCCGACAAAGTCCCGCCCTTCGGCTCCTTTTATCACCTCTACGTTGCAGCAAGCCGCCAGTACACGGCTTGGGTTCAGTGTTAAGAAGACCATGATGATGGCTCAGCGTTTGTATGAAGCGGGTTACATCACTTACATGCGAACCGACTCCACCAATTTGAGCAAGGACGCCATTGCGATGTGTCGTGATCACATTGGCAATCACTATGGGTCTAAGTATTTGCCCAAGGATCCGAATGTGTACGCCAGTAAAGATGCGGCGCAAGAGGCGCATGAGGCGATCCGCCCGGCGAATGTGGAGGTGAGTTGGAGTGGTTTAGAAGGCATGGAGCCGGATGCTACACGATTGTACGAGTTGATTTGGCGACGTTTTGTGGCTTGCCAGATGACTCCGGCAGAATATCTCAGCAGTTCCCTGTGGATTCAAGATAAGGGGTATGAGCTCAAAGCTCGAGGCCGTATTTTAAAATTTGATGGCTACTTAAAAGTGTACGCCGATGGCAAAAAGAAAAAAGGCGAAGAAGATATTCTCTTGCCCGATTTGGCGGTTGGCGATCCGTTGCAGCTGAAAGCCATTGATCCCAAGCAGCACTTCACCAAACCGCCGGCGCGATTTACCGAAGCCAGTTTGGTCAAAGAGTTAGAAAAGCGTGGCATAGGTCGCCCGTCTACGTATGCATCCATTATCTCGACGGTTCAGGATCGTGGTTATGTGCGTTTAGAGAACAAGCGTTTTTATGCGGAGAAAATTGGCGAAATTGTTACCGATCGTTTGAGTGAAAGTTTTAAAGCCTTAATGGATTTTAACTTTACGGCGGATATGGAGCACACCTTAGATGATATTTCCGGCGGTGAAAAGCAATGGAAAGCGGTGCTCAATGAGTTTTACAAAGAGTTTATTCAGCTCTTGGATGAGGCGGAACAAGAAGATGGCATGCGGGCGAATACGCCAGTAGAGACCACCATCGCGTGCCAGCAGTGTGAGCGCCCGATGCAAATTCGCA
Organism: uncultured Pseudomonadales bacterium; assembly: GCA_964510525.1. Lineage (GTDB taxonomy): Bacteria > Pseudomonadota > Gammaproteobacteria > Pseudomonadales > JANQJO01 > CAZECE01. Next base: position 20,373 of record CAZECE010000148.1, on the reverse strand, counting down.
ACGCGAGTACGGGGGTGTTTTTAGGCTGTTCGGGCTATGCGTTGCCGCCAAAAGAGCGTTGTAAATCGACCGTGAATTTGGTGTCCGGGGACGAAGCCGTTGCGGCTGATTTGGAAGACGATGACGCTGAAATGGAAGCCTTGCGGGCGAAGCGTCGTTGTCCGAAGTGTGGTACTGCAATGGAAAGTTACCTGATGGATGTGCAGCATAAACTGTATATCTGTGGTAATAACCCGGATTGTACTGGCTATGAGATTGAAGAAGGCGAATTCAAAATCAAGGGCTATGATGGCCCAGTGATTGATTGCGACAAATGTGGCGCGGAAATGCAGTTAAAATCGGGCCGTTTTGGTAAGTATTTTGGTTGTACGGCCGAAGAGTGTAAAAACACGCGTAAGTTATTGCGCAATGGGCAGCCGGCACCACCGAAAGAAGATCCTATCCCGATGCCGCATTTGCCTTGTGAAAAAACCGATGATTACTTTTTATTAAGAGATGGTGCGTCCGGTATCTTTTTAGCGGCCAGCCAGTTTCCAAAGCACCGCGAAACGCGCGCGCCTTTGGTCTCTGAGTTGTTAACGGTTAAAGATCAGTTGGCGAGCAAATTCAAATACCTCGCCGAAGCGCCAGAAAAAGACCCAGAGGGTCACTCTGCGGTGATTCGTTACAGCCGTAAGACCAAAGAGCAATACGTGATGAGCGAAGTGGAAGGCAAAGCCACGGGCTGGACAGCTTATTATGAAGATGGCGCTTGGGTTGAGAAATTGAAGGCCAAGGCAAAACCTAAAGCGAAATCCAAAGCAAAGAGCAAAAGTAAAGAGTAAAAAATAAAATACTGTGACTAGGCTAAAGATTATAAGCGACGATGCAAGTTATTGAGGGCCAAGGAAGCTGTTACTAAAACAAAGTTATCGGAACTTGATTGCAACTCGGTGAGCTTAGATTCTAAATTTCTTTCTTGTCTTAGCAGAGGTTGATTGCCTGGATGACGCGCTAACATGCTGATGGTGAGTGCGACGTTTGATTTTACGTGTGAATCTGGATCAGATAACAAGTCCGTTAACACTGACGCAAGCCCTGGTACTTGCCCCAAGAGCACGCGATTGGTCTCGGCCTTTGCCAGTCTCATTAACGCTAGAGCCGCATTGCACTTGATTTAAAAAGCGCGTGGCGCTTTTTTTACAAAAGAAAACTGCTTGGCATTTGCAAGGTTACTGGTGGTTACAAGTTGTTAACTGTCGGCTAGGTCAAAATGAATAATAAATACTGTTCTTTGATCAGGGCATTCGGCTTCTTCATGACCTTTTATAGTCACTAGCGCATTAAAATCTTTTGGTGGTGATGTGTGAATTACTGAGGGCAACTTTTTGTTTTTTGCTATTGTGGCTTTTATTTTTAAATTGTTCTTCGATTCGTTTTCAGAACCGCCACAAAATAGAATGCCTTTTGTCCATAGGTTGCCATCGTCATCCTGTTGCGTTGATGAACGAAAAAAATCAGCTTCTGTTAATAGGCTATTTTCTTTTTTTTGGAAGTATTTGACGCCCTTGTTTGCGTTGTCCTGTGCGGCAAGGGGTTGTTGCTCAATTTTTTCTAAACTACTGGGTAACAGGGCTAAAGTACTCGAGTTTGTGGGGGCCTCCTGAGTGCCTGAGCCAAGTCCTGGCAGAATGACGGTTACTTTTTCTTTTGGAATATCGGTATGCAAAAAAGCGCCGCTTGTAGGTGATTGTTGAAAACCATATTCACTGTTTCCATTGCGAGTTTTTCCATCGACTACGGGCTCCTCTAATCTAAGCCTGTCCCCGTTATGCAGTACCGAATGCAAAACCTTCGCTGTAAAATAATAAACGGCTTCTTTAAACTGAGTCATGCACTCGCGATGTTCAGATAGATTGAGGGCGGACGTAGTCTTAAAGTCATAGCTAAACCGTTTTAGATTGCGTAATCCGTCTTTGCTATAGGGAGGCATTTCACAAAAACCGTTTTCTGAAAATGTTTTTTTATCCAGCCAATCATTGTTATTTACATCGAAAACGGATTCAAAAGCCATTTTATAATCGCTGTTTTTTATGATCTTACTCAGTTGGGTGTCCACTGATTTTTTTATGCATCGCCGTTTATCAGGTAATTCAGTTTTATAATATTTGCCTGCGCTGTTGAAATCACTGACCTCTTGTACAAGTCGCTTATTTCTTTGTTTTCTTTCATTTTTGCTTGGCTCGCGGTCTGGGAGCTTTGTTGGGTGAGGAGGGCTTGGTTCAAAAATAGTTATCCTAGAATCAATATCAGTGTGATTAGCCTTGCTGTAATCAAGGTCGAGTTGGTCTAGTTTGGACAGGTTTTTATTAAATAGCTGAGCGGAATGCAACGTATGTTTTGGCGAGTATTTCTGGCTGCTTCTTAACGAAGATTTGTTATTGTGTGAAATAGCTTCAGTGGGCGCCGGTTTTTTGGGTTCAATCCGCGCTAAATTCTCATGGTTGACGTTCTGGTTGAGGATGGCGTGGGCTTTAATAGGGTTATTTGAATTTGCAAAAGATACGTTAGATGTGGTCATTTGGGCGCCTTAGAGCAACTTATTTGTATTTGTATTGTTTTAAGTGCATAAAATTTGATAAATAAAGATACTAAAAAACAACCAATGCGTATATATATTAATCGAATGTTTTGTTTTTTTATGTTTGATGGTTTTGGGGCTGTTGTGAGCAACTGCTGATATCGAAATCAGGGGAAATTTATATTGATCTAATTTTGGTGAGCTCTTCAGCTAGCGCTTTCTTTTTTTGAATAGTTGATGTGCAATTTTAGTTTGCGCATGCTTTTTTGAAACTGCTCGTGCAGTTCTGTTGGTGTTTCTTTGACGGTGTCGAACAGCTCCGAATACAGTTCGAATATGTGTTGCAGTTTCGGGCTTTCTAGGCAGTGATCTATCAAGGCAAGATGTGAATCGAAGTGCTGCTGCTTTTCTTCTGGGTTCTGAAATAGTGGAAAAAAGTGATTAAAGTGAACGATTTGCGATGTCGGCTCTTGAACATAAAACGCCTTGTGTTTTACCAGCCATAATAACTGCTGTATACCTGTTTTAGGCATATCTTCTGGGGTGTTGTTAGCATTAAGCGAGAGAGCTTCCACGATTTCCTTATCTAACGGTGCTAATTGATCGAGGGAATCCAAATAGGCTATCAGTGTGGCTTTACTTTGCTCCGGATTTTTTTCGATTTGTACGGGGTTGCAGTTCTTGTAGGCCCCTTTAAGGAGTAAAGCAATGATTAATATTTCCTGAGTTTTTTGTGGGATATTTTTGAGTCCAGCGATGTCTTGCAGTGCACACTTAAATATTGCCAGATTGTAATCGTATCGATGGGTGGAAGAGGTGAGCATGGTTGACAAGGTTTTATACTGTTGGGTGATCTTGGCTTGCTGTAGGTTGGCGTTTTTTGCGGCCAGTAGAATTTTCTTCAACGTTTTATGTTGGTGTGTTGTTTCAACCTCTTTGGCTTTTGCTGTAATGGGGTTGAGTTGCGGAAGGTGGTGGTCAGTTGTGGCGTCGCGTGGGTTTGTAAGAGCAGTATCTCGAAAACGTGACGATGGAGTGGTTGCGGGCTGTTCGGGGCGGCTCGTATGGAAGAGAAGAGTCAGAAGCGTGGTGGTCAGTGCCTGTCCGTTGAGACGCATGTTACGTTGTTTCCCTTACAATGAAAAATGGTGAGAAATGAAAAATGGTGAGATTGAATAAAATTAATTTACCTGAGATCTATTCGTGCTCGAACCATATTACTTATAGGGGATGGGTGTAAACAAAAAAACGAAAAATATATACCCTTAAGACCCAGTAGTTCAGGTCTTATGCATCTGTAATGGTTTTTATGTGCAGCTTTTTCGTTAAAGATTTTGCCAAAGTTTGGCTTTGGCTTTTGCCGTGGCCTTAAAATCACAGACGCCATCGGGAAAGATTTTTCTGAGTCTGTCTCGGTAGGGTTGCATGTTAATGGTGCCGTAAGTCCCGTTTTTGAGGGCTTGATCCACAGTTTGTAAGGCGCACTTCATGGTGTCGCCTCGCCAATCATCGCCCGATACAATTCGGGAGTTTTGGTAAATGGGGTAGTGCTGGCTGCAAGCGCCTAGCGGTTTTTGATTCCAAGGGCCATCCCATACGCCATCCCGCACTCTATCACTGGTGTCGGTTTCTTGAGCGGTTTTGTTGGCGATGGTGTTTTTTGCTATGACAACCCCTTTGTCGTCAAAGCAAGTGTCTTGGAGTGTTTCGGGTCTGCTGGTGGCCGCGGAGTGATCAGGGGATGCGTGTTGACGATCGACCCAGTTGGTGAGTGACTCGATGGCTTCGAGGATGGGGGTGTGGGGTTTGCGCGTGACCCAAATCACGTGCTGATCGGCGTGCCCTTGATAATCGATTAAGCGCTGCCGTATCGACATCGAGGCGGAGACATGGTGCATGTCCAGCTCGTCTTCTAAATAGTGACGTACATCTAAGATAGGGGTATTAATTTTGCCGATAAAGACATGACCAGAATGGTAGCTGGCAGAGATGGCGTCAGGGTTGGCCCGAGTGCGCAGCGCTGGTAATTCATCGTTGGCTGGTAGCCACTGGTTGTGATGACTCCAGGGGCTGAATTCAAATAAATAGGTGTTGGGTGTCAGTTGCCAAAGCCGTTCTTGTTGGATGGCTTCTGGGGGCTTCCAGCCACCAACCGAGTGGTTTAAGTGTAAAAACTCATCGGTGGTGATCTCGTTAGCTTTGAGCGCGTTCAGGCCATATTGTACGCCGACATTGTCCCAGGCTTGATTGGCGTACCCAGAGGGTCTAGTCCCGTAGAGGTGTTTCAGATCATCCCAGTGCGTCCAGTGGGTTTCGGCTAACACCTCTTCACTGTAATGTTTGGCTAAGTGTGTGAAGTGTGGGTTGTTGGTGAGCTGAGTTAGGCCACGCCAAGCGTTGCTGCATTCCGACATGCCGCTGGCGACTGGTGGCCAAACCCCATGAATCAAGCGTGCCAAATTGTAGTAGGTGGAAAACTCGTTGGTGTGGTTGGGCTCGGCGTTTAAGCCTTGAACGGGAACGCGATTTTTCCAGCGCTGCCACTTGTCATTGTCCTTGGCCGTAACGTCAAAATAGTACTCCAGTAATTCGCAATCGTAGGCGTAAGGAATTTGAGTCACCATGTCGGGGTAGGAGTAGAGCGCTAGGGCGCCATCCAGCAAACCGGGGTGGTTTTGCGCGATTAAGAGTTGCTGGATGGCCCCCCCTGACCCCCCGATGCCGATCGTGTGTTTGGGTTCGCCGTACAAAGCAGTAAACTGGTTTTTAACCCGCATCATGACTTCTTCGGCGATCCACATGTTGTAGTGGTTGGAGGTTTGGTTACCGGTGGAGAACGCTACGGCATAACCTTCTTTTAATACGTCTTCACGTCGTTTTAAGAAACTGTCTGCGCCCAGTACGCCTTGGCGTTTGCCAATGCCCACTCCGCCTCTGAATTGATAAATCAGGGTTTTGTTCCAGTGGCTGCCGTCGGGTTTGGATAGGTTGCCTTTTGGGGTTTCGTGAATGCCTTTAAGGGCGGCGATCGCGTATATGAATCGGTTCAGGGTGCCCATCTCAACACGGACAATAAAATCAATATGTTTGCCGTTAAGGGTCAGTTGGGTGATGGGGGTGTCGGGGTTTTGCATGGCTGCTGCGTCATAACGAACAAAATGGCCCGACTCTGACGAGTGGTAATAATAAAAAGCGGTGGTGGGGGTTAGGCAGTCTTTGCTGTAGCCAATGATTTCGTTGGTCAGTTGGTTGCTGATCGGATCTGTGGCGAAGACTTTCATGCCGATGCCATCTTGGTTGTCGACAAGGGGCTGACCCAAGCCTGACGCTTGTGTGCCACATAAAAAGGGGTATTGCAGTGGGCCTGAGAAAAGCGGTTGATGAGGACCGACTTGGCCAATTTTGATCGGGTAGTCGAAAGGGTCAGTATTGCGATCTTGCGTGCTGGGGTGCGGGCCTAAGTAGGGGGGCAAAGGGGGGCTGGTATCTTGGGGGGCTTTATAGACGATGAGCTTGGTTTTGGCGTCTTTTGAATACAGGTCTGAAAAAGCATGATCTAAAGCAGTGTAACCCGCCACCGCCAGGCAGATGATCAGTAAAGCGCTGTACCCCAGTTTTTTTGCCATCGGCTGCCTCTTAGCTTGGGCCTTTCTTTAAGATTAGCATGCAAATGGCCAGGTTGGATGGGGGCTTTCTCTCAGCTAGGTGTTCACCTACAGCCAAATTGTCGTTAGAATTCAGCCCCTTGTTATCTGATGGATTACTTAAAGTCGACCGCTTATGCCTGTTATTACCTTGCCGGATGGCTCTACTCGGACTTTTTCAGACGCTGTCACCGTTTTAGAGGTGGCCCAAGCCATTGGTCCAGGCTTGGCCAAGGCAACGATCGCCGGTGAGATCCGGGTTGAGGGACAAGCGACCTTGATCGATGCCACTTTGCCGATTGCGCACGATACGGCGCTTAGGATCATCACGGCAAAAGACCCCGAAGGCGTTGAAATCATTCGTCACAGTTGTGCGCATTTGATTGGCCATGCTATTAAACGGCTTCATCCCAGTACCAAAATGGCCATTGGGCCGGTCATTGATGAGGGTTTTTATTATGATGTTGAGTGTGAGCAACGTTTAACACCGGAAGACATCGATGCGCTGCAAGCTCAAATGAAAGCGCTCATTGATGAAGAATATGAAGTGAGGGTTGAGGTCGTTACTCGAGCAAAAGCGCGTGCGGTTTTTCAAGAGCGAGGGGAGCCGTATAAAGTTGAGATTGTCGATGGTATTCCCGAAGGTGAAACAATCAAGCTGTATTACCATCAAGAATACATTGATATGTGTCGTGGGCCCCATGTACCGAACACGCGTCACTTAAAAGCTTTTCAGCTGACCAAGGTGTCTGGAGCTTATTGGCGTGGTGATGCGAATAATGCCATGTTGCAGCGTATCTATGGTACGGCTTGGGAGACGCCGAAAGCATTGAAGGCGTATTTAAAGCGCTTGGCCGAAGCTGAGAAGCGCGATCACCGCAAGATAGCGAAACAACTGGATTTGTTTCATACCCAAGAAGAAGCGCCGGGCATGGTGTTTTGGCACCCGCATGGCTGGGCTATCTATCAAGTGCTTGAGCAGTATGTGCGAAAGTTGCAACTGGATCATGGGTATCAGGAAATCCGCACGCCTCAAGTGGTGGATCGCGTGCTGTGGGAGAAGTCGGGTCACTGGGATAAATTTGGTGATGACATGTTTACCACGGGCTCTGAAAGTCGTGAGTACGCGATCAAACCGATGAACTGCCCTTGTCATGTTCAGGTGTTTAATCAGGGTATTAAAAGTTATCGTGATTTGCCGGTTCGCTTGGCAGAGTTTGGGTCCTGTCATCGAAACGAGCCGTCCGGTACCTTGCATGGTTTAATGCGGGTGCGAAACTTTACCCAGGACGATGCTCATATTTTTTGCACTGAGCTGCAAATTCAAGAAGAAGTGTCGGCCTTTATTGATTTGGTGTTTGCGGTGTACCGTGATTTCGGCTTTGATGATGTGCAAATTAAACTGTCTACTCGACCCGAAAAGCGGGTTGGTTCGGATGAGATTTGGGATAAATCTGAGCAGGCCTTGCGACAAGCGTTAGATCAAAAGGGATTGGATTGGGAGTTGCTGCCTGGAGAGGGTGCGTTTTATGGGCCTAAAATTGAATTTTCTTTATTGGATTGTTTAGGGCGTGTTTGGCAGTGCGGCACCATTCAAGTGGATTTTTCAATGCCGGAGCGCTTAGAAGCCAAATATATTGATGAAAATAATGAACGAAAAACCCCAGTTATGCTGCATCGAGCTATACTGGGTTCGTTTGAGCGATTTATAGGTATCTTAGTCGAGCATTATGCGGGAAAATTCCCGACTTGGCTGGCGCCAGTCCAGGTTGTGGTGATGACGATAACCGATCGACAGACGAATTACGCCAATGATGTGGTCGCTGAACTCAATGCGTTGGGTTGGCGCACAAAGATTGACTTGAGGAATGAGAAGATTGGCTTTAAAATCCGCGAGCAAACTGTGGCACGGGTGCCTTTTTTGTTGATTTTAGGTGATAAAGAGGCTGAATCCGGCTTAGTTGCGGCTAGGTCGCTGGACGGAAAGGATTTAGGTGTGATGGCTCTGTCCGAATTCAATCAAATTTTAGAACAGTCGGTGGCTTCGTTAGGACGTAGCCCTGTGGAGGCATAATTATTAAACAGTCAGGAAAGCGTGCGGGTGGGCGAAAGAATAAGATCAACGATGAGATTGTTCACGATAAAGTACGATTAATCAGTAAGGATGGAGAGCAAATTGGTATTGTCGGCATTGGTGAAGCACTTAGCGTTGCGGAAAAAGATGCCTTAGACCTCGTAGAAATTGTCCCAGATTCCGATCCGCCTGTGTGTCGGGTAATGAATTATGGCAAGTTTTTGTTTGACGAGAAAAAGAAGCGCGCGGAATCGCGAAAGAAACAAAAGCAAGTTCAGGTAAAAGAAGTAAAGATTCGCCCAACAACCGAAGACAATGATTATCAGGTTAAATTACGCAACTTGAAGCGGTTTCTAGAGCATGGTGATAAAGCTAAGGTGTCGCTGCGTTTTCGTGGTCGAGAGATGGCGCACCAAGAGTTGGGTATGGATATTATGAAGCGGATTGTGGTTGACCTCGAGTCGTTAAGTACCGTCGAGCAAGAGCCAAAAATTGAAGGTCGTCAGATCGTTATGGTCTTGGCGCCCAAAAAGCATTAATTTTTTAAGGAAACCAAACTATGCCAAAAATAAAGTCAGTTCGTGGTGCGGCCAAGCGTTTTAAAGCAACGGCCAAGGGGTTTAAGCGCAAAAAAGCGTTTAAAAATCATATTTTGACCAAAAAGAGCCCTAAGCGCATTCGACAACTGCGACCTAAGCAGCATGTGCATGAGTCGGATGTGGCGTCTGTCAAACGTATGTTGCCTGGCGTTTAGTTTTTCATTTTATTGGTACAGTTTTAAACATCAAATTTAAGCATTAAGAGAGGCAGGTATGGCTAGGGTAAAGCGCGGCGTGCAAGCGCGAAAAAGACATAAAAAGGTACTCAAAGCAGCTAAAGGGTATTATGGTGCGCGCAGTCGCGTCTATCGTGTGGCGGCTCAGGCGGTCACGAAAGCCGGGCAATACGCGTATCGCGATCGTCGTCAGCGCAAACGCCAGTTTAGAAGCCTTTGGATCATGCGTATTAATGCGGCAGCGCGTCAATTCGGTATGTCTTACAGCGTCTTTATGAATGGACTCAGCAAAGCAGAGATCTTAGTGGATCGAAAAATTCTAGCGGAGCTGGCCGTCAATGATCCTAAAGCGTTCGAAGCCTTAGTGGATCAATCTAAAATGGCGTTAGCGGCTTAACGTGCATTTAGACGAGCAATCAGATGAGCAAGTACAGGAGTCTCAATCACTAGAGGCTTTGCTATCTGAGTTTCTAACTCAAGTTTCAAGCAGTCATGATTTAGCGGCTTTGGATCAGGTTCGGGTTGAGGCCTTAGGCAAAAAAGGTCGGCTGACCGAATTGCTGAAAGGGCTTTCCAAGCGTCCGCCGGAGCAACGGCGGGCCGCGGGTGCTGAAATCAATCAGGCTAAGTCTCGGTTGCAACAAGCCATTCAAGAGCGCAAAGCGGTTTTAGAAGCGGCGGCTTTAGAAGCGGAGCTGGCGGCTGAGAAAATTGATGTGACCTTACCTGGTCGTTCGGCCTATCAAGGCACTGAGCACCCGGTCATTCAGACCTTGCAGCGGATCGAAACTTTTTTCCAGCAATCTGGGTTTGCTCTCAAGGAAGGTCCTGAAATTGAAGATGACTTTCATAATTTCGAAGCCTTAAACATCCCATCCCATCATCCGGCTCGGGCGATGCACGATACGTTTTATTTAAACGCATCTTATTTAAACTCATCGGAGAGTTCGTCGGTACAGGCTCATTTAGCCCCTTTGTTATTGCGCACTCACACGTCTCCGGTGCAAATTCGGACACTGATGTCGGGTGAGCCCCCGTTGCGATGCATTTGCCCAGGGCGCGTGTATCGTTGTGATTCCGATTTGACTCATACGCCGATGTTCCATCAAGTGGAAGGGTTGTGGGTGGATAAAGACGTTACGTTCGCCGATCTAAAAGGGCTGCTGGCTTCTTTTTTACGTTGGTTTTTTGAAGCCGATTTAGAGGTTCGATTTCGACCTTCGTACTTTCCATTTACAGAGCCTTCTGCTGAAGTTGATGTTCAATGTGTACACTGCAAAGGCAAAGGTTGTCGTGTTTGCAGCCATACCGGCTGGTTAGAAGTCTTAGGGTGCGGCATGGTTCATCCGCATGTATTTGAAGCTTGTGATGTTGATACCGAGCAATACACAGGCTTGGCATTTGGCTTGGGCGTTGAGCGTTTTGCCATGTTGCGTTATGGGGTTACGGATCTCCGATTATTCTTTAACAACGATGTCCAATTTCTAAAACAGTTTTAGTCGTCATTTTAAATCGTCATTTTAAGTTGTAAATTGAGAGGCCTGCTATGAAATTCAGTGAAGCTTGGCTGCGTTCCTGGTTCAACCCAAATCTAAATACAGAAGAATTGGCCCATCAGCTGACGATGGCAGGATTAGAGGTGGGATCGATTGAATCGGCTGCTCCTGATTTCAGTCATGTGGTGGTCGGGGAAGTGTTATCTGTTCGTCCGCACCCCAATGCTGATCGTTTGAACTTGTGCGATGTGAGCATCGGTTCTTCAAGCCCGAAGCTGTCTATTGTCTGTGGTGCTTCGAATGTCGCTTCAGGGTTGAAAGTGGCTGTTGCCCTCGTTGGTGCCGTACTGCCAAAAGATTTCAAAATTGCCGCTCGCAAAGTCCGAGGCGAGCCTTCGGAAGGGATGCTGTGTGCTGCGGAGGAATTAGGATTAGCCGAGTCGAGCGATGGGATCATGGAATTGCCGGTTGATGCGCCTGTGGGAGAGGATTTCCGCGTTTATCTGCAGTTGGATGATACCTGTATTGATGTTGAGTTAACCCCGAATCGGGGCGATTGCTTAAGCATTCGAGGGTTGGCGCGTGAGTTGGCTGTGTTAAACGATACCGCTCCCAATTTGCCAACCTATGAGTCGCCTGACGTTGCTCACCAAAGCACGTTTCCGGTATTTATTGAAGCCTTAGAGGCTTGCCCTGTTTATTTGGGGCGAGTGATCCGACACATTGGCTCAGGTGAAACGCCCATTGAGGTGAAAGAGCGGTTACGCCGAGCTGGCGTTCGGCCCATAAACCCAGTGGTGGACGCCACGCAATACGCGATGTTGGCTTTAGGTCAACCCATGCATGCGTTTGATTTGCGAGAGCTGGAAGATCAGGTCAGTGTGCGTTTTGCGCAAAATCATGAAAAGCTGACCTTGCTTGACGGCCAAGAGATTGAGCTTAATACGAAAAGTTTGGTTATCGCTGATGCCAAAGGACCGATAGCGTTGGCTGGTGTCATGGGAGGCCTGGATAGCAGTGTGAAAACGCACACCAAAGAGGTGTTTCTTGAATGCGCGGTCTTCGATGCCATTGCCATGGCGGGGCAAGCGCGTTCTTATGGATTGCACACCGATGCCTCGCATCGTTTTGAGCGGGGCGTTGATTATGCGCTGTGCCGTCAGGCTATGGAGTATGCGACTCAATTGATTTGCGATTGGACGGGCGGCAAAGCCGGGCCTGTGATTGAAGCCGCGCATCATCTTGAGCACTGGGCTCGATCCGATATCGCATTTCCTGTGTCGCAAATTAATCGGTTGTTGGGCTTTGAGTGGCCTTTGGATTGGGTGGCTGACACCTTATCCCGTTTAGGGTGTTCATTAAATCGAAGTAATGACGCTGTTTGGCAAGTCACCCCGCCTTCGTTTCGCTTTGACATTACGCGTGATGTTGATTTGATCGAAGAGTTGGCGCGAGTCTATGGTTACCACAAGCTGCCGGAGCGTTTGCCGGCGGTGTCGTTGGACGCACCCAGTGGTGAGCAAGAGGCCGTGCTCAGTCAGCAAAAATTGCGCTCAAAACTGATTGCAGTGGGTTTTCAGGCGGTGGTGAACTACAGCTTTATCGATCCGAAATGGCACAGTCTATTTGCAGCCCCTCATCTTGAAGCGCCTAATACGGGGGCTTATGCATTAAGTAACCCAATTGCTGAAGATTTATCTGTAATGAGAACCACGTTGTGGCCTGGGTTGTTAAAAAATGTGGTAAACAACCAGAATCGCCAGCATTACGATCTTAAATTGTTTGAAGTTGGTGTGTGCTTTTTGCCAGCCCCTGATGGCATGAGAATGCCTCAAGAGGAGAACCGAGTAGCCGGGTTGATCAGTGGTGGTACTCGCCCATTGGATTGGCAAGGCTCTGCATCACAGGCGGACTTTTTTGATCTCAAAGGTGATGTTGAGCAATTTTTATCTCATTTAAGTGGTCGAGTTCGATTTGTGCCGGGTGAGCACGTAGCTTTGCACCCACAGCAAACGGCGGACATTTTTGTCGACCATCATTTTGCTGGCAGAATGGGAAAACTTCACCCTTCTTTGGCAAAAAAATTGGGTGTTGAGGGCAATGTTTATTTATTTGAGCTAATCTTAAAACGTATCGAAGGTGGGAAATTACCTGTGTTTCAGGAAGTTTCTAAGTTCCCTGCGATCAAGCGTGATATCGCGATGCTGTTTCCAAAGGATCTGGCGGTTGCTGATATCACAACGGAAGTATCGGCGTTAGCCATTGAAGCATTGCAAGAGATCAGCTTGTTTGATGTGTATGTTGGGCAAGGGGTGGATCCGGAGTTGAAAAGTTTGGCGTTTACACTTCGCTTTCAACACCCAGATAAAACCCTGAAGGATGCAGAGATTGATGCTCGAGTTGATCAAGTAGTAAAACATTTAGCTGGCCGTTGGCAGGCTGTGTTAAGGAATTAAAATCATGGGTGCGTTAACAAAGCAAGATTTAGCGGATCGTTTATTTGAAGATTTGGGTATCAGTAAGTTGGATGCCAAGCAGCTTGTCGAGTGCTTTTTTGAAGAAATACGGTCGGCCTTAGAAGCCAATGAGGACATTAAATTGTCCGGTTTTGGCAACTTTGATTTGCGCAATAAAACACCTAGACCCGGTCGTAACCCAAAAACAGGCGAAGAAATCCCGATTACTGCACGTCGTGTGGTTACGTTTAAAGCGGGTCAAAAGCTCAAAGCTCGAGTGGATGCTCATCAGAGTGGCTCGGAAGCCCCTGTTGATTTCTCAGACGATTCAGACGAAGACTAGTTGCTTTTTTTCAAAGTGCTTTCTAAGTGATTTAACGTCTTTTGCTATTTTTTCTTTCGCTATTTAAAGCTGTTTTAAGTTCTTTAAGGGTTTTAGTCCTTCAATCATTCTCCAATTCTTAGTAGAATCCGCGTTCTGGTTTCGGGGCGTAGCGCAGCCTGGTAGCGCACCACAATGGGGTTGTGGGGGTCGAGTGTTCGAATCACTCCGTCCCGACCAATAATGACGTCAGTCATGTTTCTTCTGGAATTGCCTATGCGTTGTGTTGTCCATAGGGGGCTTGTCTATAAACGACAGGTCCATAATCGATTTGTTAAAAAAACAGGGGCGTTTCGTTTTTCGGCCGGTTTGTCGTTGGTAGAAGTACTGGTCTCTTTAACCTTGATCTCGCTTTCGGCGACGTCTCTTTCTGTTCTTCATTTGCACACCGCGCAAGCGACTCAGTCGACTCAATGGCGTTTTCAGGCCGGCTTATTGGCTCAAGAGGCGCTGACGTATATTCGGTTAAATCAGGTTGGGCGAAGCGTTTATTTGAATGCTGCTGTATGGGATTCCTTGGCAGTTGATCCGGCTTTGGCCGAGGTGCCTGATGCCCATGGGTGTTTGGGGGTGCTGTGCGCGGGGGATTTGATGGCAACGCGTGACATTGCCTATTTACAACGACTCGCGGCCTACCAGCTGCCCTATGGACGAATGAGTGTCGCCCGCTGTCCGTTGACGTTGGAGACATGTGTTCGGGTGCGGTGGTCTGGTTTATCAGCCGATGCCGCTTGCGATGATGCCAAGACGGAGTGTGCTTGGTTAAGCTTGGGCAGGTCCGTTTAGGTGAGTCCGTTGTATCGTCAACGTGGATTAACCTTTGTTGAACTGTTGGTAGCGGGTGCGCTGAGTGGGCTGATTGGTGTGATCCTGGTGCAACTTCTTGGCGTTCAAAGTCGCTCCGCTCAACTGCAAACGGGTTTGGTAGGCGTATATGAAAACGCGCAGTTTGGTCTCACCTTTATCAAAGAAGAACTGGAACGAGCGGGCTTCAATGGTGAGCTGGCGTTGGAGCCGGTGTCCCCTGTTGTTGTTCATGCCTCATCGGATGGCCATTTTTTTGATCAGATTACAGTTCAAAGGCGCTTGAGTTCATCGGGTGATCAGCTCTGTACCGGAGCGGCTTTTGAACCAGATCTCACGTTAACGGATGCCGAGCGGGTGGTGTGGAGTCAAATTTTGGTACAAGAAGACACCAATCGCCCGGACCATTATCAGCTGGTCTGTCGCTATTTTTTTCCAGGTCGGTTGGCTGAATTGAGCGAGACTTGGGTGCCGCCGGTAGAAGGTCGGGGCATTCTGGTGGATGGTGTCGCGAGTTTTCAAGTCCTGTATGGTGTGCGGCCTTTGATGGGTGGAGCGGATTCTGGGATCGAAAGTTATGTTAATTTCAATCAGTGGCAGCCGTCGGAGCAAGAAGTGGTTGCGATCAAGCTGGGGGTGTTGCTGGCCGCTCAGGATGCGCCCAGGCTCAGAAATGAGGGCGTATTAGATCAACAATCGACATATCAGGTATTGGATCAGGTTTACTCGGTTCAGGGGCATGAGGAACAGGGGCATGAGGAACAGGGTGGGCAAAGTGATCAGGACGGTTGGGATGATGGTGTGCTGCGTCGTTCTTATGAATCCTTGGTTCATTTGCCGAACGTAGGGCGTCGGTGGGCGCTTTAGTCATTGCGTGATGGGGTTTGAGTTGTGTTGGTGATGTCGGTTTTGGTGATGGTGTTGATTCTTTCAATCATTGCATCGAACGCTGCAAAAGAGGCCTTGATGATACAAAACGGCGCTTTATGGCAGAACGCGCACTTGGCTGTCAATGAAGCGGCTCAAACATCACTCCATTGTGTATTTCAACGCATACAAGGTGAAGGCGTTGCGGCACTGGCGCCTTTGCAGCAGATGGCCAACCCGTTTGATCCGGCATTGCTGCCAGACATTGTTCCGGCTGGGGAAGGGGGTTGCGATTGGGTGCGTGATTTCGATCAGTGGCAGCGTCATCAACTGAATCAGGTTCGGGTGATTTCATTGACGGAGTTTTGTGGTTCTGGGCAGGTGATGGCCGCTTCGGGATCTGATGCGCAATGGTTTGCTGCGCATCAATATATGACGACCGCTGTCGCTGAGGTGCAACAGCCTGGCCGCATGCGGGTGTTGGAGCAACAGTTTTGGCAGCATCGAGTGCCCCGAGATCCTCAGCAGTTGACGATTCAATCAGCACGTTCGGTTGCGTCAGTATCGGAGGAGGGGCCTGAGCCCGTCATGCCATCTGTGGGGGATTTATGTCTCGAGTATGTCGCGACTTATTCAAGCTAGGCTTGTTGTTCAAATTAGGCCTGTTATTCAAATTAAGTTTTTGGTGTTTGTTCAGCTTGCACAGTTCCTTGGTTCTTTCAAAGGACATTGAGCAATTTCGCAGTGCTACGCCATTTAATTTCGATATTGACGAATGGCTCTTTGATTGGCGAGATGTCCTCACTGAGGCAGAGCAAACCACTGTGGCAGACGAAGAGACGGAACGGCCAGTGCCAGAGCGTTTGTCTTGTGATGCCCGCTCAGGCTATGCCTTGGCGTCTCATGTTGGCCTTAATCAGTTTGCGCAAATGCAACACGTTAATCAGCTGTATGTCTCGTTGTTTGAGCCCAGTTCAACGGCGACTTGGCAAGGCAATGTGAAACGGTATGGCATCGACTTTGAAACCGGTGAGATTTTAGATAAGCGAGGTCGAGTGGCCACTGAGTCGGTTGCGTTTGTGGGGGAGGTTGTCAAAGAGACCGCTGCCAGCTTCTGGCCGGAACCAGCACGACGGGATACTCGCGTTATCGATGGGCGTGATGCCCTGATGGGAGGTGCCCGAGCGTTATGGAGTCCAGCAAATACAGGGCTTTTTATGGAGTCTTTGCAACCTGATGCGTCTCTTCTATCCATTACGCCGCTGTCATCTGCTGCTCCGCTCTCCTCTGATGCACCGCTTCCATCTGATGCATCGTTTCAGTGGGGTGCACCGCTGCACGCCTCCCCTTTATTGGTGAATTTTGGCTACGATCAAGGGCAATACCCGCAACCACCCTTGAATCCGGATCGGCAGTGGAATGCGCTGTTTGTTGGTACCAGTACAGGGTGGTTGCATGCGGTTGATGCCAACAGTGGTGATCCTATTTTTTCGTTTCAACCCAACGCGACTCGGTTGGATCAGCTGGCTGACTGGGATACTCAGCTATTACGTTATGGATTGGATGCCACCTGGATTGCGTGGCGGTTGGATCAACGTGTCGCGCAGTCGAATGGCAGCTTACAGCAAGATGGAGTCATTGATCATCGGCAGGGGGATCATGTGTTGTTGTATGGGGGGATGCGGCGTGGTGGTTCGAATTATTACGCGCTGGATGTGACTCAGGCGGGCCCTCAGCATCGGCGTGATCCTAAACCAAAACTGCGCTTTGTGTTGCAAGGCGGTAAAGAGGCGCCCGAAAACAGCCCTTATCGAGCATTAGGTCAAACGTGGTCAGTGCCGGTGTTGGCGCAGATCCGGTTTCAACAACCGGAGGGCCCTGTGGTACGTCCGGTGATTATTTTTGCGGGCGGATACGATCCCGATGTTTACGATGTGTCGCCTTGGAATTTTGGAGATCAACAAAAAGCCTTGGGCGCTGGCTTTTATATCGTGGATGCGGAAACCGGAACCTTGCTTTGGTGGGCCGCGGCCCAGCACTCTATGGCGGATACGTCGGAGTTGACGCACAGTATCGTAACGTCAATCAAACCCTTAGACTTTAACAATGATGGCTTGATTGACCGATTTTACGGGGTTGATATTGCTGGTCAGGTGTTTCGTGTGGTGATTAATAACGGCACGACTGAGGCGGCCATGTCGTTAGACAAATTGGCTCAAGTATCTCGTGTTGCGGATTTGAGCGTACGAGGTGAACTGGGTGAGCGGAGTAAGCCGCGCTATTTTTTCGAAACCCCCAGTGTGGGTTTGGTTCGAAAAACGCTGCGTCAAAATGCAGTGGCCATTGCGCTTGGTTCTGGTTTGCAGCACGATTGGCAGGATACCGAAACGCCGGAGGCGTTGTTTGTTCTGTTTGATCCAGTGACGCTGCCCGCTGAATTACCCAGTGTCGTGACGGCGGAAGAATTGCCCGAAGTGGATTTAACGACAGCGTTTGGCATTAGAGTTTCAGGACGAACGCGTGGTTGGCGCTTAGAGTTAGGGCATCATCGCGGTGGAGCGGGGGAAAAGGTGTTGCAGTCGCCGTTATTGTTTAACAACGTTCTCTGGGCGACGACTTTTGTACCACAGCAACAGCGAATGGCCAGAAATGCGTGTGAGGATTCGAGGCGACATTGGGGGCAAACTCGCTTGTATGCTTTGAATATATTGGATGGCGCTTCTCTAAACGCTTTCAACCGTTTGGGAGAGGATCTTTACGGTACCGGGCGTTACATCGAAAAAGACGAGTCCGCAGGGTTAGGGCAGCAGACTCAGGTACTTTTTGGACCCAATAATCGCGCTTTGTTGCGAGTAGGTGGAACGTTGCTGCGTTTTGGGGAGGACATCAATGTGTCTGCTCAGCCCGAAATCAATACCTTAGGTTGGCGGCGACATCGGTTGTATTGACGAATTTGATCGACTGCTCTATTGTAATACTGTTTTTCCATCGATATGGAGTTGGTATGTTAGCCGTTACAGTTTCCCCTAAATTTCAGGTGGTGATTCCTAAAGAAGTGCGTGACGCTATGGGGATTGTCTCTGGGCAAAAGATTCAGGTTTTAACCTATCGAAATCGCATTGAATTGATTCCAATCAAGCCGATGAAAAAAATGAAAGGGATACTTAAAGGGATTAATACTGATGTGGAGCGGGATGACGATCGTTTATGAATGTTGTGGACTCTTCTGCATGGCTCTCTTATTTTGCTGGTGATAATAATGCTAAACACTTTGCTAAGCCGATTGAAAACTTACAAAAGCTTTTAGTGCCCGGCATTACGCTGACGGAGGTTTTTAAATGTGTTTTGCGTCAAGCCAGTGAGGATTTAGCATTAGATTGTGTAGCTCATATGGAGCAAGGCAACGTCATTCCACTTGATAGCGCTTTGGCAATTGAGGCAGCGCATTTGGGTGTACTGCATAAGTTGCCTTTGGCCGATAGCATTATTTATGCAACAGCGCAAAGGAATCAGGCAGTGGTATGGACGCAAGACAGTGATTTTGCTTCGCTTCAGGATGTTCGGTATTTTTCGAAGACCTAATCAAATATAAAGCTTATATCTACTCTTGAAAATACATTGTCCGTAACACTAAGGCATGCTTCAAGGTATTTTCATTATTTTGATTGAATGTTTTGATTATCTCCGATCTTGGTTTTGAAAAAACACACACGACGTTTTTATTCTTGTTTCCAAGTGTGATGTTCGCTGATATTTTCAGAACGTTGACTGGAATTTTTTGTTCATTTTCACTGATAAAGTAGTTGGACTCCGTTACGGATTCAGGTTTTGATTTTTCGATAACCGATTGCATCAAGTGAGTGATTTTTTCTAGGTCGGAGTGTCCTGTACTTGCTGACGTTTTCGCGTCAATGTTATGTCTAATAAAATCTAAATCGTCAGGATGCCTTGTTTTTAGATGTTCTATGATCGGCCAGACGTTACTGCCACTTTTTTTCTCTTTAGTGGCATAAAAATCCACTTTATTAAATTGTGTGCATGTTACAGGTTCTATGTCTTTGGGAATGTAAATAGTTGAATACTTTTTCTGAGAGCTTAAAAATTTGGCCATTAATTGATATGTTTTGGCAAAAGGGATGTTGATCCAGTCACCATCATCTTCTTTAGCGTGTGTATTTATGTTTTTCGCTGTGATGGTTTCTAAATAATGAGAGTAGTTCTCTTTGGGTTGGGGCGTGGTGCCTTTTTTTACTTCCAGGTTTGTGGGTGATGTTTTGTTTTGATTCGTTGTGGTTGAGGGTGAAGTGCTTTTAGAGTTTGTGGCGCTTTTGTTTATGAAACTTTCATTCTTTGATTTGGCGCGCCTTCTATTTTTTGTTTTTTTTGAAGCGTTTTGGTTGCGTGTTTTTTCTTTATTTCCTTTATCCAGCTGCTCTTTATCCCACTCCGCTAAAACAATCAGTTTGGCCTCTTCGGTTTTCTTAAAGGCCTCTTGAAACGCTATTTTTTTGGCGTTGGCCACTTCTTCAGTTTCATTCTCCAGGTCTTGAAGTTCTTCAAGAAAACCTGTTGCGCCATATTGTTCTGTTGCACTGAAATCACCTTGGCTAGCAAAATAATTTTCAAGGTTCTCTATTTTTTCAAGTTCCTTTTTTGACATTGAGTTTTTATTTGAGGGGCTATAGTCAAATTTCTTTGCCTTAGTAAGCAAGAGTTTACTTGCTTTGGATTGTCTGTTATAGAATAAATTTAGAATTTCACTTTGAGGAGATGTTTGATCAGTAATCGAACCTTCTTTGCTAGGAATTAATAAAAATAAAGGTTTATCAGTTTGAATGCTGTTCTTAATAATTAAGTCTAGGCATAAATACCGGTTTACGGTGTTAGTAGAGATTTTTATGTTTAATTCTTTTTCAATGTACTTTTTCTGATCTCGGGTGGAATAGTTGCTTGTGGAATCTAAACCAAAAGACATGTCTAAATAATGCCCACAAATGGTTTTTTCAAGTATATTCAAAACTTTAAGCTTCTCGTTTATAAACTCAAATGCTTCATCTTGGTTATGGCATAGGAAATTTTCTGCAATTTCTTTACATTCAACTATCTGAAAGTATAGGTTTCTTATAGTTGATTTAGTCAGCGTTAGAAATAGCGGATTATACTTGAGTAGGAGATGAAGAGGACCCCGTTCTTTAGACAGGTTCTAGTAGCGCGTTAGCGCATTCCTTTTTGATCTTTTATATTTCATAAACATGGTTTTTTGCTGCTAAGGCTGTGGGCCCTGTGGTCAATACCCGAAGGGTTTGTCCACAAGT
>CAZECE010000147.1:0-22602 GCA_964510525.1 uncultured Pseudomonadales bacterium | reverse complement strand
GGTTGTGGAGTTTAATGCACCTGGGACGCATCTCGATTTTCAATTTAAAACGAAAATCTCTGTTCCAGTGAATTTGAGCGCTGATAATACATATGTTGATGAACGTCGTCGGGATTTTAATCTAGAACGAAATTCGCTTGACTGGCGAAAGGCTTATCTGATTCCACCTAATGAGAATACTCAAACGATTGCATTGGAAGTGAGTGATATTGGCAACGATGAAAGCGATCTGGAGGCTGTTTATTCACTTAAACTGAAGCTTTATAAGCTTATTGAAACTGATTCAGTATCGTTTCCTGATTTAAGTACTGATTTAGCTGCATATGATGAAGATTACGAGATAATCAAAGGTTTTGTTGACTCTAAAAATATCCAGAATGTTAATGCAAGCTCAAGGTACTTTAATGAACATGATGAACAGGGTAGTTTGGACGATGCTGATCAAGCTACTGTTGTAGAGGTCGAGAATAAACCGCATTATCCAGACCAAGATTTTTTAGGTTTTGATAATTTCAATATACAGACAATTCCAGCGTCAACCAATGTTGATGGCAGCATCGCACCCGCTGTAATCGATTTTCGAACCAAAGCTTGGGCTGCTGGGCACATCGACTACACGGGAGATTATGATGTTTATGAGCTGAAGCTGCGTGAGGTGTTTAATCAGTCTATTAAAGACGAGTTGTTAATTCAAAATTTCGATGGAGAACTTGTTACGTTTCTCGAATCCTATATCGACCCAGATACCGAACTTGATCCCGAGGTACAACCTGATACGTATCCTGATGTAGTGCCTAATTTATCATTTACGTGTAAATTTGATGTGAGTTTGGCTAGTTTTGGCTCGTCTAACGAATACGGCTTTAAGATTCATAATGTTAATCCAGATAGAAGGGATTTTGGTATCGACACCAAGGTATTGGCAGGGCTGGCCGACGAAACAGCGATCGTGTCTCCATTTTATTTAAATGAAATTGATAAAGACCATACGAGTGCTGAAGATAGCAACAATACAGCTTTCCCAATCAGCGTCAAAGATACTCAAAATTCTAAAAGTGTTTTTATCAGAGTATTTGATATACAAAAGAATAGTGGGGATAAAGAGAACGATGGTGGTTTCTTTGATGCCCCTTATTACTTAAACTTAGGTATGCAGTGTACTGTTGATGAAATACCTGAATCCTAAGGCAAACGATGACTTGGCGATGTCCAAATTGTAATAACCCCCTTAATTTCGAACCTCCAACCTGGCGATGCCAAAATGGCCACAGCTTTGATCAAGCCAAGCAAGGTTACGTTAATTTAGTCTTAGCTCATCAAAAGCGCTCGAAATCACCTGGCGATAATAAAGCGATGATTCAAGCCCGCCGGCGTTTTTTAAACACGGGTTATTACGAGCCTTTGGTGTTCTCTTTAAATGAGATCTTGGTTAAGCATCTTGCTGATCGAGATAACCAGCATAACAGTGGTAATGCCTCTGAAGTGTTAGATTCTCAGTGTTTCGGCCCTCAGTGGCTAGACCCTCTTTGCTTGGATCTGGGGTGTGGTGAGGGTTATTACGTTAATGAACTGTCCCGGCTCACCCCTGCCACCCAGTGGCAATGCTTGGACATTTCTAAAGAAGCCGTTAAATTAGCCGCGAAGGGGGCTGCTGCGCAGTATGCCGTTGCTAGCAGCTTTGCAATTCCTTTGGAGGATGCGTCTTGTGATGGCGTGTTGCAAATTTTTGCACCCGCTTCGGATCAAGAAATTTGGCGGGTGCTCAGACCAGGCGGGATCTTGGTTCGAGTAGGACCTGGCACTGATCACTTGAAAGAGCTCAAACGAGCGCTCTATGCGAACGTGGCACAGAGAAAACCTCAGGAAGACGTGGACGGCTTCGACACCATTGCCTTGCACTCATTAATGTATTCTATACAGCTGCAAGGCTTTCAATTGATAGAAGATCTAATTGCCATGACGCCCTACCAGTGGGCTGGCGATCGCCAGGTTAAAAAAAACCTTATTGAGCATGGGCAATTAAGAGTCACCTTGGATTTCAGTATTCAGGTTTTAAAAAATCGGAATACGTGAGTGTGTGATAGGTTTTAAGTCAGCGTTGATCATTGTTCCAATGATCGATACTGACCTGCCGTAATAAATTCACCAAAGGATTCACACCATACGATGGCGCTGGTGTAGTTAGCTGGGCTGATGCTATTTGGGATAGGAATCATAAAACCATCAAAGCTTTTGATATCACCGACCAAAACCATTTCTGATTTTAGTTGTTCAAATTGAGCTTCGGTTTCCACAAAGGAGGGGGAGAGATACAGTTTATAATCAGGCCCAGGTGCCATTTTGCCTTCAAACGCGATGGTATCAGAAGACACATAGAGCTGGCCTTCACCCCAATGCAAGGCGTCACTGTCTTCCAAATTACGCCGAATCTGTGCGGTAAATTGAGCGTTAGCAGAAGCTGTGGCTAATGCGGAAGAAGAAGGGGCTGTAGGTGCCAATAAAATGGGCAGGGTATAGATGCCACCCGCAAAACCGACTGCAATGGCGAGGCAGTGTGTGATTAGTAGGGTGAAGGCTCTTATAGCAGACATATCAGCTCACAGTTTGAGTGGATAGGTGGAATTGAGTAGATAGGGGGAATAGTTCCCGGGTAAATATAATATGCTAAGGGCTGAGCGTTTAACACAATTGTTTGGGATAGGTGTTTTGGTATGGGGCAATTGTGGTAAGATGATTAGGTTGTTAATTAACCAGAAGAAGATGATTCCATGAATGAAATTGCCTTAAGCTCCGAAGAAAAAAAACAACTGATTCAACAATCTCACGCGCTGAACCCGTCTGTCACGATCGCGGATAATGGGTTGAGTGTGCCTGTTATGAAAGAAATTGCGGTCGCTTTAGAAGCCAAGCCACTCATTAAACTGAAATTTTCAGGCTATGATGCCCGAGAAAAGAAGCAGCTGGTGGCTGAGGTGTTGGCTGAAACCGGGGCTCAGTTAATTCAGCTGGTAGGCCACGTGGCTGTTATCTACCGACCCGAAGATTGATTGGGCGTTGGCTGAGATGGCACTCTGCTGGCGGAGTTGCCTATGTTCAGGTTTTTTATAACTAAAAAATTAAAAAATACTAGACTTATAAAATAAGATTCATAGTTTTTTTAATTGGGTATCACCGCGCCAGCACCATGAGCACGCTTTTTAAAAAAAGAACGCGCAACCTTAACCGTTTCTATATCGCGGCATTTATTTCCATTGCGTTGCTAACAACCTGCCATCAAGTGTTGGTTGATTATTCACTCAGTAGTGCCAAAAAAGACGCCTCCATTATTAACATGGCAGGACGTCAGCGCATGTTTAGCCAAAAAATAACGAAAGAAATGACGCTGATGATTTACAGCGGGCACTCGTGGTCTGATGATGAAATCAAGAAGAAGCAAAGTGAATTCAATGTATTGTTAAATACGTTTAAAGCGTCTCATGATACCTTGAAGCACTCGGATTCAATGTATGCTCAACAACAATCTGCATTTTTCTTCAAGCCGATACAAAACACAGAAGAGATTAACCAAAAATTTGAAACGATTCAGCCTTTCTTCGACACGTTGACTAATAATGCCAAGATTGTGTCCAGCTCACTTAATGCTCGATTACACACAGGTGGGGTGCATACCGAAGCGTTTCTCGAGGAGGTTTTATCAGCAGAGTCTGCATTTCTCAAGCAGATGGATAATATTGTTTTTCTCTATGAGCAAAAAGCACAAAAAAAATTGCAGAACATTCGGGTTATGGGGTTTGCTCTGGTAATTTTTACGTTGGTTGTATTGATTCTCGAAGCATTATTCATATTTAAACCCACTTTGACTCAGATTGAGGTATTACTGCAGAAATTACTGGCATCCAAGCGAGCGCTAAGGAAGAGCAACAGAGAGCTGGAAAGCACTGTTGCAGAGCGAACACAGGCGCTGCAAAAATCCAATGATTTGCTCAGCAATATTTTGCATGATGCGGCCGATGGGATCATCACGTATTCGGATTCTGGTCAGATTTTTTCAATGAACCAGGCGGCGTATCGAATATTTCAGTACGATAAAGAGGACTCTGAACCACTCGCTTCAATTCCACCGACCTCAACTTCAATGACCTCAAATTCAACGATCTCTATTAAAGTTTTGTTCAATGAATACTTCCCTAAGCAGGGCGATCAATACCTTTTTGGTGTTTGCAAGAATGGTAAAAAGGTCCCTATGCGCGTGTCAGTATCTAAGATTGAAGCCGATCAACAGCCTTTGTATACAATCATCTTCCAAGATGCGACCCAAGAAGAAATTTTGAAAAAGCAACAGGAAGCGGCTCTGCAGGCAGCCATTGATTCCTCGAAAACCAAAGCCGAGTTTTTAGCCTGCATGAGCCATGAGATTCGCACGCCAATGAATGGGGTGATGGGGCTCATCGATCTCTTAAGTATGAACAATTCATTTGAAAGGCAGTCGCATTATTTAAAGCTTGCGAAATCGTCAGCCCTGGCCTTGATGTCGACCATTAATGATGTATTGGATTTCTCTAAAATTGAAGCCGGTAAAATCACACTTGAACATGAGCTATTGGATTTGGCGGACTTTTTAAATGAGTTGGCTCAGGTAACCGCTGTGCCGGCGCAGAAAAAGGGCGTTGAACTGATCACGGAGTTTAGCGGTATAGAGCCTGGTGTTTCTGTGAGTACAGACCCAAATAGACTCAGACAAATTCTGAATAACTTATTATCCAATGCGGTGAAATTTACTGAAGTGGGCCATATTATGTTTGGCGCCAGTTTAGAGCAGGGGAGTGAAGGCCATTACCAACTGCATTGTGTGATAAAAGATGAAGGGCATGGTATCAAGGAAGAAGAAATCAACCGCCTGTTTAAACCTTTTATCCAAACAGAGGGTACCATTACTCGTAAATTTGGCGGGACTGGTCTTGGTTTGGCGATCGCAAAAGAGCTTTGTCATCTGTTAAAAGGCACGATTAACGTTGAAAGCCAAGTGGGTGAAGGCAGTGAGTTCAGTATTCAACTTCCTATTGACGTGGTGCGATCTCAACAAGCAGCTCAACACCCGATTAAATTACCCGCAGAGCACTGTGTTTATTTGTGTCTAAACAGCGGGAAACTCTATGATGCCTTTTCCAAGCAACTCGATCATTGGCAAATTGAACATGAGCGACTTTTGCAGGCGGATGATGCCTTGGAAACCTTGCAGCGATTATCGGGTGATGTTGCCTTTAGAAAAAAACATATTATTGTCGATGCGCACTTTGATGGTGTACTGGGGACAGATTTTATTGCGCGGCTGGTTAAAAATGGGGTTTCGGACGCCTACCGGATCATTTTGCTATCCGACATGATTGATGATCATGTGCTACCAAAATCTGTGAAAAAATCTTTGTGGGATCGGTTGTATAAGCCGCTTGAATGGAAGACATTAGCGTCATCGTTAGCTCAAGAGGAAGCTTTCTCTCATAAACCCGCAGAACGCAGTTTGCCTGCACACGAAGCTTTTGCCTTTGACCAAAACATTAACATTTTGTTAGTTGAGGATTTTGAAATCAATAGACTGGTAGCCAGAGCAATGTTGGAGGAGCTAGGAGCCAGTGTAAAAACCGTTAATAGTGGTGTTGAAGCGCTGAAACATTTGAAAGCAATGAATGATCAGCCGTTTGATTTAATCTTTATGGATTTTTACATGCCGGACTTAGATGGTACCGATGTGACGGAGTTGATTCGCAGCGGTGAGGTGGGGAACATTCATCGCGATACCCCTATCGTGGCGTTAACGGCCGGTGCATTGGCGGAGGATAAGGCTCAATGTTTGCAGTCCGGTATGAATGATTATTTGATTAAGCCGGTTAAAAAGGTGCAATTGAAAAATGTTATTTTTAAACAGGTGCTGGGTATGGACCCCGCGGATGAGGAGGCAAAGCCTATGGCGGGCTTGCCAGGATTGCTTGAAGAGCCAACGACACCGTTGCAAAAAACGCATCAGTGGGATCATCAACATTTATTCGAATTATTTGGCAATCGAAAGCGCAGCATAGAGCAGGTGATCGAATCCTTTTTAGTGGGTACCCCGGAGCAAATGACGATCTTAAGCGAAGCCATTGAAGAAAAAAATTGGCCTGAGGTTCAAGCGATAGCGCACCGCCTGGTGTCTTCTTCTGACAGCTTGGGAGCGCCAGATGCGTGCGCCACCGCGCTGGCGATTGAGCTCACTGCACGGTATGGTGATAAAGCAAAGTTAGAAAAACTTGAACAAACCTTGCATCAGCAGTTAGACCATTTAACGCAAAATGTGTGTGATTTTGTCAGAGTACAAAGTACGTACTATTTTGATTAGATTGGTTTTTGTATCAGTCGGCTGATGCATAAATAAAAAAAAGCCGTATAATCCGTTACTCCATCACTTAATGAAGGAGTACGTTATGAAGAAGGTTTTACTGTTGAGCGCAGCTGTCGCTTTTTCTGCCCCTGTTATGGCCAAGGATTATGGTGCAGCGGGTTGCGGCGTTGGTTCAATTTTGTTTGAAGGTCAATCAGGTTTAGGGCCTCACGTCTTAGCCGCGACAACCAATGGGTTTTATGGCACTCAAACATTCGCGATGACGTCTGGCACCCTGGGTTGTGATGTCGAAGGCACGATTCACTCGCATTCGGCTTTTAACTACATCAATGACAACATGGAAACCGTTGCCAGTGCCATAGCACAAGGCGAAGGTGAAGCCTTGTTGGTATTAGGGGATTTATTCCAAGTTGAAGCCGCTGATCAAGCGCAATTTGCTGAGACGCTGCGTCAAAATTTTGCGGCTATTTACCCAAATGTGGATGTCACCAGTGAGCATGTTGTTAGCTCTATCGTTAATGCGCTGGCGGCAAACGCTTCATTGCAACAGTACGCCGGTTAAGCGGTAGTATCACGTTGTAATGACTGATGGTGCTTGCCGCATGAACCATATCCAATGCGGCAAGCCCCGTTTTTTTCCTCTATTTTTAACTCTATTATTATTCCATAGTTTAATCGTTATATTGGGTTATCTCTGGCCGCTAACGGCTGTTGCCACCCCATATTCAAATTCCACATCTAATCTCACATCTAAGAGTACTGACATATCAGCTGAACAATGGGTTCAACGTGCTAACAAGCGAGCGTTACACAGCAGTCCAGGTTGGCTGGCGCTGTTGTATTATCAACCTACTGGCTGGCGTAATAGGGCTTTGATCAGTGATATTGATGATGATGCTTTTTTCTTGGCGGAAACGGGTAAGCGCAATCCGGCGGCTGAGTTAGAGGCCACACTCAGAGCCCTGTTTCAATCGAAAAGCGCTAATCTCGATCGGCATGCGCAATGTGTATTTCCTGCTCGAACTCATTGGTTAAAGCATCAGCTTAATATAAAGGATGCGGATTTACCTGACGTCGAGTGCCCAGCTTTTGATGCTTGGGCTGCGGCGTTTAAAGCCACATCGGTATCGCTGATTTTCCCTGCCGCCTATCTGGACAGCCCCTCTTCAATGTTTGGTCATACACTGTTGCGCTTTGACCAACCTGTGCAACAAGATACCAGTTCGCTGCTGTCTTACACCGTCAGTTACGCCGCTCAAAAGGCACCGGAAGACAGCGAATTAGCCTTTGTGTATCGTGGTTTGGTGGGCGGGTATCCTGGTGAAACCTCAGTGCGGCCCTATTATCAGAAAATAAAAGAATACAGTCGCATCGAAAGCCGCGATATTTGGGAGTTTCGATTGAGCTTTACTGAGGCTGAAGTGGCGCAGTTGATTCGTCATGTGTGGGAAATTAAAGACGCTAGGATTGAGTATTTTTTCTTTTCGCAAAATTGCTCTTACCGGGTGATGGCGTTGTTAAACGTGGTGCGCCCGACCTCGGGCGTGTTGGAAGAATATCCGGCTTATACGATACCGATTGAGACAGTGCGAGACGCCTATCAGTTTGACTGGGTTGAGTCGGCTAAATTTCGCCCTTCTGTTATTACTCATTTTTATCACCACATAGCGCAACTCACTGAAGCCGAGCAGCAACTGGTGTATCAGCTGGTGGTCGCACCGGCTCAAGGTGAGCCTCAGTTACAAGCCTTGCCCAAGGCGCAACAAAAAAAGCTCTTAACCGTGGCGTATGAATATTCGCGTTTGGTGCGTTTTCTCGGCGAGTCAGCTCGTAGTGTTTCATTTAATTTGTTGCAACAATTAAGTGAATTTGAACAATTGAGTGAATCTGAAAGTGGACCGGAGACTGATTTAACCCCTGTACCTGAACCGGCCCAGCGTGATGATCAGGGGCATCGCTCTGGGCGTTGGACTCTGGGTGCTGGCTTGAGAGAAGATTCAAGCTTTGGTACCTTCAGTTGGCGTCCGGCGTATCACGACCTCACCGATGCTGGCCTTGGCTATCCTCCGGGTTCAGAGTTGAAGTTTTTGGAGATGGAGGGGCGCCTTTACGAAACGGGTGACTTACAGATGGAAGATCTAACGGTCATTGGCATCAAGTCAATCAAACCGCGTAATCGGTTTTTGAAATCAACCTCATGGTCGGTTGAGTTAGGCGCGCATCGAGAAGGGCTTGAGCATGATCAATTGACGCCTTTCTTGCAGGGCCAGATGGGATATGCCTATCAGTGGCGCGGCCTCGTTGGCTATGGTCTGGTGGGAGGTGAATTCCAACTCAGTGATCACCATGGTGTTGGTTATGATGCCCTGTTCACCCCGACTGTAGGTGCCTTTCAACGCACTGGCTTTGGTCAATGGTCTCTTGATGCCACGCTGTATTCGAGCATCACAACGGGTTTAGCCGATCGCGTTAAAATTGATCTTACAGGCGTTTATAATCTGGGCGAACAATCTGCGATACGGTTGCGCGCCAGTGAGGTCTACCAACAAGCGTGGTTGCAATCAGAAGTGGCTGTCGATGTGATGCTGTACTTTTGACAGCTATCTGACAATAAACTACCTGACAATCTAAGTTCCGCAAAAGGTTTGATAGACGCGTTGATCGGGCGTGGGAGGGCTTTGGTATGGCTCGAGGTTGGGCTTGTGTTGGTAAGGCTCACTCAAGATTGTCAGAAGTTGCGTCATAGGTGCAAGATCAGACGCGGTTTCAGCTGCGTTTAAAGCGGATTCTACAAGATGATTTCTTGGGATGACCACGGGGTTATGTTGTTGCATCCAAGATTGAGATGTTTTTTGCAGCGATCCTGAGACCAGTACGCGTTGCTGCCAGCGTTGCAGCCAGGCATCCAAATCGGTCTTATTCCCCAAATCGGCCTTATTCCAAGGTTGCGTCGGTTGGTAGGTGAGTTTCAAAAAGGTGTTGGTGTAATCTAATTGATGCTGTTGCATCAGTTTGAGCAGTTGCTTAATCAAGGCTCGGTCGTCTGGATGTGGGTCGACTAAGCCAAGTTTTTTTCGCATCATCTCAAGCCAGCATTGCTCAAATTGGTGTTCGTAACTTTCTAATAAGTCGTTGACGAGTTGCACGGCGTTGTCAGCATTTGCATCAATCAGGGGCAGTAGCGTCTCGGCAAAACGGCACAGGTTCCATAACATAATGCGGCTTTGATTGTCGAAGGCATAGCGTCCGGTGTGATCGATGGAGCTGAATACGGTGTTTGGGTCGTAGCGGTCCATGAAAGCGCAAGGCCCGTAATCAATGGTTTCGCCAGACAGGCTGATGTTGTCGGTGTTCATGACGCCGTGAATAAAACCGACTCGAAGCCAGTGAATGACCAAATCGATTTGCTGTGTCATAACCGCTTTCAGCAAAGCCAAATAGCGGTTGTCGTGGTTAATAAGGTGAGGGTAGTGTCGATTCAGGGTGTAATCGGCCAGTGTCGTTAAGGGGCTCGTGTCTTCTTGTTGTGCGGTAATTTGTGCCGCGAATTCAAAGGTGCCGATTCGAATGTGGCTGGCCGCAATGCGCGTCAATACAGCGCCCGGTTGTGGGTTTTGGCGAAACACGGTGTCGCCCGTACGGACAACGGCTAAGCTGCGTGTTGTGGGGATGTTTAGCGCGTGCATGGCCTCGCTGATCACGTATTCGCGTAACATAGGCCCCAATGCAGCGCGGCCATCGCCTCGGCGACTGAACCGGGTTTTCCCTGAGCCTTTAAATTGAACATCAACTCGAACACCTTCGGGTGTGATGTGTTCGCCGAGTAAATGCGCCCGACCGTCCCCAAGCAGGTTAAAGTGGCCAAATTGATGACCTGCATAGGCTGTAGCGATGGGCTCTGAACCAGCTGGTAAGTGATTACCAGAAAAAAGATCGGCCATCTGTTGCATGGATATAGCGTTGAAATCCAACCCCAGTTGTGCCGCTAAGGCGTGGTTGAACAATTCCACAGAAGGGTTAGGGCTTTGTGCAGGCGTTTCAACAGCAAAAAAAACGTCAGGCAGCTTTAAGTAGGAGTTTTCGAATTGCCAGCCTTGAGGGATTCTTTTCATTTAGTGCGGTTTTGCAGTTCGGCCAGTGGGTCGATGGGCGTTTTCAGCAGAGCATTTAGCTGAAAGAAATACGCCAGTAATTCAAGATGGGCTTTAAGATGCGACACTTCATCCTCTATCAATTGTATGTTGGCTTCAGCCACCTGTTCTTCGCGCACATTCAAAAACAACATATCGCTGTCGCCCGCCATGAAGCGTTTTTGTTCTTTACGCTGTAACTCTTGCGCGTTTTCAACCAATTGTTTTGAGACTTCGACTTGCTCTTGGGTATTAAAAAAGCGTACCTGGGATTCTTGGGCTTGCGTTTTTAAGGTGTCAGTTAGGTGTTGCTGCTTATATTGGAGTTCTTTTATTTTTTGAATTGTTTGAGCCAATTTGCCTTTGGCTTTGTTTCGCTCAAGGGGGACAGAAAATTGCAGGCCTACGTAGGATTCCAGTTCCTCTCGTGTGTCATCACCGGAACCGATGTCTTGGGTTGCTTTTAGAACCATATCCGCTTTTGGCAGTAACTCATTTTGATAAAGGTCACGCTGGTTTTCGAGTTGTGAAATGAGGGCATTGAGTAATTGAATATCGGGGTGATTGACGGCGTTGTCTGCCATAAATGGATCGTTGTCTGCCATAAATTGATCGATATTTACCAGCAAAGGACTCTCTGAAAGTAAGGTCTTTGCGGGTTCGGTTTCTCGGCTAAGGGAGATTGGGTGACCCGCTTGGCCTCGCCAATACATCGAGAGAGCGATTGCGGCTGCTTGAATGTTGTTACTGGCTTTTAATACTTGTGATTCTCGTTTGAGAAGGTTGTGATTATTATCCAGCAATTCGACTTGAGCGAGGTCGCCGATGGCTACCCGTTTCTTGATTACATTTTGTCGTTCCAATGAGGTTTGCAGCAGGGCTTGATAAGCTCGATATTGGCGGTGGGTTTTGTACCAATCGAGGTAGGCGTGCGCGGCTTTTAATTGAATTTGGTTGAGTGTACTGGTGAATCGAAGCGTTTCAACCTGTAGATCAAGTTCAGCGTTATCGAGTAAGGTTCTGGCTTCATCCGTTGCGCGATCTTGCAGCAGTGAAAAACGCAGCCCAACGCCAATTTCGCCTCCACCCAGGGTAACAAACTCATCTTCATAGATAGGGAAATCACCATCAGCGTAGCGGTATTCTGCGAACAGTTGACTGTTGGCGCGACGCAATGGCTTGCTTAACTTATTGGCAACACTGAACCCATCGTAATAGCCAGTGGTGCGAATGCGAGTTGATTGTTCGAACTTGGTATCGAAGCCGCCTTCGGAGGAGCGAAGTCGAGCTTGCGATTGTCGGTATTGAGATTGTGCCGCAAACACCTTGGGGTAGTGTTGTGTTGTCGATTTTAATACAGCCTCGAGGGTTAAGATCTCTACGGCAGTCGCTTTTGTGGCACAAGCGGCCATTATGAATGCGCAGGCTAAGGCGATTAAGAAACCTAAAGGGCGAGTTAAACAAAAAGCTTGGATCATGGTTTTGTAGTTTCTGCAGGGTATTCAGGAGGGAAACTGTTGAGCTGACGCCAAATTTCATAACCGAGGCTGACTTCATTTAATAAAATCCAACCTTTGACTTTACTGCCCAGAGAAACAAAACCATCTTGCGGCCATTCCGCATCCTTTGTGTCTTGGGTAATCCAGACATTAAAAGAGCCGTTGATGTTGGTAACGGGCTCGATGAATTTAACCAAACCGCCAAAGGTACCAACGGCGGTAGAGGGCCAACCACTCAGCTGAAGGACGGGCCAGCCTTCAAATTGCAGACGCACTTTTTGTTGTGGGCGGACTAGAGGGGCATCCATGCCGCTGATTTGAATGACCACGGCGCGCTGGATATCGTCAGGGATAAAGGTGGCAAGCTCTTCGCCAAACTTGACGTAGGTGGCTTTGCCGCCGGCTTTAAGCCTTGTTATGGTACCGTTTTTCGGTGCGTATTTGGTTTGCGAGGAAAGTCGAGATAAGCGCACATCCACTTGTTTTATCTTGGCGAGTGTTTCGGCTTGTTTCGCTTTCAGCTTTTCGAAGTTAATGTTAGCTTTTTCAATGTCTCGCTTGGAGGCAAGACCTTGTTCGAACAGGGATTTTCGGCGCTCGAGATCAATTTTTGCGGTTTCTGTGGCCAGTAGGTTGGCTTCGTATTCATTGGTGACCGCGGCTTTTTCTGCGTTCATTTTATCGAGAATTTCATTATCGATGTCAACGATGGTGACAATGGGGTCGCCTATGGTTACGGCTTGGCCCTCTTGCACATGCCAATTCCCGATTTGGCCGCTTACCAAGGCACTGATGCTTTGAATTCGATCATCAGGATTCAAAGCGCTGACGTAACCTGCTCCCGGGGCCGTTTGAATCCAGGGCGTAAACCATAAGACCAGCGAGGCGGTAAAAATAGCAAACAGCGTGATGCGGGCAATGAGGCGTGCACCATTGGGTAGCTGTTGAGCTGAAAGCGCGCTTAATTTGCGTAGGTTGTTAGCAGTTAATTTGCTCATTCGGTTAATGGTCGGGTGTGTGTGTGAGGTTAGAAAAAGAGGATTGAGAAAGCGTTTGTTGCTTAATATCTAACGTTAAGTAGTAAGCAAAGTCTGAATGTGCTTCTTGTTTGGTGAAATATAACACCGTGATGGGGGTATCACGCACAGAAGCGGTGACTTGTTTAATGGTAGCGGCTGGTAAGTGGTCAAAAAATTGGGTGATGACGAGTACTTTAGGTGAAGCCAGTAAAGCAGCGGCTAATTTGATTTGTAGAAAACCGGGTTGGGATAAAGGATTGCCTAATGGCGAAAGTAAGGTATCTAAGCCGTCTGGTAGGCTTTCCACTTCATTAAGGACATCCACCTTTTCCAGCACGGCCTTGATTTCGGATAAAGACGCTGTTGAAAAAGAAAGCAGTAAATAGTCTTTAATAGTGCATTCGATAATAGGGGTTCTGTCGATGACCATTATTTCTTGTCTTAAATGATAAAGATCAAAGTCTTCCAAATCATTATGGCAAAGCTCGATAGAGCCGCTGGCTGGGTGAAGGTTGCGTTTAAGTAAATGTATGATGACCTGCTCGAGTTTGATGTTGTGGGTTCGGACCAAAGTTTTGGCCCCTTCGGGAATGTTGAAATTGAACAGATAATTATCGAAGTGAACGTTTTTAAAAGAAAGAGAATTCCCCGTGATGGTGTGGCCCGATGAGGAAGGTTCTTCCTCTTGAGGTACACTGAAGACGCGCCCAATCTCATCTGCAGCGCCACACATTTGATAATACAGTTTTAAATAGTCTGCGGATTTGGATAAGCCGAATAAAATGGCCGCTAAAATTAATTCGGCCGCCACAAGTTGACCAAGTGATAATTGCCCCTCAACTACTAAAAAACCACCAATTCCTAAGAGTGAGGCGCTGGCAACAGCGTAAAGCAATAAAAAACTGATGGTTTGAGAAAAAGTGTACTTAAAGTGGCTTTTGTGATCGGTCACATAGGAGTGGGTGAGTTGGTCTGTTTGCTCAATGGCGTAGTCAATGTGTCGAGCGGATTTGAAAAATTCATGCGCATAAGCCAAGCTGTTTAGCCATTTCGAAGTCTCGTATTTGGCGTGAGAAAGCTGAATGGCGGTTTTAGTTGCGCCTCGGCCCCAAGCTTTCCAGATCAGGGTAATGGTTAGAATCAGTAGTAAGTTAAACAGCAATAGGATTGGGTGATACAGGGATACCAGTGTGATACCCACTAGCATTTGAAAAAACAAAGCCAGACCATCAACAAGAAGGACGGGAACGTTCTTTTGTAAAATGACAATGTCGAAATAACGGTTGGTAATGTCTGTATTGCGTCGGCCTGCAAAGTAGTCGTGACGGGCGTAGATGGTATGTAATGACACCTCTGCTGTTAAGCGTGCATAAATACGGCGCTCAAAATATTCCATGATGCGTGTTCTTAGCGCTGTTAGCGCACCAGAAATAATCAACGCAAAAAACAGCAATATAGCTAAGATAACGATGGTGCGAGTGGATGCAATATTCACCAATGAGTTGATTAATGTCTGGACTGCGATGGGAACCGACAAGGTCAGTAAACTGATGGCGATGCTATAAATAATGGCAACCGTAAAAAAGGGTTTTTCAGGCGCAATAAGCTGCCAGACGAGGGCCGCTGGTGATTTGGCTGATGGGGTTTCCACTGAGTTGTTAATCCGTCTGTTAAAGCTGGTCTTATAAAATCTGTACGTATGAATCAGGCTCTGTGTTTAAAGCTGTGCACAGTTTACATTGTTTTTTGTTTTTCAGTGAGTGGTCTAGCGAATCGAAGATAATAAATCTGGATTGATGACTAAATTTCGCACGCCATGTGCATGATCTTCTTTGTAAATGTTGTCATCGCACCATTTATCAAGACTGGCGATGTTGACTTTAGCGACCTTGGGTCGAACACTCCAGCTGACTTGCAATGGAGAGCCTTGTTCATTATAGCTAGGTCCCGTTGTCGAGCCAGCGTATCGAATGGGTGCTCCAGTGGTGTTGGGGATGTTGGGGGCTTGATAGTAACCGTTGATTTTCTTATGTTGTGTTAATTGCCCAAAGTCGATGGCGTCTTTGTCGTTAACTAACACTAACACCTGGGCTTCAACCCGCAGCTGCGGATTTTTGATGGCTTCGCTGAGACAGGCTCCTAGAGTGGGCCCTGGTGCGACTTTAGCAGTGGTGTGAACATAGTGTAATTCCAGCGTGTCGCCCACTAAAAGCCCTGATTTCTTACCGTCGCAAACAGCGCCTTTGTAAGAGGTTTTTTCAGACTTAGAAAGCGAACCGTTATAGGCATACCCTGTTCCCTGACCTTTGCCATCACCGTTGCCTAAATAAGTAGTAAATTCACCTCCCTTGTGTTCGGCACCCCTATGGAAGTGGATATTGCAGAGATTCATATCAGAAACTTCGGGGGCACTTTCAAAGCGTCGCTTGTTGTTGCCAGTCAGAAAATCAATATCTCTAGGAGATTGAGGGCCAAATCCTTTACCTTGGGTATTTTGTTTGAGTTGCGCGCGTTGCGCTTCGATGACGTTATCAGAAACCTGTTTAATTTCTGATTTTTCAGCTGAAGCGGCAGCGTTGTTATTGAAAAAAGATAGAAAAAGTACCATAGACAGAAAAATTACCAATGGAAGCGTACGATTGATAAGGGGGCTTAAATTGTCGTTATGTAGCATGATGTTATCTCCAATTAAAAAACGATTTGCAAGCGAGTGGATAGCGCATTTCCTGTGGTCAGACCGTTGATCGGTTGTTCGGTTCTGGCGTGAATGACATTGATTGACTGTCTGATGAATGGGTTGGCGTACCAATTCACACCAATCGTTGCTACCTGGGTGTCGTTTGAAGCAATGTTCATGGCTGTATTTGTTGATGCTTGGCCATTAAGCTCACTGTAGGCGGCAAATATTTCCCAGGCACCGCTGGTGGACTGTGGAGTCACGGCATCAAAAACACCAGTCGATTTTTTATAAACGCGTTGTTCCCCCGTCAAAATATACCCAGCTTGGATGCTGAAACCATCGGCTTCCAATGAGGGCGAGCTGGGGGTTTGAGTGCTGGTGGTTTGAGTACTGCTGTTTTGAGTGTCAAAAATGCGGCCTGAGAAAAACTCGGTTAGTGTGTGTAAAGAGCGCCATTGGCCGGCCCATTCGATATTAAAGAGGGATTGTTTATTGCCATTATTGTTATTAGTAAAAGCAGAGCCGCCAAGGTTGGTGGCATCGCCTATTTCGTTGCCTCGGACGCCCAGTCTTGCCGTGAACCCATCGAACCCTGCATCACTGTTTCGATAGCTGAATGCTGCGCCAAGGTGCATGATCGCTTGTTCTTCAACGATAGGTCGAAACACCACTCGACTGGTGTGTGCCAGGTTCAGCGCATTGTTCTGGTCGTTGTCGACTTTAAAGAAGCCGGTACTGTAGGTAACGCGCTCATGATGGCCGTGCAGTTTGATGCCAATGTTATGGCCGGGATCAAAAGCATCAGAGACAATTGCGCGCTCGATCGGCGTAATCCAGTTGGAACTGCCTGTATCCGTTAAACCGAAGTCCTCTTTCTGCTGACCCAAACTCAACCGCAGGTGCTCACTCCAGCCTTGATAAGTCACTGTGAATTCATGTACTGGGTCACTTTCGTCGTTGACATTAATGGCCACTTTAAACCCCCAGTCATAGACATGACCGCCCAGCTCAAGCCGCAAACGTCGATAATA
The DNA here is from genome assembly GCA_964510525.1 of uncultured Pseudomonadales bacterium. Taxonomy (GTDB): domain Bacteria; phylum Pseudomonadota; class Gammaproteobacteria; order Pseudomonadales; family JANQJO01; genus CAZECE01. The sequence continues at coordinate 5,867 of CAZECE010000147.1, read as the reverse complement.
CAGATCACTGCCGGTCTGATTGCTGGGCGCGGTGTTAATGACGCCACCAAAGATCTCGGTATTAATGTGAGCTCTACCGCCCAATTTAAGGTGGTAGTGAGAGTCTGAGTATTCAAAAGCTTCGCTTTTTGGGTAGGGTAGTAGCAAAGTAATAGCCAGCAAAGGAAACGTATAAGGGGCGTATAAGAATCTAGACATGATGGCTGGCCTATTTAATATACTGCGCGTGGCTATAGCTTAGGGTGTTAGTCAGTATAAGTCGATTTTTATGAGATAAGCCAATTTTACGAGCGTATGCTCTGGCGGAGCAGTGTCTAGACTTTAAAGCGGCTGACACTCTGACTGAGCCCTGAAACGCTGTTGCTGACACTGGAGATGGTGCTATCGACCAGTTCTGAATTGGTTTTTGAACGGTTGGCGACTTGCAAGATGGTGTCTAAGTTCTGTTGGATATTTTCGTTTAAAGCGGATTGCTCTTGTGAGGCATTGGCAATATCTTGAATCATGGAACTCATCTCATCAATGGCTTTGACGATTTGATGGATGCCGGTTTGCGCTGCATGGGTTTGATCAATGGTCTCTTGACTGGAGTCTCTTCCTTGAGCCAAATACTGCATGGTTTGATCCGTGCCTGATTTCAGGTTTTCAATCATGCGCTGGATTTCTTCGGTGCTGTCTTGAGTTTTACTGGCCAAAGAGCGGACCTCGTCGGCAACGACGGCAAAGCCGCGTCCTTGTTCTCCGGCTCGCGCGGCCTCAATAGCCGCGTTTAAAGCCAATAAATTTGTTTGATCGGCGATACCGCGAATGACTTCCAGAATATTGGAAATGTTATCGACACTTTCTTGTAATTGAGACATGGAATTCGCGCTGTCGCGCATCTTCTCAACATATTGGGTAACCGAGTTAATGGCGACTAGTAACATATCGGTGGTTGAGTTGGCGTTGTTATTGACTTCAAGGACGTGTTCTGCGAGGTGGCTGGCTTGAGTCGCCACCGATGTGGCTTTTTGTTTAATTTCCGAGGCAACATGAAAAACATCACCCGTTTCTTGCTGCTGCAATACGATATCGTCTTTGGTTGTTGAAACATCCTCTGAGAGCTTGATCAGATGACTTTTGACTTCAGACGAGTTGCTCGAGATGCCTTTGGCTATTTCTTTAATGCCATCAATAAAAAAATTAATTTCTTTGACGATTTTTCCCAGTTCGTATTGGTAGGTTGGAAATGTGTAAGTTAAATCACCACTTTCCACGATACGATTTAATTTAGAAATGATGTCTTGAATCGGGTTAAGTAACATCACGTTTAAAATATACGTGATGATCAGCCCAGTCACGACGGTGAGCACAACCAAAAAAATCAAACGTTCAACCAGAGTTTCCTGCAACCGATGTTGAATGGGGGCATCATCGTAATAAAGTGTGACAGTGCCAACGGATTGAGGCGATCCGTTATCATCAAATATCAGAGTGGACTCGATAGTGGCTGTATAGTCAGGCTTCGTATCTTTTGATGCGTTGTCATTGCTCTGGTTTTGGTCTTTTTGGTAGTTAAAAATAGATTTGCCTTTATCATCGTTTATGTCAATGGCGACAACAAAATCAGAGATGGATTCTGATCGAACAATTTTTTTCAGCTGTTCATTCTCAAAGTTCCAAATGGCAGGCGGCAGGGTAATGGCCAATCGCGAACTGACGGCTTGAAGCTCGCTCTGCATTCTTTCTTCGGCTGACTTTTTAAAGGAAAAAAAGTTGTAAGCGGAAAAAGCGCAGGTAATGACAAAAATAGATGCCACGATCAGTAAAATCAGGGGCGTTTTAATGGAGTTATTTTGGCTGTTCATGGGATGCGACCCGTTGCAATGGGTAAATATGAAAACCTATTGTATGGCTGAGTTGAATTTAGAAACGAAGTCGCTAGAAACACCTTTGCATACCAGGCTGTCTTCATGAATCGCAATGGGGTTGTCAGCGTCATGAGGCAGAGGTTTCATGCCGAGGCCTTCAAAAGCAGCATAAACGTCTGGGACGTAGGCAACAAAGGCATCAATACGACCGGCCTGTAATTTTTTGATGTTGGCTTCAATGGTGGTCACGGTTGAGGTGTTCAAACCGGCAGCATCAAATGTGTTGCCATACGGCATGCCTTTTCTAATCCCTACGGACTTGCCTTTTAAGTCATCGACGTTGTTTAAAGTCGGTTGCCCTTCATTGGTAAAAATATAAATTTTGGCGGTATTCATTGGTGTGGTTTGAACGATATCATCCCCGAAATCGTAAAAATCGGGATTTTTGTTGTCGGGTGTAAAACAGCAATTAGTGCAACTGGCGAAACTGTCTTCTGCTCTTGCGGGCGGTTGAACTTCTAATTTGGCCAAACCACTGGAAACCACGGCTTTTTCGATGATTTGATCGTATTCACCTTGGCCATCATTTTGGTGTAATCCAGGAATATCAATGGCATAAACAGTGACTTCGGCGTATCCAATTGTTGATAAAAGAAGGAAGCTCAATCCAATAAATGTTTTCATACGAATACCTGTCTATGACGAATACCTATCTATGGGGGTTAATGACGAGTATTTTGCTCTTCCATTTAGTTTAGTTGAGATAGGTGAGTATTGAATAAAAAATATCAGGGTATCATTATGATATGACCAGGTAGGAACTTTTTTTGTATGCACTATAATTTTTAGCAACTGTTCATTTCAAGCAAATTTTAATTTCAAGCAAGGGTGTTAACAGCACTTATGAGTGGAGCCTGAGATCATGCATGCGAAAAAGCGCATCTTATGTGTTGATTCTGATCAAGAAAATGCCGCCTTAATTCAAAAGACTTTTTCTAAAGAGTATGAGATCACGATATGTGAAACAGGTGAAGCCTGCTTAGAGTTTTTAAATAATGGAAAAGTGGTACCCGATTTGATTTTGTTGGAAGTCAGTTTGCAGGGAATAAATGGCTTCAGCGTGTGCCAGAAAATCAGAGAGATTAAGAATCAACTGAACAATGTTCCGGTGTTATTCGTTACTGAAAAAACGACCTTAAAGGATAAGCTGCAAGGCTATTCCGCAGGCGGAGATGACTATATCAATAAACCGTATGATATAAAATTACTCAAGGCCAAAATAGACACCAACCTGCACCGTTACAGTGACACAACCAATCTCAGAGAAGAACTGCATGACGTCACCAAAGCGGCCATCAATGCGTTGATTGTAACGAATGAGCTGGATGTTATGGTGAAATTCACCAACGACAGTATTGAAGCGGATTCCTATCAAAAATTATCGGATGCGCTATTTGAGGTGTTGGAACGTTATCATTTATCGGGGAGCTTACAAATTCGTTCCAAGTACGGTGCTCGTAATTACAGTATGAAAGGGAGTTTAACGCCTTTAGAGCATGAAATATTTAAATTGTACGCGTACGACGAGCCGGTTGTGAATTTCAGCAATAAAAGTGTGTTTAGCCAAAAGTATATTTCAGTTCTGATTAAAAACATGAACCTTGAAGATAAAAACTTGTACGATCGTGTTCTGGATCATTTGCTCATTATTACCAACTACGCGAATGCCCGCGTAAAAGCGATTGATACGGAAGAAACAAAAAACATCCAATTCAAACACCTTTCCACCAACGTCGTCGAAACGATTAAAAAAGATTTAAAAAATTTGGATGAGCACTTTAAGGGGTTTGAAGAAGACTCTAAAAAAGTCATGGATAAATTGAACTTGGAGTTAGATGAAATTTTGTTTAGCTTGGCTTTAACGGAAGAGCAGGAAGCCATGTTGCAAAAAATTATTACAGAAGCGCATCTTGATCTTGAGAAAATCTTGGATCAAGAAATGGAAATGGACAGATACATTGATTCAATCACTCAGCATATTAATAATGCATTGGATCAGGATTCTGATCAGGAACAGAAAGCCTCGTAACGGAAGCGGCATAAGCCGAGTTCCGTTACGAGAGTCCCATGGATAAAGCCTACGCTGACTTCCAATTTTTTCAAACTTTTATTTGTTACAGTCTGAAAAAAATTATAAACGCAGACTGAATAAACTAGAAAGTTTTATGCCTGGGGGTTAAACAACCTTTTGTTGGACCTCTAAAAGTTACGTTTGCGATTACTTTTACCACGGCTTTTGGCCTTAGGTTTGCTTATCTCGCTGGGTATGATGGCTGATTTTGTTGGCTTATCCAGACTTTCAAGTTGTTCTTTGGCTTCATCTTGAAGAGTGTTGAAGCCCTCGGAAGGCAAATGACTTGCAGCTGTTTTTTTCAACGATCGGCTGCTCTTGCCGTTTCCTCGTTGTGCAATTTTATCAATTCGTTGATTGGGCGTATTGGTAAAGGGAGAAAATTCAGGATTTAGAGATGGAGGTATTAGGTCACTTAACATATTTTTAGCCAATACCGTTGGTGAGCAGATCAAGCAGAAAATAAATGCCAAAGAAGAAGAGAGAGACGAGGCCGCTGAAAATTTCATGTATAACTCCGTAAATACCATCTGAATGTCTGTCGTTTGAGTGACTATCGTATTTGTTAAATTAGCTATAGTTATAGCTTTGGGATTTAGCTTGCGCCACTTAGTTTATTTGGAACCACGAATTCAGTTTTTTTGAAGGTGATAAAAAACAAGACCTTAATACGCTCGACTATCACTAGGATGTTTTTTGATTACGAAAAATAACAATTTTATATTTTTTATTATGTTTATTGCCGCTAGGAATGCGTGGGCACTAGGAATGTGTGGGATTGACGTTAAAGTTCAATTCTTGGTAAATCTTTTTACCCAGTGCCACACGACTTTCAATGTCTTCAGGGATGCCGCTTAGGCGCTCAATGTGCTTTAAGCTTAGTTTCAAACCCACTTTATTGCAGAGCTGAATACTTAATCCTGGGCGAGCGTTTAATTCCAACAGCATGGGGCCAAGGTCATCATCTATGACAATATCAACGCCTATGTAAGCCAGTTCGGTCAGGTTACTGCATTGAACGGCGAGCCTTAGCACATCATGCCAATAAGGTAACTGTAAGCTATCGATTGGTGTAAGCGTGTCAGGGTGTATATGCACTTGTTGATTGTTGTGAATCGCATGACGTGTTTTACCGCTTTCCAGGTGAATGCCCAGTCCCAGTGCGCCCTGATGTAAGTTGGCTTTGCCGTCCGATGCGCGTGTGGGCAACCTTAACATCGCTAACACAGGCACCCCGCGAAACACGATCACTCTTACGTCTGGCACGCCTCGATAACTGATGGGTTCAAAAAAAATATGTGGTTTGACTCGGTATTCAAAATAAGCTTGATCGGATTTTCCGCCCAATGAATAGATGCCACTTAGAATTTCTGATATGTGATGCATGATCTCGTCTTCACAGACTAAATTACCGTTAGAGCGTACGAAACGGTTTTGGTGTTTTCGATCAAAGACCCATATACCATCACCACCGCACCCTTGAGCCGGCTTGAGAACAAAGCTGTCGTAATTTTGCAAGCAATGAGCAATGTCGCGATTTTCGTGTTCGATCTTAATCGTGTGGTAGAGGGCCGGTACTTGAATGCTCTGTTCAAGGGCGCGTTTTTTCGTAGTCAACTTACTGTCGACTACATGAAAGAAGCGGCGAGGGTTGTAACCTTGGATGTAGTGCCCGTTTCGTTCATTAATACCCAAATACCCAAGCGACGTCAGTTTTCTAAAGGGGTTGAGTAACTTCATGGCTTTTGCTTATTCCAAATGACTTCTCTAAAGCGCCACAATTCCGTTAGGCGGTAGCCCCGATAGCGCCCTATTAATAAAATGAGAGCGAGGATAATCAATGACAGTTCAGGGAAAATAAACATTAAGTGGATCGTCAACTCCTG
>CAZECE010000146.1:0-6809 GCA_964510525.1 uncultured Pseudomonadales bacterium | reverse complement strand
GCCGACAACTGATGTACCGCCGACAACTGATGTACCGCCGACAACTGATGTACCGCCGACAACTGATGTACCGCCGACAACTGATGTACCGCCGACAACTGATGTACCGCCGACAACTGATGTACCGCCGACCACTGATGTACCGCCGACTACTGATGTACCGCCGACAACTGATGTACCACCGACAACTGATGTACCGCCGACAACTGATGTACCACCGACAACTGATGTGCCACCGACAACTGACGTGCCACCGACAACTGATGTACCGCCGACCACTGACGTGCCACCAACAACTGATGTGCCACCGACCACTGACGTACCACCAACCACTGGCGTACCACCAACCACTGACGTACCACCGACAACTGATGTGCCACCGACAACTGATGTACCGCCGACTACTGACGTACCGCCGACTACTTGTGACCCAAGCAAAGTCACTCCCATCGAAACTCTTGACGATGTCACTTTATCCTTGACACCTAATACGCTGCTTTGGTCGCCTAACCACAAATTCCATAACATCAAGGCGGTACTCAAAAATGAAGATGAAGAGTTAGATGGATGTCAATTTCTATTGCTAACGGTTCTAAGCAATCAACCTGCAAATGGTACCGGTATCGGTGACGGCAATACTGAAGTCGATATTCCAGATAGCAGCCATACTCAAGATGATTTTAAAAATGGTGATATTAAATTTGATAACAAGAATAGGAAATCTGTCTTCGGAGAGCTGGATCTGGTTAAGAAGGGAACTGCAGATTCATCATTTGACTTGAGAGCTGAGCGTGCTGCATCACTTGGCGATCGATACTATACGGTTATTTACTTGGTTGGTGAAGCAACTGTTATTGATGCCTATTCTGCTAATGCAGATTCTAGCCTTACATCAATCACTGAACTTGAAGAAGCAATTAACGCTTCTGCTGATGACGGTAGCGATCTGTTAGAAAATGGAAGCGCTATGGAGGTATTTTTAAGTAGTTATTTTACAGATCCTTCAATAAAAGCATTGTCTGAGCGTGTTGTAGTTCAACTAAATCAAAGCAACGGCAACGGCAACGGCAACAACGGAAAGAACGGAAAATAAACCTAGGTTTTAAAAACGAACCCCACCAAACGGAGTAATGCCCACACGGCTTGCTCCGTTTTTCGTTTGATCACAAAATATTACAGAGGCCCTTAACCTACATTATTCATTTATTTGCTAAGCTAAAAGGTATTAAGACCATCATAAGTGATAGCACAATGAATACTAGACTGACGACAGCCGCGTTATTATCCCTTTCTCTGTTTATTGGTAGTGGCATGAATGCTGGCCATTTGCAAGCAGCCAGTGAATCAAATTCTCCAGTTTTAAGCGTCTTAGATGCATTTGCCGAAGTGCGCTCTGGACCCGGGCGAGGATACCCAGTGTTCCACTCCGTCGAACAAGGCGAAACCATTGAGCTCATAACCCGTCGCCCTGGCTGGTACGAAATCAAAACCGCAAACGGCAAAGTGGGTTGGACCACTGAGCGCGAAATCTCTCGCACCATCCAAGCCACCGGCGAGCCCGCGGATTTGCCATTGGTCAGTTACGGGGATTTCCTTGAAAACACCTGGTGGTCCGGCTTCTCCAGTGGCCGTCTGTTTACAGGAGAGCTGGAAAACTTCGATGCTCTGTCTTTAACCGTTGGCTACCGCTTCAAAGACTGGATCAGCGCTGCCGGGGAATACGGCCGTGCTTATGGCTCCGATTCCAGTGGCAGCTACTTTGGTGCCTTAGTGCTGATCGAGCCCATGTCGAATTACAAATTTTCCCCCAAATTTTCCTTGGGCGCTGGCGAACTCAGCTTCGATAGCCAACCCAAACAGGTTAACGTATCGGTCGATGGTGCCAGCTATTATTCACTCGGCGCCGGCATTAGCTACTATATTGGTCGACGTTTTGTGTTAGACGTGGGCATAAGACAGTTTGAAATATCGAACAATGGAAATGATGACAGCTCCACTCAATGGCAGTTGGGCTTCATTACGTTCCTCTAGAGTTTTTCGAAATAAAGACCGAAATAACGACAGTAAACTGAATAACATGGCGAGTTGATGATGATGACAAGGGTGCAAAGGTGTGTAAGCAAAGGCGCTATCTGCGGTGCTTTATTGGCAGCCGTTAGCGGCCTGGTGCAGGCAGAAAACATTGAATTTGAGGATGGCTTCAACATCAACAAAGAAGTGTTTGAGATCGGCGTTAATTTCGGTACCTTAACCATTGAAGATTTCCCCAGTGAGTTTGTCTGGACGTTAAGCGGCACTTTTCACGCTTCTGAAGATTATTTTATACAATACAATTACTTATCTGCGGATATTGCGACCTCCGCATTTGAAAACAACGCCGCTTTTTCGATACTCGACATCGGTGATGACCGTGAGTTTCAGCACTATGATTTTTTGGTAGGCCTCAATATTCTGCAATCAGAATTCATTGAATCGCCGACTGAAGCCGCCCTTGCTTCCTTGTATTTAGTCGCAGGGGTGGGGGACACCAAGCTGGGCAGCGAAGAGAACTTCAGTTATACCCTTGGTCTTGGGTACCAAGTGGAGTTCTATGAGCAGTTCAAACTGAAAGCCGACTACCGTCAGCACATCTTTGAAACCAGCCTAATCTCCGGTCAAAACTCCAATACCGCCATCGCCACCCAATTCACCGTCGGCTTAAGCTATATCTTTTAATAAGTAGTAAGTATAGTTCAGGGTATAAAACCTCGATTTGACGATGCTCTATACGGGGCTACAGATTCTTGAATTCCGGATTAGACGCTGATAAATTCCAGATTAGACGCTCATTAGCGTGTTAGATAAGTCGATGTTTAAGCGGACTAAATTATTAAAACAACGCATTCAGCCCTATGCTGAATTCGACGTTTTGTGTGGATTTGTCGTCATTAAGAAACGTTCTGTCAACGACATGGTTTAGCATATTGGCATCTCCAGTCAGCCAATCGGTTAATACCAATTTGTAGGTCATCCCATAGTAAAAGCCTGAGTTGGATTCATTCGCAAAGTCGATATCATTTACACCGGCAATCGCATAAATTCCCGAAGCGAAACGGCGAGTCGTTGAAAAGCTGCTTTTACCTTCAAATAATTGCGCCGACAAGCCGCACGAAAAAATGCTAAACGTTCGATCGGAATTAAATGTTAAAGTGCCTTCATTGCTGGATTTTTCAGTGTCTGAGCTTCCATAACGGCATTGCGCGTAAAATCCAGAATAAAAATGATAATTTAGATTTAAACCGATAAGTGCATTGGTATTGAAGTCTTCAACTGAAACCCAGCCTAAATAGGTGCCCAGCTCGAAGTTTTCTGTATCAATTAAGCTAGGTTTTGCTTTTTTAGTTTGCACATTTGGTGGAACTATGTCGTCTTTTTGCGATATTTCTGAAAAGGAATTGTCGCTCCATGCCGGTGCCGTTAAGCAACAACACAATACAAATGAAAGTTTTTTGACGAGATTTCGATTGTTGGGAGTCAGTTTTTTCTTTTTAAGCAGATCAGCGATTAGTTTCATAAGTTTTAATCCGTCTCGGTCATAAAAAATTGTAACGATATATTTCAGGCCGTAAATAAAGGCCGCTATCCTTAAAGTACCGATATTTTCAGGTTTGTAAATATTGGCGTATATTGATTCTCGGCATTTATTGAGATGTCAAAGGTTACTTCCATTAATTGATTTTAGTCGCTTCTAATGAATATGAAAGAGTTTGTCGTTGGTTTGGTTTTCTTTTGGGTGGTCCACAGTGTGGTCTTTGGAAATATTGCATCTGCAGAAAGTGTATCTGTATCAGATGAAATTTCTGGTCATGATGAAAATACTTCGGAAGTGTTGCGCTTTTCAAAAAAACTGCAAAGTCTGAAATCGGATGTAGTGCTCTTAAACAAAGATTTGAAGACCATGGAAGAAAAATTGCTCTTCCCGTCCAGTACTCGGTTAACCATGTTTGTCTCGGCCAGTTCAGGCGAGTTTTTTCAGTTAGATTCAGTGAAAGTGAAATTAGGTGGCCGTTTAGTGGCATCAAAAATCTATTCCAAAAGACAACAGCAAGCGCTACTGCGGGGTGGTGTGCACCAGCTGTTCATAACCAATCTGTCTGAAGGTGATTATGAAGGGGCGGTATTTTTCAGTGGCATTGGGCCAGAAGGTAGAACGTATAAAAGAGCTAAATCCATTAAGTTTACCAAGGGGCCGGGTAGCGAGTTTTTAGAGATTCGTATTGGTGATAACGGCGCGACCCAAGAGCCGCAATTCGAATTGCTCTACTGGTAAGCAAGCTTCAGTCACTGACGTTCCTAGATTGAGATAGTGTAGATTGAGATAGTTTGATGTTTAACACCGCAAAAAATGTAACACGAGTAAAAAAGGTATTTATACAAGGAGCCAGCGCTGTATTGACCTCGTTGGTTTTTATGGGGGCTGTCCAAGCTAAAACCTTTTTTCAAGATATTTCAACAGAACATGAACTAGCGTATCGAACAGTACTCTATGAATATTTCCAGGATAACCACTTCCAAGCTCTGGTAGAGCAAGCCTACTTAGAAGAAAGCGACAATCAAGCGGCTTTTGAAGCAGAAAATCAATTATTCAAAGGTGGATTACAATTAACTTATGGTTTGGGTGATCAATCCAAGGTGCTTTTTGATTATTACCTAGCATCAGATACGCCTAAGTGGCTCAAAGACCAAGCACGATTTTATCTGGCTAAATACTTCTACCAAAAATCCAATTTTGCGCATGCTGCAACGTCCTTGAATCTTGTTGAGAGCACGTTGAAAAGCAAATTTGAATTAAATTTTGAGTATCTCTCTGTTTTATTGCAAAGCAAAGGGCATAAAATTACGTCACCTTTTGATCCCTACATGCAAAAGCATATCAAAGATCCTAAATACCCTTATTGGGTGTTTAACACCGCCGTTGTCGAATACCAATCCGGGAAACGCGCCTCAGCGCTGGAAAAATTAAATAAGGTAGCAGGAAACCAGGTATTGAAGAGCCGTTGGTTTGATCCTTCTCGAGAAGAAGAGTATTTGATCCTGTCTGATCGTGCAAAGCACGCCATTGCTCAAATACACATGAAAGAAGGCGACTACCAAGCCGCGTGGGAGCAGCTACAAAATATTAGAACCGAAGGGCTTTATTCGAATCGTGCTTTGCTGTCTTATGCATGGATGGCGATTAAATTGGAGAAGTTTGAACAGGCGGTTGTGGCTTTAGAGACGCTGTCGAGCCGTTCTATCTCCAGCCTAGAGGTACAAGAGTCAAAAGTATTGTTAGCGCACTTATACGAGCAAATGGGTTTGAATAATAATGCGTTAGTGGCACATGAAAAAGCGTATCAAGATTATACCAAGGGTATTGAGACGATTGATGATGCCATTGCTAACATTGAGCAAAGCCAGGACATACCAGAAGAGTTCGTTAAAAATCTCGATATCATGATTTCAAATCCTAATTGGATGACGGTAACACCACGAGTAGATTACAAAGTGCTTTCACCCTTTTTAATCCGCTTAATGGCCAGCGATGCGTTCCATGAATTAATTAAAGAGCTAGGGGATTTGTATGTAATTCAGGATAACTTGAATAATTGGTTGTATAAAATGGACGACATGGCTTTTGTTTTAAACGCTACTGAGAAGAAGGTGTTTGATACCCATTCACAAAATCTGATTGCCAATGCCGCGTTGCTGCGAGATCAAATGAATGATCAAAAGCAGGAGGTCAAACTCTTTTCGATGAGTCTTGATATAAAAGAACAAGATAGAATGAATCTGTTGTTGGAAGACGCCGAAAGTGCGTTAAGCGAATTAAATGAACGAACGTTTCGTTTGGAGCAGTTAAAAACGGCGTATATTCAACCCATAGGTTATCGTGCCGAATTATCCGATTTAAAACAGCGTATCTATTATCAGCTCGAGAAAACGGATAGCAACATAGCTTTATTGGAGCCCATTTTTAGAAAGATGATGGTCACTGAGTTAATGCGCCACAAAGAGCGAATGACGCATTACTCAGCGCAGTCTCGATTAGGACGGGTACGCTTACACGACAAAGCCATTACACAGTAATCAGTATTTATTAGGTACGGAATTAAACCATGAAATCAACAAAAAATATCAGCAAAGCCGCCTGTTTAGTATCAATGATCGCTTGCATAGGTTGCCAGAGTAATCAATATCAAACGCTTGGGCAATTGAAAGGAAAAATACCGGAGGTCGGGGAGCAATCAATTAAACCCATGACGTATGCCGAAGTCAGAGAAGAGTATAAAGACATCGTACAATCTATTGATGACTCAGAACTTAGAGAAAAAATTGAACGGCGTATTTCTAATGTCTATATGATTGAAGGCAGCGAGCAGTATTTAGAATCGCAAGATGGAAAAAATAATTACCAGGATGCGATCAAGTCCTACGAAAATATTTTAAAAAAATATCCGAATTCTCCTGAAAACGCTGAAGTTTATTACCAACTAGCGAGAGCTTACCATTTGGAAGGCCGAGAAATGGAGGCGATGGAAACCTTACAAGCACTCATTTCAAAATACCCAACCTACCGAAACGTTAATGAAGCGGAATTTCGGGTGGCGGATATTTATTTTAATCTAAGCGATTATCAAACAGCTGAGATTTATTACGCAAATGTGGCGAATAAGGCCATTGGCCAATTACAAAGGCATGCGCGTTATATGTTGGGGTGGACGTATTATAAGTTGCAACGACCATCACAAGCGATTGAAACCTTTGGGGTCGTCTTGACCGACATTATG
>CAZECE010000145.1:0-6741 GCA_964510525.1 uncultured Pseudomonadales bacterium | reverse complement strand
CCCGACGTCGGAGTGATTCACTCAACTCTTCCGATTCAATGAAAGAACAATCTCAAAGTCAATGTCGAAAATTTCTTCGCAAACTACATACAACATTACAATTATCCGCTGAAAAGACAGGAATGAAATGGTGTGATGATGGGCTTAGGTTTAAAATAACTGATATTAATTGCTTCAAAAAAAACACCTTAAATAAGGTCACCAAATCAAACAACATAAATACCTTTTATAGACAGTTAAATTTATACGGGATTGGTAAAGATAAAGACGGTTTATACAAAGAAATGACTGGCCGTTTTGTCAGAGACGCAACTCCTGAAATCATTCACTCCATTAATAGAAAATCGCAAAAAAACGTTTTGACTCAACCATCAGGCATCCCTGAGCATATACACATCATCAAAAAGCCAGAAAACCTACCAATTCCTGACGTCAGCATACAGGAAACAGAGACAGCAGAACTTCCGGGTGATTTAGAAACCACTTCCCTAGAAACTCAATCGGTAGAAGTGCCTTCAGTTAAAGCTCTGTCGGTAAAAGCAGAATCCATTGAAACAAAGTATGTAGAAACAGAGCCTTTAGAAACAGAGTCTGTAGATACAGCATCAGTGGCTTCATCACAGAGCAATGAGATAAATTTGCCGCCATTGTTTGGCGATCAAAGTGCGCTGTATCAAGAAATTAAAATTTTAACTCCACGATAAATTATGCGCTTCAGCGCACATAAGAAGCATCAGTAGGCGTGAAGAGATATTAAGTGGTATTAACCAATCTTAAATCCTTTGATCAACTCACTGAACTGATCACCCAATCTGGCTAATTCGCTGATGTTGGCGTTCAATTCATGGAAACTGTCAGATACCCCTTTAGAAAGATCATTCACTTCTTGAATGTTTCTTTGAATACCTTCAACCACCCGAGACTGCTCTTCCGCCGTTGACGCCACCTGACCAATATTAGCCGCAATGGTACCAACCCCCGAATTTGCCGTTGCAATAGCACCCGCGGCATCATTACCCGCAGTGATACTTTTCTCAGCGCTGTCTCGGCTTTCATCCATGTAAGTCACCGCCTTACTGGCTTCACTTTGAAGATTGCTGACGATGGTTTCAATCTCCTGAGTTGAGTCCTGAGTTCGACTGGCCAAAGAGCGCACCTCATCAGCCACCACCGCAAAACCTCGACCTTGCTCGCCTGCTCGAGCCGCTTCGATCGCCGCATTCAGCGCAAGTAAGTTGGTTTGCTCAGCAATACCTCGAATCACATCCACCACTTGACCAATCTGCTCGCTCTCCGATTTCAAATTCGCCACCACGCTAGACGCACCCTGCACTTTATCGCATAAGCTGTTCATACCGGCCAAGACTTCAGAAAACAATTGATTCGCTTTATCAGTATCTGCTGAAACCAAATCCGAAGAGGATGAAACCGCTTCAGAGCTGCGCGCCACCTCGACAATACTGGCTGACACATGGTTGACCGCATTCGTAGCCTGTAGCGTCATCCCTTGCTGTTCATCAAGCCGATTTAAAGAGGAGGCCGCCATGCGATCCGCAGCCCCTAAGGTATGCGCAAACTTTTCTGAGTTCTCTCGAATCGATATCACCGTTTTCTGAATACGCTCAGCAAACGCATTAAAGTTTCCTGCCAGCTCGGTGAATTCGTCATTACCATCTGAGCTTAACCGCTTAGTCAGATCCCCATCACCTCTGGCAATGTCGTACATGCCCTTACTGGCATTGGCCAAGGGTGACAACAAACGATTCACCGACGAAAACACCAAACCAAAAGACAACAACCCAACACAAACGAAAATAATGCCCACCGTTTTTAATACATTGGTCGATAATGTACCCACAGAGGCAAAGGCTTCTTCCTCATCCATTTCAGCCATAATAGCCCAATTCAAACCCAAGACATTAACCGGCGTGTAAGCCGACAAAACCGGCACATTTCGATAATCATCGACAATATCAAAGCCAGTCTCACCACTAAGTGCCCGCTCAACCGCTAACGTATTGACCGGCTGAAAGCCCATGCTTAGAGATTTTGACTTCATAGTAGCTAACAAATCAGAGGAAATACCCGCTTGGGTCAAGGCGTCAAAATACCCCTCTGGGTCTTCAATTAAGAACCGGCTTTCACTGCGCAGCAACTTATCCTGCCCCACCAAATAAATTTCCCCGGATTCACCCAAACCAGAATCTTTCCAGCGTTGCTCGTTCGTCATCACTTGGTTAATACGATCCACAGGCATTTGGAAAATCAAAACACCAATTTTTTGCTGACCATCGAAGATAGGCGCGGCTATAAAAGAAGCCGCATCCTCATAGGAAGGCGTATATGGAGCAAAGTCTGTTAGATAAACCGACTGCTTATCATTGAGCGCCATCGCACCTTTATAGGCTTGACCAATGCCGCTGTTAGCGTAAGGCCCGTTTTTTAACGACGTCATATAATCGAGTTCTTTAAACACCGAATAAAGGATCAGGCCCGTTTCACTGTCGACCAAAAAAATATCGTAATACCCAAACAATTCCAAAAACTCACGAATAACAGGGTGATTGCGTTGATGGGCTCTAGCGTATAAAGAGCCATCGTTCACCGCATCCAATAAATGCTTAGAGCCCAATGGGTTTTGATTGTTGACAATATATTGATGCTGTAAAAATTGTGTTTTGGGACTATGCCCCTGCAACATGGCCTCAACAGGTGGCTCTTGGTTGGCGTTTCTACGGATATACTCGGTGCCAAATTGGTTATCGTAATACCCCCGAATGGCGGCAACTTGGGACGCGTTAGCATTTGGAATTTGTTGGTAAGCGCCTTTAAAATCACTCATTGCAGAGACAACCATATGGTTATGCGAAAAAGACACGATTTGATTTCGGATCATCTCAAAATAATTTTCAATTTGTCGCTTTTTATCTTCTCGCAAAGAAATCAGCTGACTTTGCACACGCTCTTTAATCAGCTCGCTACCGGTTTGTATCGTTTGGGAGGCAATAAAAAACGCCGCAATAGCCAATGGAATTAAAGCCAAGGACACACCACCGTACATAAACTTTTCACGAACTTTCATATCAACACACCCAATACATCGAAAAATATCAAAAGGCCATTACCTGACGACCAAGATCGCAGACTCAGCACTCCATAGCACTAGCTCTCTTTAACAATAATCAAAGATGGTTGGTTTTCCAGCAAAATAGATATAAAAAGTCAGCTGCGAATCAGCTTTAAAGAGTCTTATAGTCTTTTGGTTATCCTTGCGAATAAAGCAAGACCACAAGAAAAATGAAAATGGCGCGCCCGGAAGGATTCGAACCTCCGACCACCTGGTTCGTAGTTAGGTAACACCAGATCCAGCCACGTCCTAAGCAGTCCACTATTTTCACTTAACCCCCTGTTTTTATTTAGATAAAGATAATAAAATGATCCAATAAAGTCCAGAGCGTTCCTTCTGCAGCCTATCGAGTTGTTGGTGCAGTGTTGGTGCAGAAGAATATAACCAAAATCGACCGAGAACCCCGTGAGCACCAAATTACTGACCAGCACTCAATTAAAGGCGTTAACTGAAACAGACTCTGGCAAGATTCTAAACGATGGCGGCGGTCTCAGAGGCCGGGTACGAATCAACCGTCAGGGCAACCTTTCTGTTCAATTTGAATACAGATATAGAGCTGGCAAAAAATCCAAAACCACCAAAGTTGACCAATGGCCTACCCTGTCACTGGCTCAAATTAGAACTAAGTGCAATCAAATAAAGTCAGAGCTCTCGCAAGGCATTGACCCGATAGAACGGCGTAAGAACCAAAAGCTCACAAATAAGCTCGACCAAGCGCAAGAAATTGAGCGACAGAAAGCTGAGCTACAACGCCTGGCCATTGAAGCGGCCAATAACCGCACCTTTGGTGATGCTGTTCAACAATGGTTTTCTCGCGAACTATCGCGTAGAAAGGACTCAGGTCATGAAACCATCAGATCATTCAAGAAAGACGTTTTACCAAAATTAGGGGCCGTGGCTTTGACTGACGTGACAAAAGCCATGATATTAGAGGTGTTGGATGAAATCGTTGCTCGTGGTGCCAAAGTCATGGCCAATCATATATTTGGTGACCTCAGGCAATTCTACAACTATGCCGTTGCCCGTGAGTGGGTGCCCGCTCACCCTCTGGCAGGTTTAACCAAAGAAAGGATTGGCGGCAAGCAAAATGAACGTGATCGTTTTCTCAATGAAGCCGAGATCACTGAACTTTATGAAAAACTACCTGATGCCAAACTCCCCAAAGCAACAGAGCACGCCATATGGATTATGCTCGCTACTGCATGCCGTGTGGGGGAGCTTTCTCAAGCTAATTGGTCTCAAGTTGATCTCGCTAAGGGTGAATGGATCATTCCTGCTGGTAACAGTAAGAACGCTAAAGAACACACGATTTTTCTCTCACCTTTCGCAAGCCAACACTTCGAAGCGTTGCTTGGTCTCTCCCAAGGCAGCGAATGGTGCCTCCCCTCTCGGGATATCTCCAAGCACATCGGCTTGAAATCCATTTCAAAGCAAATTCGCGACCGTACAAGAGCAACACAAATAGCCAACCGATCATCTGCAACCGAAAGTTTACTGCTATCTGGTGGCAACTGGACGCCTCATGATTTGCGCCGCACCGCTGCTACTCTGATGGGTGAGCTGGGAGTGATGGGTGAAGTGATTGAGCGCTGCCTGAATCATGTTGAGCCCAATCGGCTTAAAAGGATTTACCAGCGACATGAACTAAGAAGTGAAAAGCGACATGCGTGGCTAATGCTAGGGGATAGGTTGAGCTTGCTAAAAACAACCAAGAAAGAAAATATCATTGTGGGTAATTTCATCGTCAACTCCTAGAAAGCGAACATCTATCAATCCGTTGAAAACTATCGGCTCTCTTACAATTTTAATGTCTGCACCGTAATGCGGGGCCAGACTTCATGGACATTTGAAATTAACTGCTCAGATAATCTTGCTTCAGACAAATAATCACTCAAAGCCATATCAAAATCTTGAAGCAAATAGATTAAGCCAATATTAAAAATGTTTTGTTTCCCAATTGTGTAATGTTGCTCCAATGGTAGCTGGGGCGACCCCCAGTGCAACAAATACCTATAAACGACACCTGTCTTTTCTTCTTTTAATCGCCGCGGCCTACTGGTATGCATCAGAGTGTGCCGCCACAGTTGTATGGCTAAATCATGGGTGTAGCGTCCTCTGGGCATGTAACAATCAAGGAACTTACGCATCCTAGGAGTTTGTTTAGTTTCACGACCACCATCCCACAGTTTTGAATAAAGATCTACATGTGAAAATGCAGCCATCATGTAAGCCCAAAGAGTGGCATGATAGTGATGTTTGCCTGACTTCCATGTCAAACTAACAAGCTTTTCATTAAACTCTACGGCCTCCTCGAAAAGTTGCCTTGAGTCGTCCCGCAGTTGCTTTTCAATTTCCTTTGGGAAATTCATTAAAACCCAATAGACCTCTGCATACTCTGAGTCCAAGCAGTTTTAAAAGCGGGATCATTAGCAAACAGCTTATACAGCTCCAATTCATCCTTTCGGCGCTGTAACATGATTTCTTTCAGCATCTTTTCAAACGCCAATTCTCTATTATGTGGGTCAGGATTATTTTTGTATTTCGTTTCAAAATCAGGGTGACTCTTCACGCTCTCCGCAATATTCACAAACTTAACCTTTTGTTCCTCAGGCGTTGCGCTCCACCCCTGAAACCATCGCTCATTAAAAGCTCTGATAATCTCATCCAACGGATCGTTCTCAGCATTTACACCATGAGCGCCACGCGGACTGGGGTTTTGTGGATCAAGCTCTGCTTCCGATTGATCTAACTCTATCGAGTGATTGAGCTTAACTCGCTGCAACCCATATGAGCTTAAATCAACTGAATCAAGAAGCTCATCTAATATGGGTGCGTCAGGGTCAACGACCTTGAGCTTTGGTATAAGAAACTTCAAAAACCAAAATAGTTTTTCCCAAACCACCATCTCATAGGGCAATATTGCTGCCATCTGTCCGTAAATTTTGACAAATTGCTTAGCTTTAATTTTAAAATCAATTTTCGCTTCATTCTCCAATTCTAAATCGGTATTGAAGCGCGCTGCCGCCACATCGATAATAGGGCTTAAAACTTGTGCATCCTCATTATTAAAATAACGGGTAACAAAATTTTCCACCTCATACCATTCATACACGCCCACATCATCCATGGCATCTTTTAATTCGTGGAGAACATTTATATCGGTCGCTTCAGATAAAGTTGTGGACGTATAGAAAGGGTCAAACGCTTTTTTAATGTCGTCCACTGAATTATAAAAGTCTAATACAAAGAGATCTTCTGTCTTTTTACTTAAACTGGGCGCTGATCGATTAAGGCGTGAAAGCGCCTGAACACAAAGCACGTAAGCAAGTTTTTTATCAACATACATGGCAGATAGTTTTGGCTGATCAAACCCTGTCAGGTATTTATTAGCGACAACTAATAGCCTGTATTCATCCGTTTCAAAATTCTTCTTTGTATCCTTTTCAGCGAAGCCGTTGATTGCTTCTTCGGTATATTCCACACCGTCTATTTCTTTAGTACCGGAAAAGGCAATCAAAACCTTAAAAGGGTTGCCTTGATCTTCTAATATTTTCTGAATCGCTTTGTGATAGCGTATAGCGGTTTCAATGTTTTGTGTTACCACCATACCCTTG
>CAZECE010000144.1:0-3367 GCA_964510525.1 uncultured Pseudomonadales bacterium | reverse complement strand
TAACTCACCAAAAAAGAAGACATCAACAGCCAAACCTGATTATTTATTATTCTTATTTGCTGCGTAATTATGTACAAAAAACTGCCGTAGTGTAATTAAACCGTCCCAAACTTGCAAAAAGGATTGAAACCCAGTAATTTCGTGCCTAACGGACGATCATTAAAAACCATTAATAATAATAAAAGGAAGTCGTTATGTTCGCTATTCAGACATTCTTACCTCGATCCATTCTTAACGCCACCCTAGTTGTCAGCTCCCTATTTCTGATAACCAGCATAAATCCCGTCTATGCCGATAACAAAATTACCCTTGAGGGGGCTGTGCTCAACACAGGGGCCGCCATAGGTGCAGGGTTTAACAGCACAAATGACGATGCCGGCCTAACACTTGAAGTCAGCGTAGGCACCAACCACACCCGCAATGGAAACAGCCTTTCTAACGATATCACTGTTGGCAACATATTTGGCGTCAGTATCGTGAATGCGGCCATTTCCTGGCAAGGCTCAGCCTGCGCCAAAGTAGCCATCGGCTCAATTGGTGCGACTCCTTGTGGCGGTGGTAATTAGTGCTCGTCGAAAAACCCTTTATAGGTTTGAGGCTATGTTTATTCGCCACTTAATTACGTCACTGATAATCGTTTTGTTGACCAACCCAACTCTGCAAGCGGCTGCCCCTGAAATTCAAGGCGATGTGATCACTGACATTAGCTTAGACAGCATCACCAACGCCGCCATTGCCGACGGCGCCAGCGCTCAAATCATTATCGGGTCTTTTTTGGAAGGCAAAACCTTTGGCGATTTCCGAGCAACTGTTTCAGCCGGCGTTGTAACCAATGCCGCCGCAGGCTCTAACTCTTGCGCCCAAATCATCATAGGTTCTGTCGCTGGTAATTTGCCCTGCTCCGCACCGCAATAGGTACTCATATGAAAAACAGTATTAGCAATACCTTCAAAACCTTAGCGATTTTCAAAACCATGATCACCGCTGGGTTGCTCTCTCTTATCAGCATGAGCAGCACCGTGCACGCAGAAATACCCAGCCAAGCGTTTTCCGGACTCAATCATTTTATTCCCACACACGCCCGAAAAACCATGTACAAATTCCGCGCCGAATCCAACCGCACCATCGCAGAAACGGAAGATTTATCCCGAGCAGACCCTAACAACAGCTCATTTGGCATTGTTGGCGACTGCTCATTGAACATTGGTAATGTGTTTACCGATGAAAAAACCTTAGGTCGCAACATCAGCGACAATGAAACTGTTGTTTTCATTGACGGAGACGTTATCAATGCCAGCAATTGCGGTCGCTAGCTCGTCATCTAATTAATTAAAGAACCGTAAAAACTAAATAAAAACCGATAAAAATTAATAACAACATCAAATTAAAATAAGAATAAAAAAGGTCAGCGTCATGTCTTTATTCGTGCGGCTACGCTCAGCCATGCCATTAGTGTTTTGCGTCACTCTCATTCTACTCAACGGCTGCACCAAGATGCTGCTGGGCGACAAAGCGTTAAGCCCCAACCCGATCGAACGTCCACAAATCAACATCACCACGTTCAGTAATGCCTTACAGTGCATGGACCAGCTACTCCTGGAATACAATGCCACCCCCATTACCCTCACCGCACAAGATATTAATAACAAAACAGGGGATGGCCAGCCCCTGGTCGGCGCCAAAGAAATGTTGATCACCAGTTTATCGCAAATTGGCAAACGCAGTGGTCGAGTCAAATTCGTCTCATACGGTACGGACCAACGCGACATTATCCTGTTGCATCAAGCGCATACCAAAAAAAGCGCCTTTGTGACCCCAGACTATTTCATTCGTGGCGGAATTACTCAACTGGACAAAAACGTCTTTTCGTCACGCTTTGGCGGGGCGTTAAACGATGATGACTGGAATGTCTCCTTCACCAGCGGGCAAGGCATCTCTTATGCAGGCATGGACTTAAGTGTTGGCGAAGTTCATACCCTCCAAATCTTACCCGGCGTCCATTCTAGCAATGTCCTGGCGGTTTTTGATCGAGGCGCCGGTACTGATTTAGGCGGCCGCTTGAATTCAGTGGGCACGTTCTTCGATTTCGGCATCGATCGTCGCGACGGTTTAGGTCAAGCCATTCGCAACATGGTGGACCTTGGCGTCATCGAGTTGATCGGCAAGCTGACTCAAGTCCCCTATATGACCTGCCTGCCCATTGACACCAACCACCCTGAAATTCTCAAATTAATCTACAACGACTTCCAACGCGAAAGCCAAGACCCTCAAAAGTTAATGCGGTTTTTACAAACGCGACTCAAACAACTGAATTATTATCATGGCCCAATCAATGGCAACCCGACTCCAGAAACCCTCTCTGCAATCGACTACTTTCGACACCTATACGAAATTCCCAGACACAGTCGCTCAGCGGCCATCGATTTCCAGCTCTACAAAGCCATCATGTACCAACCCAAATACAGCTGGGATACCGCAGCCCCTTACTATGAAATCCCCAACCCACTTAACCGCTTACAAAGTAAAGACTTTACCCCAACCAGCACCTATAACCGTTTAGCCGCAGAGCAACAATTGGAAAGAAAATATCGACAAAAAACCACAACGACCGCACCAACGCGGTCACCCAGACTATCGGCCAACACGCCCCAAACCAAGACCACCCGAAGCGCCACCAAGATCCCAGCATGGTGGCCTTCGTCTGAGCCTTAGCGAGGCACCTCAAATACCCGCCGATTGTAGGGAAAAATCACCACCAACATAATAACGATAGCGGCCGAAAACTCCGTGAGCTCCCCACGTCGCCCGGTATCTGAAAACTGCTTAATGACCACTTCAACACCAATCAAAATGATCAGCATCGCCAACCACTGATACCCTTTCGGGATAGGCACACCGCAAGCATCCATCAAAGGATTCAGCTTCGACTCTTTCCAATATAAGGGCGTTAATATCAGCAAATAAATTATAAAAAACAGCGCCACGCCTTTACCGAAAATCAGCTTATTTATTTTATGATCCCCGACTACGAGGTTATGCAAGTTGGTTTCACCCTGGAGGTTATGCTGCTCAAAAAAATCGCCTGGGGTAATATTAAACAGGCGCTGCCCCCACGAGATTTCCTCCCCCAAACCAAAAGTAAACAGCAAACCACAACAAAACAAGCTGACCAAAAAGATGATTGGCGGCTGGCTACCTTGGCCTTGAGCAACCCCTTGCGCTTGACGTTGCCTCGAGAAACTCCAAAATCGCCACCAACTCACAATAGCCGTATGCCCCAACGCCACAAACGTCAGCCATTCCAACACCCCATCCTCAACCGAATACACCACATCATAATAAGGTGTGTTCCAAATCGCTAAGATGA
>CAZECE010000143.1:0-11956 GCA_964510525.1 uncultured Pseudomonadales bacterium | reverse complement strand
ATCCCAGCATCAGTAAAAACGTCATCCCAGCATCAGTAAAAACGTCATCCCAGCATCAGTAAAAACGTCATCCCAGGCTTGACCTGGGATCCACAGCTGAGAGCACTTACCCTTAGATTCCGTGTCAAGCACGGAATGACGCACCTAATATCGAAACCAAAACATAAAAAAACAATCGCCTTAAATCGCCACGCTTTTCCCGTAAGCGGGTATACTTATAAGCCGATTACCCAGCAAATAGGCTCCCATGAAACTTTACGTTATCAGCGGCCGTTCCGGCTCCGGAAAATCCACTGCCCTCCACGTTCTCGAAGACATGGGACTGTATTGCGTTGATAATTTACCTGTGGGTTTGCTCCCCGAACTGATTCGCCAGATGGAAGCCGCACCCAGTGCCGACAGCTCTAGCGGAAATCAAGACAACACAAATATCGCTGTCGGCATCGATGCTCGCAACTTGCCATCACAACTGGCGCAACTGCCTTCCGTGATCAATTCATTACAAACCACCAAATTTTCTTGCGAGATTATTTTTCTCGACGCCGACGACAACACCCTACTCAAACGCTTCAGCGAAACACGCCGCAAACACCCGCTTTCAGATCAGGCACACTCCCTCAAAGAAGCGCTCGAAAAGGAGCAAAGGCTCCTCGCCCCGATTTCCAATGCCGCACACACCACGATATTAACCAGCCACTTGAGTTTGCATCAGCTACGCGACCAGGTGAAACAGAAAATTTTTAACGAAAGCGACACCGGTCTCTCTTTGCTTTTTTACTCCTTCGGTTTTAAAAATGGCCTGCCGACGGACGCCGACCAAGTGTTTGATGTCCGCTGCTTACCCAACCCTCACTGGATTGCCAACTTAAGACCACACACCGGATTAGAATCTCCGGTTATTGAGTACCTTGAGCAACAAAGCCTGGTAGAAGACATGTTTAACGATATTTCTTCTTACTTGGATAAGTGGCTGCCCAAGTTCATTGCCAACAACAGAAGTTACATGACCGTGGCCATTGGCTGCACTGGCGGCCAACATCGCTCGGTCTATTTAGCCGAAAAGTTAGGCCAGCATTACAAAGCCCAGTACGAACAAACCCTGGTTCGCCATCGAGAACTCGCTTAGCGACTGAGGTTCCCCCAATACATGACCCTGACTTCTGATGCCACCCAAATCAAACTTCACCAACTCAATACGGCGTTGGAAAGTGGCATCTTTACGCAAGTCAAACAGATGCTGGCCGCATTGCCCGCTGTCGACATTGCTCATTTATTGGAATCCTCACCCCCGCACAGCCGTGCGATTTTATGGCAGCTGATTGAAGCCGATTCCGAAGCCGACATTTTGCAGCACCTTGCTGAAGATGTGCGCGCCGGTTTTCTTTCCAAGATGAACACCGACCACCTGCTGCAAGTAGCCACCGACCTCGACACCGATGATTTGGCTGACTTGCTGCAAGAGCTGCCCGACAAGGTCACCAAAAAAATCCTCCACGAACTGGGCACCCAAGATCGTGAACGCGTCGAAGCCGTACTCTCTTTTCCGGAGAACACCGCAGGCGGCATCATGAACACAGATGTCGTCACCGTGCGCTCCAACATCACCCTAGAAGTGGTGCTGCGCTATTTACGTCGTCACGACAGCTTGCCGCCGCAAACGGACAATATTTTGGTCACGGATCGCGACAATCGTTTTTTAGGACTGCTCCCCGTCGCCACTCTCCTTACCGACGATCCTGACATCCGGGTGCACGACGCCATGCTAAGCGATTTCAATCCAATTCATGTACTCACACCCAGCACAGACGTTGCTCACCTGTTCGAACGCTTTGATTGGGTGTCTGCGCCCGTCGTTGATGACAACAATCAATTGCTGGGCCGAATCACGGTCGATGACGTCCTGGACGTTATTCGAGTCGAAGCCGATCACACCTTGCTCAGCCAAGTCGGCTTGGACGACGAAGAAGACACCTTTGCCCCCTTGATCACCAGCAGCCGCCGCCGCGCGACCTGGTTGGGGATCAATCTGATCACCGCGTTTATTGCGTCCGCCGTGATTGGCCTGTTTCAAGACACCATCCACCAAGTAGTCGCCCTGGCCGTCTTGATGCCCATTGTCGCCAGCATGGGCGGCATTGCCGGCACTCAAACCTTAACCCTGGTGATTCGTGGCTTGGCACTAGGACACATTGGATCCGCTAACGCCCGCTGGGTGCTGGCGCGGGAACTGGGCGTCGGGCTGATCAACGGCATACTGTGGTCTACCATTGTCGGCGTTACGGCCGCGATGTGGTTTGATGAAAAACTTATCGGTTATTTGATTGCCTTTGCCATTTTGGGCAACTTAATCGTCGCGGTGATCTCAGGCACCTTAATTCCGGTTATTTTGAAAAACCTGAACATTGATCCGGCAATTGCAGGTGGCGTGATTCTCACCACCATCACCGACGTGTTTGGTTTTTGCTCTTTTTTAGGACTCGCCGCCTGGTTTTACCACTAGGTTTTTCATTCGGTTCGACGCCCCGCGCTTCCCAACCTGTAAGCGCTTTTGTTATCCTGATTTTTTCGACTCCTTTTCTTTATTTATTCATAAGGCGACCGGTGCCGTGAATCCGTTTTCAACAGCCCTCAGTTACACCTTAAAGTCATTGCATCAGCCCTTAGAAATTGCAGGGCGTTATCGGCAACTGACGGCCAGCTCAAACGCTCAAACGCCCAAGGTCAAAGTGCTGAGAAACTGCGCTTATGGCGATCACTCACTGCAAAAAGCCGATGTGTTTTTACCGCCTGCCGCTAAAACTAACGGCCAACAACAATTTCCGGTGGCTGTGGTGATTCACGGCGGCTTTTGGGTTGCGGGTGATAAAAGTACGTATACCGAAATTTGCAAACGCCTGTGCCACACCGGGGTGATTGTGGTGAACGTCAATTATCGACTCGCGCCCAATGCGACCTATACCGAACAAGTCCAAGACATCAATCACGCCATTCTGTGGATTCATCAAACCCTACACTCGTTAAAAGGCAATCCTCAGCAACTGTATTTGTTTGGTGATAATGCGGGCGCCAACTTAGCGCTGACCTACTCTTTGGCCTTACAACACCCTTATTTGCGTAACGCATTAGGCATGCAGCGACACCCCAAAGCCAGCGCCATTAAAGGGTTGGTGTTGCTGCACGGCCTCTTTGATTTGAACGCCGGCCTATTTAACCTGCTACCCATGCGCGGCCTCTGGCAACAAGCTTTTTTGGGCCATGCTCGAAAAAACCGCGCTCAACAGGTGGAACTGGCCTCACCGCTGCGCCACCTGCATCCACAACTGCCGCCTATTTTTATTGGCGGCACCGAAGCCGACCCCTTGTTTTCACAATCAGTTGCGCTCGCAAACGCATTAAAAGAGCAAAACCATACCTATGCGACCGGTTTTTACGATAAAATCGATCACCCGCATGAGCACCATTGGATGTTCAGCTTGCAAATTAAAGGTGGTGCGAAAAAAATGCTGTCTGAAGTGCTGAATTTTTTAAGCTGGCGAATCGATTTTGACAAACACTTGTCTGAGACCATCACCCAAACCGCCCTCGAAACAGAACCCAGTTTTTAGCGACACCAGGGCTTATTGTTAAAAAGGACTTAATAGCATGAATATTAGAACAAACTCGTTTTCAATCTCACACCTAATGCTCGCCACCCTGCTGTTCTTGATGGCACCACTCGGTTGGAGCAACAGCCCACCCCCACCCCGCACAGACGCAGCAACTACTGAATCAACCCCCAAAGCGGAGATGCCGCCAATTGTTGAAATGCACACCAACAAAGGCACGATTGTTATTAAACTGAACCAAGAAAAAGCCCCTATTTCCGTTGCCAACTTCCTCGCATACGTCGACGCTGGTTTTTATAACGGCTTAATTTTCCACCGCGTCATCCCCAACTTCATGATCCAAGGCGGCGGCTTTACCCCAGACCTCAAAAAGCAACCCACCCAAAACCCGATTAAAAACGAAGCCAAAAACGGCCTCAAAAACCTTAAAGGCACCATTGCGATGGCCAGAACCCAAGTCGTTGACAGCGCTACTGCACAATTTTTTATCAACCTCATCGACAACGACTTCCTCAACCACAGCCCAAACAGCTTTGGCTATGCGGTGTTTGGTGAGGTTATAAAAGGTATGGACGTGGTCGAAGCCATTGCCAAAGCACCTACCGAGCGCAAAGGCATGCATCAGAATGTACCGGTTGAGGCTGTGGTGATTGAGAAGGTGGTTAGGCAGGTGGTTGCGGTTGAGGCAGAAGTGCCAGCTCAATAGCGGTCAATAAAGCCAAAAACACGGGCGCTCTAGACAATCGTCCAGGATTTTATTGTTGCGCCCTCAAAATGGTCCTTTTGATTGTCATAATATGGTACATTTCGCATCTACAGATTCAAAAAAAGACAAGCTTCTCCGCTATTATTTAGCCCCTGATAAAACCAACGGGTGTCATTGCTTTACATGAATTTCGCATTAGTAGTGCCCACCTTGAACGGTGGCGACAAATGGAAGGCCGCCGCCGCCAAGATTTCAGACCAACACTGCAAGCCTAATAAGGTGCTTGTGATCGACTCTGAATCCTCAGATGCCACCAACGAAGTGACTCAATCCCATGGTTTTGGTCATCTCAGCATCCCACAAAAAGAATTTGATCATGGCGGCACCCGACAGCTCGCTGTTGAGCAACTGAAAGAGCATCAAGTGATCGTCTTTATGACGCAAGACGCCATATTGGCGAATGATGAAGCGCTCGCCAATCTCTTAAAGCCCTTTTCGGATAAAAAAGTCGCGATCAGCTACGGTCGGCAATTGCCACACAAAAACGCCAACCCCATTGAAGCGCACGCCCGATACTTTAATTACCCCGCAGAATCCAGCATCAAAAGTGCCAAAGATATTAAAAATCTGGGCATTAAAACCGCCTTCTGCTCAAATTCTTTTGCGGCTTATCGAACCTCCACTCTACTGAAACTTGGCGGCTTCCCCAAAAAAAACATTCTCTCTGAAGACATGCTGGTGGGCGCCAAAGCCATTCTTAAAGGTTACAAAATTGCCTATCAAGCAGATTCGCTGTGTTACCACTCTCATGACTATTCTTTGCTTGAAGAAAGTAAGCGGATGTTCGATATTGGGGTTTTTCATAGAAGAAACCACTGGATATTAGAAGATTTTGGTTCTGCCCACGGAGAAGGTTTTCAGTTTTTGAAATCCGAGCTGACCTACATTGCCCAAAAAAAACCGCTCGCCACCCCCGGAGCAGTGATGCGCACCGGTGTTAAATTCCTGGCTTACAAAACTGGATTTTATGAGAATTTGTTTGATTGCGACATTAAAAGTAAGCTTAGTCGTAATAAAAGCTATTGGCTTCAACCTGAAAAGCTTAAGACTCCTTAATTAAACCTATCCTAACCCTAAATTCAGGAAATAAAACAGAGGGTATTCAGAGTGCAAATCATAATTCCTATGTCTGGTTTTGGCGAAAGGTTTCGCCGCGCAGGCTATCAAATCCCTAAACCTTTAATTGAGATAGAAGACAAGCCCATTATTGCGCATGTCATCGACCTCTTCCCAAGCGAAACTGACTTTATATTCATTTGCAATGAAGAGCATTTAGGCGAGCCCAAATATAAGATGCGAGAAATCTTGGGACGCTATTGCTCAACAGGTACGATTGTTGCTATTCCACCACACAAATTGGGCCCTGTTCACGCAGTCCTGGAAGTTGAAAAATACATCAATCAAAACTCCCCTGTGGTGGTCAACTATTGCGACTTTACCTGCTACTGGGACTGGAAACACTTTAAATCGTTTGTTAAAGAAACAAAGAGCCATGGCTCCATTCCAGCCTACCGTGGCTTTCACCCACACAGCTTAGGGACTACCAACTACGCTTACCTGCAAGAGCAAAATGGTTGGGTTAAGAGCATACAAGAAAAACAGCCTTATACAGATAACAGAATGGAAGAATACGCCTCCAGTGGCACCTACTATTACGCAACGGGCAAGCTGATGCTGGACGCCTTTAAAGCAACCATCGAGCAAGATTTAAAGACTGGCGGAGAATTTTACGCGAGCTTAACCTACCTCCCTCTTCTTTCAAAAGGCTACAATATTTCTGTATATGAGCTTCAACACTTTATGCAATGGGGTACCCCTGCAGATGTAGATGAGTACCTCGAGTGGTCTAAAACTTTTAAAGCTTTGACCAAACCCGAAAATGTAAACACACCAAGGTCGGGAAGCCTCATTATTCCGATGGCAGGCCTGGGCAAACGCTTCAAAGATGCAGGCTACGAAACCACCAAACCATTAATTTCTGTATCAGGGGAACCAATGGTTTATCAAGCCGCATCCTGTCTACCACCTGCAGAAGAAAATGTCTTTGTATTGCGAGAAGACATGCCAGAGTGCGAGCAGATTAGCACTTTTTTAGAGAATAGCTACGATGCTAGCATCGCAACTCTTAAAAAATTAAGTCAAGGTCAAGCAGACTCCGCCCTTTTTGGTTTATTGGAGCATGAGAAAAATAATGGGGTTCAGATTAAAGCTCCAATTACCTTAGGTGCATGTGACAATGGCGTGTTTTACAACAAGCAAACATTCGATGATTTAATCGCGAACACTGATGTTGATGTCATTGTCTGGGGGGTGCGCAGACACGTTAATGCCGTTCGCAACCCTCATATGTTTGGCTGGATCAGTGCTACTGATGGAAAAATTGATAAAATCTCAGTTAAACAGCCTCTGGAAAACCCTGAGACAGACCCAATTGTCATTGGTACTTTCACGTTCAAATATAGAAAAGATTTACTTGCATGCATTGAAAGCATGCATAAACGTGAAGCTAAAGTGAATGGCGAGTATTATCTCGATACTTGCATCAATGACGCTATCGCACTGGGCTTAAATTGCTATTTATTTGAAGTCGATTCTTACATTTCTTGGGGCACCCCAAACGATTTAAAAACATTTGAGTACTGGCAGTCTTGCTTTCACAAATGGCCTGGCCATCCTTACGACCTCAGGAAAGATAGGCTGATCGAAAAAGCAAGTATCGACCCACTCAATCAGCGGTATTCAAAAAAGACTCCTGAATTAATCGAACCCGCCACACCAGCTCCTGTCGTGCTTGAAACGGAAAGCTAATTAAAATCATGATAAAAAAAGAAGCTTCGATTTTTTTAGTGGTTGGTTCATTAGCCGTTTTGATTGATTACCTATCGTATCAAAGTTTACTTCATTTCACCGATCATAAAAGCCTTGCAAAAGCTGTTGGCTTCATTGCAGGAACCGTGTTTGCGTACATTGCCAATCGGCTTTGGACATTTAGCCACGTAAAATCATCCGCCACAATTGGCAACATAAGCCGTTTTAGTTCAGTTTATGGCGTCAATTTATTTTTAAACGTTATAGTCAATGCACTGATTTTAAAGCTTACCAACCATATTATATTTTCATTTTTAGTTGCAACAGGCGTTTCCGCTACTTCGAATTTTTTTGGCATGAAATTTTTTGTTTTTAAACCATCAAATACCATAGGAGCTACTTCATGAAGTTCTCTCTTGTTATTCCTTGTTACAACGAATCAAAAAACATACCTGCCTTACTGGAAAAGTGTGCCAACATAATCATACCAAATGAAAGAGAAGTTATTCTCGTGGACAATGGATCAACAGATGATACCCCTGCCACCTTACAAGAATTCCTACCCAAATATCCTGGCTGCCGATCGGTAAGAGTTGAAAAAAATCAGGGCTATGGATTCGGCATTCTTTCAGGCCTAAAGGCAGCATCGGGCGACATTCTTGGCTGGACCCATGCAGATCTACAAACGGACCCTACTGATACTCTAAAAGCATTGGAGTTATTCAACCAATCACAAGAAAACTCTTTTGTTAAAGGCAAGCGGTATGGCCGCCCTCTTTCGGATGTTTTTTTTACTGTCGGCATGAGCTTTTTTGAGTCCATACTGTTGCGCACAGTGTTATGGGATATCAACGCTCAACCCAATATCTTCACCCGACAATTTTTTGAGAGTTGGCAGACTCCGCCACATGATTTTTCGCTGGATTTATATGTATATTACTGTGCAAAAAAACAAAAAATTCCTGTACTCAGGTTTCCCGTTCATTTCGGTGAGCGCCTGCATGGCGCTTCTAGCTGGAATGTTGATTGGGCATCTAAGAAAAAATTTATCAAACGCACAATCGAATTCAGCTTGAACTTAAAAAAAGGGTTGGCTGTTTAGATGATTATTATTTCGCACCGTAGAAATAGCCTAGAAGCACTTCAATCTACACCAACTCAATACGGCATCGAAGTCGATATCCGCTCATCAGGCAACGACCTAATCATTCACCATGACCCGTTTCAAGCAGGCTTGCACTTTGAAGATTGGCTAAGCCACTATCATCACAATACCCTTATCCTCAATGTAAAAGAAGAAGGCTTAGAACATCGATTAATAGATTTAATGAATAAAGGCGCCATTGAAGATTATTTTTTTCTCGATCAATCATTCCCTTTTTTGGTTAAAACAGCAAAAGAGGGGGAGCAACGTTGCGCTGTTCGTTATTCAGAGTTTGAGAGTTTTGAAACCATCAAGTCGTTAGCGGGGCAAATTCGTTGGGTTTGGGTTGACTGCTTTACTCAGTACCCTCAAAAAATAGAAGAGTATCACCAAATAAAGAATCTTGGCTTTTCTGTCTGTTTAGTATCACCAGAACTACAAGGCCGTGAAGCTGCTACTGAAATTCCTTTAGCAAGGGACTTTTTTGAAAAAGTGGGCATATCAATAGATGCCGTTTGCACCAAAGTACCCCAGTTATGGGAATAACGCCCGCTAGGTAGCATACCATGACCAAACTAACATCGTTTCAGATCAAACCCTTGTTTTATCACCCACTGTTCCAGCTTGGACTAGCGATTAAGTTTCTGTGCATCTCATTAGTTTTTCCAGACTACTTTCTCAATTGGTACGGTCCATTTTTATCTAGCAGTATTGCTAACTTCAGTTTAGACCCTTGGTCAACTTTCCTTAATGAAGGTGGAAACGCCCTCGCCTTCCCCTACGGCTACATAATGTGGCTGTCTTTTTTGCCAGGCACCTTGATCAGCAAGGCCCTAGATGCACCGCTTTATTTTGGATATGGATTTACATTGCTTACGGCAGATGCCCTGGTGCTCTTAATGCTCACCAAACTGACAAAGGCTTCGAATCGGTTTTTGCTGGTATTTTATTGGCTCTCCCCTATTGTGTTGTTCTCCACCTATTGGTTGGGGCTCAACGACATTATTCCAGTTTCTCTTCTTTGCATATCGCTCTACTTTTTAATGATCAATAAACCCTTAGCATCCGGCTTAGCGGTCACTGCAGCGATATCCGCCAAGCTCAGCATGATATTGGCAGTGCCTTTTATGTTGATATACCTTTTTTTAAACAAGCCAAGAAGAAAACTGCTACCTCCTTTTCTAGCAGGCTCAGCGGCTAGTTTTGCTTGTTTATTATTACCCTTTCTATTCTCTAACAGCGCCATGGAGATGCTGTTCAACAACCCTGAAATGGGGAAAATTTATCATTTTTCATTAGTCGACAACTTGGGAAATTCATTTCTATATTTTCTTCCCTTTGCCTATGCCATCACTTTATATTTATTTTGGTCCATGAAAAGACACAGTTTCGAACTACTAGTCTCGGTAATGGGAATCTCGTTTTTATTGGTGCTGTTAATGACACCTGCCGCGCCTGGTTGGTTCGTTTGGGTTTTGCCAATGCTTATTGCCTATCAATCCAACAGTAAAAGAATGGGCATTTCACTCGTTGCAAGCTTTGCAACACTGTATATTTTAGAAACATGCCTCACCACAACTCACCCCAAACTACTTGGCTTTGATATCATCAACCCTGTTATTCAACAGGCTTTATTATTCTTGCCTGAAAAAACTACCGGATTAACACATACCGCATTACTTGCCATTGGCGTTATTCTGCTTGCGGAAGTATGGCGCCAGATGGTGGGACAAAACGAATATTATCGACAAAGCAGAAGCCCTATTGTACTTGGTATTGCGGGAGATTCAGGTTCCGGCAAAGATACTCTGGCTGATGCCGTTGAAGGTTTGTTTGGCCAACACTCAGTTACTCAAATATCAGGCGACGACTACCACTATTGGGACAGAAAAAAACCCATGTGGCAGGCAATGACCCACCTAAACCCCAGAGCAAACGATTTATCACAATACACTAACGACTTAGTAAAGCTTGTCGATGGTCAATATATCCACGCGCGCCATTATGATCACAGTAGCGGCATAAAAACCAAACCCCGAAAAATCAAAAGCAACGATGTTATTATTGCCAGTGGATTGCATGCACTCTATTCGCCAGTTCTAAGAAACTGTTATGACTTAAGTGTTTATCTAGACATCGATGAAGATCTAAGAACGTACTTTAAGATTAAACGAGACGTTACTAAAAGGGGGCATAGTTTAGAAAAAGTACTAGCCTCCATTCAAAAAAGAAAAAACGATTCTGAGGCATTTGTGCTACCCCAAAAAAAACATGCGGACCTAGTTTTTTGTTTGCAGCCCGTTAACCCCAATCACCTAACCCAACCCAATGATTCTGCAAACTTACGACTTAAGCTGGGCGTTTTTTCTAAGCCAGGCATTTTTGAGGAACAATTATTGAGAATTCTGATAGGCCTTTGCGGCTTACATGTCGATGTTATGCTTTCGAACGATGAATCCAAGGTAGTCATGATCATCGAAGGCGATGTGAGTAATGAAGACATTGAGGTTGCCGCCAATCAACTACTCCCAAACATAAACACTGTCTTAGATATGTACCCAAAATGGGAAGATGGCATGCTGGGAATTATGCAGCTATTTATCATGTCTCAAGTTCATCTAGCGCTTAATAAGAGAATATTATGAAGATTTTTGATAAAAATCGTTTTTCTATTAAACCCGATGCGGTTCTTTTCGATACCGATAATACCCTCTATGCGTACCCTCCTGCACATAATGCAGGGATGGAGGCCGTTCGAAAAAAAGCGTTTGAATTATTTTCGGTAAACCCCAGTGAATTCAATGCCGCTTTTGCTTCCGCAAGAACAGAAATTAAAAAACAGCTCCAAAAAACAGCAAGTTCACACAGCCGCCTATTATATTTTCAACGTGTTCTTGAGCTGATGGGATTAGGCTCCCAAGTACTTCGAGCCTTGGACTTAGAACAGACGTATTGGAGAACCTTTTTAACCAATGCTCCTTTATTTCAAGGCGTAACGGACTTCTTAGACGACCTAAGGATTGAAGGTATTCCGATTGCAATCGTCACCGACCTGACAGCCCAAATCCAATTTAGAAAAATCGTCTACTTTGGCTTGGATCATTATTTTGATTATATCGTAACAAGCGAAGAATCCGGTGCTGATAAACCGAACCCCGCTTCTTTTGAAATGGCGATTAACAAGATTCAGCCCAAAGGACAAACCTACTGGATGATCGGCGATGATGCCTGCAACGATATTTATGGTGCCAGATCATCTATTGGTGCCATTTGCATACAAAAGGTACATTCAGGTGTTGAGGTTGGCAAAAATGACCAGAAACCTGATGCCATTATTGAGCATTTCTCTGAAGCCAGGAAACTTCTCAAGCTTTATTCACAAAAAACGAGTGAAAACTCTCAAATAAAAGCGCAATCAAAAAAATTGGCTGAATCAACTGCATAAGGTGCTTGATGCAACAACAAAATATAAGAGAAAAAATTGAGGCCTACTCAACGAAAGTGGGAAGTGACCCAGCCTTAACTCAAGGGGCTGGTGGCAACATTTCATGGAAAGAAGGTGATACGCTTTGGATTAAAGCTTCAGGCTTTTGGTTGCAAGGTGCTCTTAAAGAAAATATTTTTTTACCTGTT
>CAZECE010000142.1:0-4627 GCA_964510525.1 uncultured Pseudomonadales bacterium | reverse complement strand
AGGTTGGGGAAACCGGGAAAATGGCTGCCTTTGAATCGTGCCAATAATCGGGTGCTGGGCGCAAAATCATCTTGTGTACGCGTTAGGTTGTAGGAGGTGTTAGAGCGAGGTCGATACAAAGCACTTAATTGATAGCTAGTATCGTCTTGAACCAGGTTGTGTTTGATTGCGAGTTGTGAGGTCCATTGGCGATTAAGTCGCACATCAAAGCTGGTTTGGCCTGTTTCGTTGGACTGTGTTTGTTGCCATTCGTTCAGCCATCGAATCCGAGACCATTGAAACTGATGGTTTAGCTGAGTGAGCTCGCGCTCCGATGTTCGCAATGTTTGGTTGGTCAGTAACGGGCTGTTGGCGCCATATTCTTTAAATGACAGCTGTAAGCTTTGTCGGTAACTGGCTTGTATGTTGATCTCGGCGGCAATGTCGTCCTCTTCCTTACCGCTTTCATCGTCAAGTGTGCTGGGTATGAATTCGGCGAGTACATTGATCATGGAAAAAGGACGCCAGGCCAGGTCCCATTTGGTGATGCGTTCGTTTTCTGTGGTATTGGTAAACGCATCGAGGTGTTCAATTTGGTAAAAGTGAATGCCGGTGGAAATGTTATCCATCAAGCCCCAGCGTAAATTGGTATAGGCCAGCTGGTTTTCATTGAGGGTGCCATAAAGTACTTGGGTGTCCCAGGCGTATTTTTCCAACAACAGGCCACCATCCGGTGCGATCAAAATACTGCGCTCTCCTTCTTCGCCATTGGGAAAGAAAAAATACAATTCAAATCGATCGCCTCCGGCGGCAAAGCGTTCGCTGATGGTATAAAGTCCGGCACTATCGGCGGTTACGGTCTCTTCTAGAAAACCGTTACGATACAGGTCAATCACGGTATTGGGTTCGGTACGATCACGTAATTCAAAACTCCCGGCGCCTTGGTCCTGAGGTTTTTTTTGTAATACGAATCCTTCAGTGATGGCCGCACCGGGCACCAGCAACGAGCGGTTTAATTGCGTATCGCCCATTTCTAATTTATGAAAAAAGCGCGGTAAATATTTTTGATAATTCCAGTAGTTTATCCCCTCCCATTGATCGGATGTGCCGTCGTACTGGCCACTGAACAGGAGGTGCCCTTCGAAGAGATCTTTTGAAAAGTCGTAATTAAAAAATACCGCTTGTTCGTCATCGCCATTGTCTGCAAACCGTTGCACCGTACGCAGCTGATAGCGCATATCCAGCAGGTGTTCGTATTGATTGGGCTCGATGGCGGCCGCGGCTTGCAACTTTTCATGAGCGGCTTTGCGGGCTTTGTTTTGCGCGCGGATCTGTTCTTGTTGTGTCATGCGTTGTGCTTTGAGTGGGAAAAATGTTTGCAAGGCCAGCTGATAGTATTGAATAGACCAAATGCTTTTTAGGTCCAGCCACTGTTCCCAAATGTCGTAACGTAACCAGAGTTTGTTTTCCACAACAATCAAGCTGTTTGCGGGCAGTGGTGTGGGTTCAGGAGTTTGATCATTGCTGAATTGTAAAGCGGCACCGTCGATCCAATGGATGACATTATCGGGGTACTGAATGGCCTGACAGTATTGTCGGCCGGCATCACAGGTAACCTCAAATTCCAGCCAATCACGCAATACGGACGCCAAATCGAGGTAAGGATTTTCTTGTTCGTCCATTTGTACCTGATAAAAGGTATCACCGGATTTGTTGACCCGAAACTCGACAAAGGCCTCAAACAGCTCGAACTCAATGTCTGTGTCGAGCTCAGCGGCTATAGCGCCTGACACCACTAAGGTGGCAAAAGCCATAACAATAAAATGACAAAAAAAGACAGCCAGGCAAGAGGGGCGGCAGGTAATGTTTTGGTGGGTGTTCACCGTTCAAAATGAAGGGTTAGAACAGGCTTAAAACGAACAACCTTTCGAGGTGATCGATTGTTCCGTTTCGCTGTTGTCGACTTTAATTTCATAGTTGCTGCCGGTGGCCGTGGGCAACTCGGTTTCGATGATTTTTTCACTTTCTCGTAGGCTCACAAAAAAACTGGTTGCCAGGGCATTTTGTAAATTGTTGGCAGCAAAAACGGAGGCCTTGCCATCGAGTCGCCAAACGGTGGGGTTCGTGAGTTTGATCGACAAACCGTCTTCTCCAGCAACACAGTCGATATTGACGCTGCCGGCTCGTTTGCCTTTGTGGCCATAAATGGCAACCGCGGTTTCCATTTTAAGGCTCAGCTCCATGCCAACACTGTTAGGATCATCTGGGTCGGCTTCGGTGCCAACAACGCGTGCGGTTTCCATCATGCTCACCAATAAATGTGAGCGATAATCACCTTCGGGCAAGTCTTGTGGCGTTCTAATCGAAATGCGAATGTCTCGTCGTTGATTGGGAGCTAACGACAACGATTTTGGGCTGACGCGTACATAAGGCGTTAGATTTTCAAGTTGAGCTGTGTCGGGTTTTAAGTGGGTTCCGGCACCTAAGGATTTGGAATCAATTTCAAAATAGATAGGTTCTATTTTTAAACGAATGCGCTCATCACCATTATTCGTGATGATAAACGATTGGGTTTTGGGGCGGCTTAAATCAAAGTCCACACGGCCGGGCGCCACTAGAAAAGAGTTTTTAGCAAGCGCAGTGGGGAGCAAGAGCAGTTCGCTGATGAAAAGAGTCGTTAATATGATGAGAGAGTGTTTGATGGCGGCCATGATATCGTCCTGAAATTAGCGTTCCTTCAACAATAAAAGCGGTGGGTGATAACGCACTGTTTTAAGTAAGGATAGACGATAACCACCAAAGCAGTTGGGCGGTCGTTGGTTGATGCTAGGGTGAAATCATATAATCAATTAATTGTAGGTCAGTCGAAAGGTGGCATTGCCAGAGTAAGCGCCGGGAACATCTTCAGACTCTACATGGGCCGATGCGCCAATTCGCAGATCGTCGAGTTGGCCGCTGCCATCAAAGGTCGCCTGACCACTTGCATCCATGGTGCCACCGGTTTGAAAACTATCGACGGTAATTTGTTCGTCACTGGTGGTGCCTGTGCCCGTGGTCATTAACACAGAGGATTCAACCACACTGCCTGTGACGGCGCGATTGGGTTCGCCGGTAGCGCTGAAGATAACGGCATCGGCATTGTCAGGGGCAGTAGAAATAACGGTGTCTTGACCTGAGGTGGTATCGGCAAAAGAGAGTGAGTTATTCAAGGTCAGTTCAATCGGTGCCAACAACTGCATACCCAGCGTAAAGCTGGCGTCTTCAGCTAAGGCCGCCGATGATAGGGTCAGGCTGCTCAATGTGACTAATTGAATGGAAATCAGTTTTTGGACTAAGGCTTTTGGCATTGCGTCTTACTCATCTCGTATAGTTTGCGACAGCCCTGTCAAAAAAACATCTTTAAATGTGTGATCTTGGTTTGAAACTCGTGTTCTCAAGTGCGAATTATGTGAACCAAGTCAAAAAAATTGCTTATTGATGGATAAATAATATACGATAATTGTGAAGTGTGTCAAATAATAACCAAAAAAAATCTGAATATCGGCGGGAAAACGGCGCTTTCTGGATTGAAATTGGCTGATTATGGAAGTGCGATAGCAGGGTAAGTGTTTGAAAGACAAAAAAAAGCGCGATGTTAATCGCGCTTTTTTTTGGGGTGAGGACTCTTTTTAAATCTTGTTTTAAATCTTGGATATCAAAGGCATCGATCTAGTTATAAACCAAGCGGAAAGTAGCTGTGCCAGTGTAAGTGCCAGCGATGTCATCACTTTCTACATTCGCAGTACCACCGACTCGTAAATCCGCTAAATCACCTGAGCCGTCGAAAGTAGCCGCACCAGCACCACTCATATCACCGCCTGTGGTGAAGCTGTCAACGGTGATTCGTTTGGTGTTGCCAACGCCGTCGCCGGTGGTCATTTCAATGCTGGCTTCAACCACGCTGCCAGTAACTGCTCGGCTGGGCTCGCCAGTTGCGGTGAATTGAGCCGCTGAAGCATCAGCAGCACCTGTGACCACGGCAAGTGTTTGACCGGATACGGTATCAGCGAATGAAAGCGCGTTGGTTTCAGTGATCACGATGGGCGCTAACAGTTGCATAGAGGCTTGAAAAGGCTCGTCGGTAGCGTTTGCTAAAGAAGGTACCAAGCTGATGGCAGTAAGAGCAGAGGCGATTTTGATGGCTTGTTTGAAAGAGTTTAATTTGTTCATGATGCTGTCCTCGGTAAAACTCGTTAGAAAGTGTCAGTATTTGATATAGGTATTGCAGGCGACGTGCCAACTTTGATTGATATTTGATCGTCTGCTGTCTTTGTCTGCCCGAGCAACAGAGGCGACAAAAGGTGATCATGGCTAAGCAGTTGGTTTGTCAACAACTTTTAAGGGTGATGGCAGACTGAGGCAAACTGAATTGGAGGCTGACTTATTGGAATCGGGTGCGGGGTGGGTCATCACCGAACATCTGGGGGCGATTGCTGGTAGGCACTCACGCATTTTGCTCTAGCCGCTGTTGCATTCTGCGTGAATGCCTGTTGCAAAATGCAGTAGCGGCCATTGCATTTTGCAACAGTCCGCGATGTGAGGAGAGGTGTAAATTTTGAGAAGAAAATAAAGAGCGTGTAAACAAAAAAGGGCGCCTGTGATAGGCGCC
>CAZECE010000141.1:0-75795 GCA_964510525.1 uncultured Pseudomonadales bacterium | reverse complement strand
CGATGAACCGCTCCGTTAGAACC
This sequence comes from uncultured Pseudomonadales bacterium, assembly GCA_964510525.1. Classification (GTDB taxonomy): domain Bacteria; phylum Pseudomonadota; class Gammaproteobacteria; order Pseudomonadales; family JANQJO01; genus CAZECE01. The sequence goes on along the minus strand of CAZECE010000141.1, from coordinate 75,772 downwards.
ACTACGCTCTCTTCGGTCTGATCCCGACAAGATTGAATATGCCGACTCCATACCGGGAAAATCTCGTTCACTAACTCATTTATCTCTAGGATAGATTCGTCTTTAAGCGCTTCTTTTTGTTCAGCTAATTCACGCTGATGCTCTGCGCGTAACGCTTGCTGATGTTTTAAAAGGTGCTTTTTCGTGACAAAAGAGATAGCCCCACCAGCCATTAAGAGCGGGACCCCCATCCACCAGGCCGCTGCTGCATTATTGAGATCCAATAATATGAATAAAACGACACCCGCGGCTCCTACAATAGAGCCACCATACACGCCCAATAAAGCGCGAGTTTGTGTCAAGTGATTGCTGATAGCCATAAAACCCTTTATAAAACCTTTTTACTAATATCAAAATGTTATCTAGATTCATGACGTTATCTAGATAGAAATACGGACTCGACACTGAGTATAGTATAGAAAATAATCGCCTACTGACTTAGGCGTAAGAGAGAGACTGAGCAAGGCAATAGTTGCAGTTTTTTTTTGAAAGGGTATAAAGGGGGATATTGATCTGATATTAAATTCAGTCTAAATAATAATCATAACTTCTACATAACAACCATTAGATAACAACAATAAAAAATGGCGGTGATCATGAAAACCCTATTAGCATCCCCTATCCGTAGTGATTCGAACTCAAAGATGAGATATTCGCCAGCACAGCTAGCGGCCTTTTTTTCTCTTCTAATATTATTAAGCCAGACTCAAAAAAATTTATTGCCCCGCCGCATTAAAAACTTCAACTCAATGAAAACACCAACATTGGCGCCCTTACGTCTCCTAACAAACGATCAAAAGAATATTGAAAAAACACACCACGACATTCAAAAAGTTCGTCATAGAACAGATGCCTCTGGAAAAAAAGGCATAAAGCGATCTCAACGCCCTGATTCTACTTGCCATCCAGGGCAAAGAGTCCACGAAAGTTCAAATAAAAAACGTAAATTAGATATAAAGAATGACCCTAATGACCTTTATGGTGTTGCCAAAATTAATGATTTAAACTCTTATAATGAGTTTATAGAGAAATTGTTAAAAACTCATAAACACCGCATTACACGTGAAGGTATAGATAAGGCTGATACCAGCGTTATACCTGATACTGTTAATGGCCTTCGGCAATTAATAGAGGACAGGACATCCAAACACAACGCAATAAAGAAACAGAAAAAACCATGGCCATTATCGGCGCGGGGCTGTCTGGCGCGTCTTTGGCGTACTTGCTTAGAGAAAAAATCAACACAACCCTCTTTGAAAAAGCCCGCGGCGTCGGGGGGCGGATGTCGACGCGTTACGCCGATGATTTTCAATTTGACCATGGCGCCACTGGTTTTACCGCTCGCGATCCTGAATTCCAAAACTTCTTAGCACCCTTTATTGAAAACCAAACCATAACCGCTTGGCACCCAAGCATTGTCTCGCTGAAACCGGGCAGCCCAGCGACACCCAGCCAATGGCAGGAAACGCGGTACGTTGCCAGCCCTAAAATGAATGCGTTATGCAAAGCACTCACCCAAGATCAACCTCTGCACTTAAAAACCCAGATCATCGCACTCAAACAACACCCCAATGGCTGGCTGTTAACAGACGCCAATCAAGTGGACCATGGCCCATTCGATTGGGTCGTCAGCAGCATCCCCGCCCCTCAGGCCACTCAATTACTGCCCACTGATTTCAGCCACCACGCCAGCCTCCAAACGATTCAGATGCAAGGCTGCTACAGCCTGATGATTGGCCTCCCCACACCTCTCGATCTGAAGTGGGAAGTTGCTCATGTCGACAATTCACCGATCAGCAAAATCATCGTTAATAGCCGTAAACCGAATAGAGCAACTCCTTACACCCTACTCGCTCAAACCACACCGGAATGGGCCGAGGCGCATTTGGACAGTGACCGAGACGCCCTAAAACACCAATTACGTCTCGAAATGGAAAATCTGCTCGGGGAGCCCCTACAACACGCCACTTATCTCGCCCTTCACGGTTGGCGATACGCCAGCACGATCACCTCTCCCAACGCCAAAACCCCGACCCACTTTATCGACCACGACCTAAAGCTGGCCGCCTGTGGTGATTGGTGCTTACAAGGGGACGTGGAATCCGCGTTTTTAAGTGTGTATGGATTCGAAAAACGATTACAATCCATGAAAAACGATTAGAATTGCCCCTTCTTTGTGAAAAACGATATCCACAAATCAGGCCGAGCCTTGTATGGTTTTTACAAACTTAATGACGCATTGCGCATAAATGCTTTTTTGCGCAACACTTTGCGCATAACAGAATTTATTGCGCATAATATTAAATGTTTGCGCAAATATTTGAGCAAAAAAGGATTTTTGAATGACAGACGTACAAAATAATGCCGTTTGGCCAGAAGTACGGGCCCTAGTGGCTGACCATGCCGATGGCGCCGAGAGTGTTCACCTAACTACATCAACCGATAAAACCCATTCAAGGCCGCTACGCGGTAAGCCTCTGCCATTGTTGGGTAATTGAACGTGGTTTTAATAAAGTACTCTAAAGAATTGGCCTTACCCTCTTGCCCCATAATCGCCTGACCAATGTGTACGATCTCTGAAGCCTGATCACCAAAGCAGTGAATGCCTAGAATTTCCAAGGTCTCGCGATGGAAGAGTATTTTTAACATGCCGACCGTCTCGCCACTGATCTGCGCTCGAGCCAGGGTTTTAAAATGGGCTTTACCAATCTCATACGGCACTTTTTCTATCGTTAACTCTTGCTCGGTTCGACCCAACGAACTGATCTCCGGCAGCGTATAAATCCCGGTCGGAACACTGGAAACGTAAAAAGAATCCTCCGGCACCGCCACGGAAGCCCCTGCCGCACGCCCCTGATCGTACGCTGCACTGGCCAATGCCGGCCAGCCAATCACATCTCCCGCCGCATAAATATGCTCCACTTCGGTGCGATAGGATTGATCTACCTGCAGCTGCCCGCGTTTATTTGGCGTTAAACCGCAGTTAGCCAACTCCAGCTGATCGGTATTGCCCTGACGACCATTACACCACAACAAGGCATCGGCTTTAATCCGCTTACCGGATTTGAGGTGCATGATCACATGATCATCAAACAACTCCACCGACTCATATTCCTCAGAATGCCGCAACAACACCCCCACATCCCTTAAGTGGTAACTGAGCGCATCGGAGATTTCGTGATCCAGAAAATCCAGCAAACGATCTCGTGTATCGATCAGCTCCACCCTCACCCCAAGGCCACAAAAGATGGATGCGTATTCACAACCAATCACACCAGCCCCATAGATCAACATCTTTCGTGGGCTATCGGACAGTTTCAAAATGCTATCACTGTCAAAAACACAGGGGTGATCAAAATCGATGTCTTCTGGGTGGTAGGGCCTAGCTCCGGTACAAATCATAAAGTGCTTGGCTTTTAGGGTTTCACTGACCCCCTCCCCAGTCCGCACCTCTATCGTGTGCGAATCGACAAAACGCGCGATACCAAAATACAACTTAACGCGATTTTTCGCATAAAACGTCGTTCTCAACTGAACCTGTTTATAAATAATACGCTCGGCCCGCTGCAGTACTTTTGGAAACTCAAACAAACGCGGCTCACCGATGTCCCGAAACATGCCATCAAGGTTAAAATGAATGACCTGCTTGACCGCATGTCGAAGCGCTTTAGAAGGAATCGTACCCCAATGAGTGCAATTGCCCCCCACCATGCCTTTATCATCCACAACAGCAACTTTAAGACCCGACCGGCTGGCGCGCATTGCAGCACCTTCGCCTGAAGGACCGGCGCCAATGATGACCATATCGTAATGTGTTGGCATAGTGATATCTCGTTAAACGTTGATTAACTGCTTTATTCTTTTTAGTTTAGCTACAGTCTAAAGCGAATGAAATCAGCCACTTTATAAAACGAGCTGTTGTAGGTGAATGTCAGATTTATTTCTGCAAGGTGGCTTCTAGATCTAAGTCTTTATAAAGATACTCAGCCGTGAGGTCAGCAGCCAGTTTGATACCAGAAGAATTCCAATGCGTATCGTCAAAATAATAAAGCAGCTCATCATCGGCGACCTCTTTAAAAGGAGCCAAAAGATTGATGTTGGGAACCTGGTTTTCAGTTAAACCTTGGGCTAATGCCGTTAAAAACTGATTGCCATACCGATTGAGGTAACTGTCTTCAGGTAAGTAATGGCTATATATATTTTCCCTATCGGGTATCGGTAAAAATATCATGGTCACACCATTTTTCTGCATCACTCGGTGTACCCACGTAATCATTTCAATAGAGCCAAGAAGCCCTCTTTCATCCAGATTTTTTTGCATAACGGACAATCCTTCAGCATAAAAAAGCATTAAAGGATCTTGTGAGACAAAGCCAACATGGGCATTCGTAAATTGAGACAAACCAAATAATGCCCACTTTGCGCTACCAAAAGCCCATTGAGCGTAGTGCTGACTTAGCTTTTGGGTTAAAAACAAATCCAAATTTATTGATCTTGAATGAGTGAGCGGATCAAGAGATCGGCTAACATGAGCATACTCCACGCCCTCTTTTCTACTTAAAATCAGGCGTTCAGTCATATCCCAAATCACCACTTTAGGCGGTTGCGCTGCAAACCGAGGGGTTTTTAATACATCAAAAGGATGATTAGGAGCAAAGTTATACACAGACACTCCTATAATGTCAGACAATTGAGCCGAATAGATCTCCTCATCTGAGGAAGAGGAGCCCACCATATTCGAATCGCCAACCACGACAATGGGATAATAAGTATCCGCACTTAGGTTTTTATTGCGATAGCCGTAATAATCCGTCGAAAATCTTTGATGCCTTAGTTTTCTAAACTCCCACACTTTTAAAAAATTGGCTAAATCACCATGTATTAATTGTTCAAATTGACTGTTTGGCTTAAAAGGAGTGGTGCCTGTTTCGGATAACATGCTTTCCCATGCTCGAAAAGCAAGAAACGATTTTTTTGTAAAAAGTGACGTGCTTAGATCAATCAACACCACCAGTGCTACGATTGAAAAAAAAGAGATCGGTAAAAATTTAACGTTATTATTCATCAGAATTGGAAATATAAGAAAGGAGAGGTATTGGTTCCCATCATCACAATTAAAGCAATAATGAAAAGCGATAAATAGACCGCATCAAAAGCGACATTGCCATTAGAATACTCATGTTTATCTGTCGGCATGATCCAACAAAACACCAAAAGCAAAGACATCAGCAACACCATTAAGAAACTGGGCATTTGTTCCGGAACAATGAAAATTTGATGAAATGACATCAACGCACTTAACCACTCAATAATTCCAGGCATTGATTCAATCCTAAAAATCAACCAACCTAACATCACAAGTAAAGTAGTGATTGGAATCGTTATCCATTTTGGAAATTGATTGATTTTCTCTCTAAACGGAAACTCTACTAATAACAAAATCCCGTAGTAAGCTCCCCATAATACAAAGTTCCAAGCAGCCCCATGCCATAAACCGCAAATCAGCATGGTTATCAATAAATTAAAAGCCGTTTTAGAATATCGCCCCCTAGATCCTCCTAAGGGTAGATAAACATAATCCCTAAACCACTCCGACAAACTGATGTGCCACCTCTTCCAAAAATTCGAAATCGAGTGTGCTTGGTAAGGTGAATTAAAATTTTGAGGAAATTTAAATCCCAATAATCGGCTTAAGCCGATTGCCATATCCGAATACCCAGAGAAATCAAAATAAATCTGAAGGGTGTAGGCTAACAAGGCAACCCACGCAACATGAAAAGAAGGTTCAGTCTGATCAAATAATGTATCCGCTATCGAACCACAAGGGTCTGCTATACAGACTTTCTTTGCAAAACCCACAATAAATTGTCTGAGGCCAATACAGATATCTTCGTACTTAACCAATCGATTGTTCAACTGTTTTTCAATCTGTTGATAGCGAATAATGGGCCCTGCAATCAACTGAGGAAACAACGATATGTAACAGACAAAATCAGAAAACCGTTTTGTAGGTTGTGCATTTCCACGATATATATCAATTGGGTAGCTCATACACTGAAACGTAAAAAATGAGATCCCAACCGGTAAAAGAACCGTCGTTATGCTTAGGGGCAACTGTGGAAAAACGGCCACCAAAGACGCTGTAAAAAAATTAGCGTATTTAAAATACCCAAGAACTAGAACGCAGATAGCAACAGAGAAAACTAATAACCAAAGTCTGACCTTTTTCTTTGCATGATCGTGAATACGGTTACCTATAAAATAATTAAGTGTCGTGATACTAAACAATAACCCGCAAAACCGATAATCCCAGATTCCATAAAAAAAATAGCTGATGACAGCAAGCAACCTATTTTTTTGATGAGTAGGTGCCAGAGCATACAACAGCAACGCAATCGGTAAGAAAATGAAAACAAACTGATAGCTAGTGAAAACCATTTTTTACTTTTTGTGTTTTTACATTTTTTATCTTTAAGAGATTACTTTGAATTTCCGGATGATCCGAAAACGCCAAATAAATTGGTTCAAACTGAGCTTCAGCCGATGGGTTCCATACTACATTTTCAAAATACCGCATAAAATACTGACCAGAGATCTCTGCAAATTTATTAGCCACTAGTGAATCGCTATTTATACTTACCAACCCAAAATAAGACTGAGCTAAGGCAAAACTCGCATCTGGAAATTTTGGATTTAATTCAAAAGAACGTTGGAAATAATGTATTTGCTGATCCAAAGGAGCTTTCAACAAATACAAATACCGCCCCACACGATAATTAAGTATGAAATCCGTTTTAGTGACACTATATTCATCATCATTTTCAAATTCTAAAGCCTTAATACCCAACGATAACCATTTAGAGAGCATCTTATTCTTTTGTTCTTTAGGCAAATCATAAGAGTGATTTTCTATTATTTTCATACACCATTTAACAGTCCCTTTCTTAAATCTTGAAATGGACAAATGATGATTACAAAGTGAATCTGAATCTTTCCAAACAGGTAAATGTGCTTTTATTTGTACAACATTAATGACAATTAAACTAATATAAAGAAAAGACATTGCTATTTTAGCTATTCGACTAAAAGTAAAATCACTTAAAAAAATCACAGCCGAAGAAATCAGAAAAAATGAGGCTACGTAAAAATATCGATTGGCATACCACCAACCATAATTAACCATATTCGAATAAGGAATGAGTAAAAAAAATAAAGAGAGAAAAAAGAAACTAATTCTATACTTTTTCTTTATCACTAAATGACACAATATTAACAAGCAGGTTATAATAACCAAAAAAGAAAGCCCATAATCGTAAACGCTAAGCTTTTCTTCAATACCCAACCACTGATATGAAACTGATAATTTATGTGGGCTTAAAACTAAAAAAATGTATTTGATCAAAACCAGCGGATCTATGACAAACAGAATGTACAGCTTTTCCATCAACGAAAATTGTGTCGAAATTTTTAGTACACCACTGACTTCCAGAACCCCGCTATACCATTGATAAATCAAAACAGACACGAATATGTGAGGTAAAGTCTCTAACAGAGATTTTTTTAAAAGAATTTTATTCTCTTGTATATTAAGCAATATCTTAAATAGAAATAAGATAATACAAAAAGTAATGGCTGAAATTTTCGACAAACAAGCCAGAGAAATAAGCAGCAGAGTCAGAGAGTAATATGTACTTTTGTTTCTTAATTTTTTAGCTTTAAAATAATAAAGCTCCACGTTTAATAGTAAAAATAAAAAAAGAGCTGATAAAATATCCTTACGACCCATAATCCAACCCACTGACTCGGTATGAATAGCCAGAGAGGCGTATAAGAAAACAGCTAGAAAAGATGGAATGATTTTTTTTGTAAAACGGTAAAGAAAAATAAAAGCGAATACGATTACCAAAGCATGGTATACAACATTTCCTAAATGATAACCAAATGGATTTTCATGACCAAAGATTTTGGCATCCACTAACCATGTTACATTTCTAAATATTAAAGGCTCTTCTGCGGTAGGAATGTAATTAATAAACGCCTTAACACAATCACTAAAACCTCCACAGTCATAAAAAACACCCTGCCTTAATACCAAGCGATCATCATCAAAATAAACAAAATCGAATTGGATGCTTGGAAGATACAAGAAAATAGAGTAACCAAATAAAAAAGCAACAACTACCATACTTAATATTTGATTACTTCTAATTAGTTGAGTTAATTTATTCATTTTAAAAAAAAGAATATATATGCAATAAAAAAATCATTAGTATTCTAATACTCACCTAACTCTTTCGCTTCTTACATCTTCAAGTCTTTTTTGTACTTCTGGATAATTTGAGAACATAGGAAAAAATAAGTCATATTGATTTTGCACCTCTAAATTCCAATCCACCTCTTTAAAATAGTGTACGAAGTACATTGCCGACAATTCAATCCACTCTTTATTATTTTTATGTTCTCCATTATTTAATCTGATTTTTTCTAAATAAGCTTGAGCTAATGTAAAGCTTGATTCTAAATAATCTGAATCTAATTCAAAGGATCGTTTGTAATAGTAAAGTTGCTTATCTAACGATACGCCTAACAAAAAATATAAGCGCCCAATACTGTAATTTAGTAATGCATAATCTTTTCTAATTCTTAAATCATTATCAAAAACTTCTTTTGAAGATTCTAATGCGATCTCTAACCATCTCTTTAAAATGGCTTGCCTTTTTTCATCAGGATAATAATTAGAGTAATTTTCGACAATTTTAATACACCAGCTAATTGTAGCCTGTTTAGTTTGAGAGACGGCCAGATGGTGATCACAAAAGTTATCAATATTTTTCCATGCAGGAATATGTAGTTTTGCTTGCACGGTATTTATCAAAAGAATACAAATAAAAAAAGTATTAACCAATATTTTTCTAACGCGACTATTAGCTATTTTTTTTATAGCTATACCGATTGCTGCAATTAAAAAAAATGAAGCCACGTATATATATCTATTAGCATACCACCATCCAAAATTTACAAGATTAGAATATGGAGCAAGCAAAGCCAACACAGATAAAAAACAGAAAACAGACTTGTAGAACCTCTTTTTAAATAGGAAAATCAAAAATCCAGAAAGTGTAAATAGTACTGCTGCAGATAGAACGCAATCAAAGGCACTATTAACTTCATGGATACCCTGCCAACTATAAACTACAGAAAGCTTAGCTGGACTGAGTATTAACATTAAGTATTTTAGAAATACTAATGGATTTACAAAAAGTAAAATATAAATTTTTTCAAAATAAGAAAACTCTGCGGTTTTATTAAGCACAATAGGCTCTAAAATCGAGGCATACCACACGTACAAGAATAATGATATTGTAAAATGTGGTATGACTTCTAAAATTGATCTTCTGAAAAAATAATCATGACAAGCATCTTTATTTGTTATCAATTTAAACATCAATAAAACAAAGCAAAAAGAAAGTGAAGATATTTTAGATAAACAGGCCATTGTTACTAACAAAATGGTTATAAAATATAAAGAGTACTTATTTTTATAATTAACTGCTTTTGAATAAGATATTTCTGTATTTAGAAGGAGAAATAAAAAAACACCAGACAAAATATCCTTTCTTCCCATGATCCACCCAACAGATTCAGTGTGAATAGCTAGAGATGAATATAAAAAAGTCACAAGAAAAGAAAGATAAAAGTGACGGGTAAATCTAAGAAGAAAAACAAATGCCAGAACTACTACAGATGCATGGTAAAGTATATTTGATATGTGATACCCCATCGGGTTCTGAAACCCAAATATCTTCGCATCCAACAACCAAGTTAAATTTCTGATAACCAGTGGTTCTTCACACTCCGGAATATGAGTTAAGAAAGCATTAAAGCACGCACTAAGCGTTGTGCATTCGTATAACATCGAATGCCTCAACAGCAAACGATCGTCATCAAAATAAACAAAATCAAAATAAATTGTTGGATAATATAGCCAGATCGTGTAAAAAACCAAAAATACAATAGCCACAACATTTATAAAACGCCTATTGCTGTTAAATAGACTTAATACATTCACGAAACTGGCTCCGCAAACAATAACATCTGTTTAGCTAAGGGTTTAATGGGGCTTTTTAGATACGCTCGAATCAACCAAGGGTGCGTTGGCAGACGGGACTTTATTGATAATGGCAAAAAACCAGGGTGAATACGCCTAACTCTGAAGCCATTAACGTGTAAAAAATCACTTAATGAAACATCCGACCAAATAGATACATGCGTATAATCATCAAAATACTCTTTGTAAGCAAATCGATAATTTGGTTGCAAAATACAAAGAGTACTCGTTTTCTTTAATTTTTTTTTCAAATTTAACAGCGTTTCAGCTAACTTTTCCTGTGAAATATGTTCAAAAATATTACTCGCAAACACAAAATCCAAAGTGTTGTCTGAAATATCTAATTCTCCAGCAATATCCGAAACCACACACTCAACATCATTAGCTGCATAATCAACTACCCCAGGCCAGAGATCCAAAGCCATTTTTTTGTTTGCTTTAACATGATTAATAAAATCACAATAACCGGCCCCTAACTCTAACACATGCGCATCTTCAGAAATCATTTTCTGGAAATAGTATGTTACCAATGTCTTCCATAAAATTTCTCGCTTTGGATCATACGTTAAACGTGATTCATGGTACTCATTACCCATGGCGTGAAAACCTCCAATCAGACAAGATACCTAAAATCATGCCCACCCCTAATCGAAAAGCGACTTTATTATTGATATTGCCGCCTTTGCTTTCACCGACTCTGGGTAAAAAAGCAATCGGACATTCAACAATCGTCATTCCATTTAACAGTGCTTGATCTAGAAAATAAGGATTAAATGTTAAATTAAAGGCAGAATTCAATTTTGGTAGCAATGCACGTAATGGTTCTTTCCGACACACCTTGTATGTGGTTCCCACATCTGTTAGCGTTACCTGTCCTAAATATTTTGCTTCTAATAATTTCCCAACAAATAAATTACCATAATGCATAAAAGTTGATAACTGAGTTTGGCTTTCTTGAAGTTTTTCAACAATGCGAGTGCCATTCACAATATCCGCATGATCAATGTAAGATAAAAATTTCGGGATATCTTCTGCTGAAAACGTACAATCGCCCTCACACAACAATACCAATTCGGAATCTTCATACTGACAGGCTTCTGTCAAGGCGCGATACACACAAGCACCATACCCTTGCTGAGATTCATTGAGCACTATTGCACCAGCTTGTTCAGCCTTTTCCATTGTGCCATCAGTACTATTATTACTAACGACAATGACTCGCTTAACATTGGGTTGTTTTAGAAAGTCTTTTACAGAATCAGCGATACTTAACTCATCGTTATATGCTGTTAAGGCGACCGAAATACTGGGATTGAATAATTTCTGGTACCGAATATGTCTGGTTGCCCGATGCCAATTTACCTTAGTCAAAAAATCAAAAACAATGAGCGCAATACCTATGACTACTGGCACACCGCTATACCAAACAATGAATTCGTTGATGGCCTTTATAAATTCCGGGTTACCCAAAAGCAATCGGATAGGCCCAAGAAGTACGCCGAATAAGTACAGCGAAAAACCAGCCACAATAGCTACTAAACCAAATAAAGCCGCCTTAGTTTGCACTTTTTTCATGTGCATTTTCCTAGTTAATTAAGGTTTTCCCTCGTTATCTTTTAAAAGCCCAACCTATTTACCGAGAAAACCTTTCAAGTATAGGATATATATAATAAAAACAACGACTTTACTTAATCAGCCTGTAGTATAATGAATCAAATGTGCGGTATTCTTCTCCAATACACAACAAAACCTTCTGAAGAAAAGCAACAACACTTTTCTTCAGCCTTGCGCAGCTTGACTCACCGCGGCCCTGACGCTCAAAATAGCTTATTCATGTCGCCTTTTTATATTGGACACACTCGACTCTCAATTATTGATTTATCGACCAGTAATCAACCAATACAATCCCCGGATAAAAACCACACCCTCACCTACAACGGCGAAATTTATAATTACAAAGCCCTTAGAACCCAGCTCAGCCCAAGATGGTCATTCAAAACCCATGGCGATACTGAAGTGCTATTGGCAGGCCTCATGTTGGAAGGACCCGCTTTCCTTACAAAATTAAATGGTATGTGGGCTTTTGCATTTGTTAATCATCAAGAAAACAGCGTTTTTCTCGCTCGAGACCCTATTGGAAAAAAGCCACTGTATTACACAACGCTCAATAATGAGTTAGCGCTAAGCTCAGAGTTACCGGCTTTAAAAAAAATATTACAATCTTCACCAGCAACTAATCAAAGTGCTTTAAGCCATTATTTCCAGTATGGCTATACACCAACCGATAAAACCATTTACCAAGATATTCACAAATTGCCCCCTGGATGCTACGCCACATGGCAGCCACAAGCACAGATAGATATTCAGCCTTATTGGTCACCGATTGAATCAATTACGCCATTTCAGGGTACCTATGACGAAGCGAAGGATCAACTAAAAATAGAATTAGAAGAATCAGTTAAGAAACGCCTAGTATCTGACGTTGAAGTAGGGTGCTTACTCTCTGGAGGAGTGGATTCATCCATAGTTGCTTGCCTAGCCGCAAAACAAAGCTCTAAGCCTTTAAAAACCTTTTGCATTGGTTTTGATGAAAAAAGTTACGATGAAAGCCGACATGCCCGAATCATTGCAAACCAAATTGGCTCAGATCACTCTGAAATCACACTGCAAGATTTTGATCAAGAGCGTTTAACGAAGTTGATATTGCAGCACATAGGTGAACCCTTCGCCGATATTTCTATACTCCCCACATTCCTTGCGTTTCAGTTAGCAAGCCAGCACGTAAAAGTTGTATTAAGTGGTGATGGCGCGGATGAGCTATTTTCAGGCTACCGACGATATCAAGCACGATATGTTTACGACACTCTGCACCTAGGCAACCCCTTATTTCGATTCACTCTAAATAAACTATCCGCCTTGTTGGGCGATACAACTAAACACCACAGTGGCAGTATAAAGCGCAGACTTCGGCTGCTCGCCAATTTTTGTGAACGTACACGGCAAAACCATCAACAATTCGCACCCGAGCAATTCGAAAAGGGAATCTTTCAAGCACTTTTTCCACATGCTGAGCTACGCCCCTACCCGCTTAATGATTTTAATACCAACCCTGTCAGCAAAATGCAGTTTTGTGATCAAACTCACTATTTACCTGAAGACATATTACTCAAAGTAGATCGTGCCGCCATGGCAAACTCTGTCGAGCCCAGAGCTCCCTTTCTAGATAAGTCCGTTATACGCTTTGTTAACAGTCTGCCTATTCACTACAAACAAAAATTACTGCATGGAAAACACATTTTAAAAGATACCTATACCAATCATTTCCCTAAAAATTTTCTTGCTAGAAAAAAACAAGGGTTCGCCGTACCAATAGGCAACTGGTTTAAAGGCAGGCTTGGTAAAAAGCTATTAGAAATGAGTCAGCTCGATACGCATTATGTAAACAGTAATTCTCTTCAAAACTTGATTAAGAAACACCAAACAGGGCAACAGGATTACGGCTTACAGTTATGGTTAATTTACTGCTATTTTATTTGGTTTGAACAAGAACGTACGCAATAACTCTTTTCATGATGTCAGATGATTCAAATTATAAAATCAGGCGATGTATGCACACCTTTAATCAAAAAACCGCCGCCATCCGGCAGCGAAATCATTTTTTCACTTTTATCTTTAAGATAATCATCAATAGCTTTTGTAGCTCCGGGACATGTAGTACACCCATAATCATCACAAAGAAGCACTGCCCCTTGCGACAAACGAGGATAAAAGAAACTAACACTATCAAAAGTCGGTTGAAATAAATCAACATCTATGTGAACAAAGCTAAATGCCCTATCTTGAACATCATCAAACCTTTCAGGAATCCATCCTTTTAAATAATGCACATTTTTGAAAGACGACATAGCATCTTTCAATGATGATAATTCATAGCTCAAATCACCTTCTGACCAGTGTCGACCATCAAGCGTAAGAGGTCTTGACAAACCTTCAAAAGAATCAAACATGAAATGTTCTTTTTCAATATTAAGGTCATCATATTTTTCGTTCATTAAACATATTAAATAGGAAGAAGCTCCCTTATATACACCACATTCTGCAGTGTCACCCTTAATAGCGTATGTCAATCTAAGCAATTGATACAACATCCATCGACGTTCCATATTAAAACCATTTTGCTCTTCAAAATCATCAAGATAATGATTAAAGCTCTTATTTTCCCACCAATCCATTTGAAACCAACTAAACCGATATAGAGGAAATATCTTTTTTCCCAGCCAAACCAGTATCTCAAATCTAATTAGAGGATTTCTAGAACCTACCATTTTTATGAATTTCATTAGTTTTTTGATTTGGCTCATTTGAAAGTACCTTCATAATTTTGAAGACTAAAGTTTACAGCCCAGTAAGTTACATAAGCAGAGTTAAACACGTACATGACCAAAGTACCAAACGCAATACCAGGTAATCCAAATAATTTAAAGCCAAGAAAGCTTGTTAGAGAATTCACTATTATTCCTATAATCCCGGACCATAGAATTAAATCGTATCTAAGCTTTGCAACTAAAAACTTCGCCGAAACGATTCCAATTAAAAAAAAAGGTAGAATAAATAACTGTATTACAATGATTTTAGTAATCAAAATCTGCTGATGATAAATATCAATAAAAAGCTCATTAAAAAAATACAAAATAGCATTTCCAACGATCACGCCTCCCATACCAAGAATAAAAGACAACTTTAAACTTTTAAAAAACATTTTTTTTCTTATTATTTCATTATCAGCACCAGAGAAATTTACTAAAGCAACGGTAGATAATCCAACTGAAATTATGGTAGCAAAAACGCTATAAATCCTATCAGCAATTTCATACACAGATATCCCACCAACACCTTGGATGCTTGCAATTAGCCTATCAATCATTGGATTAAAACCAAAAATGTAGGATGCCAGCATTATAAAAAAGATAAAGTTCGAATAGCTATTTTTACTTATAGTCGAATACACCCCATACCTATTCAAAGTCATTTTATAATGTATCAACCTCAACGAATCAGAAATTAAAAGAGAAAACAAGAACCACTCAATGATATTTTCTATTTCAGATAATAAAAATATAAAAAAAATAGGAATGGCTCTATAGGCCCACAAAAGACCTGGAAGTAAAAAGTTTTTATTTTTTAAAACGTATGCAGCATACCTTCCATTTAATAAACCCACAAAGTTTAATAAGAAAAGAAGTACTGCAACACCCAAACTAATTTGAAAAGTATCGGGACTTAAAAATGTCATGAGCACCGGAAAGATACTGACAAATATAAGAAGGCAAAGCTCTCTTGAAGAAAACCTTATCAAATTAAGATTATTACGAATATGAGCAATGGTCGCATCAGTATAGGAATTAGCTAGAGTAACTCCACAAATCTGTATTACCGTCAAACACAAAATAATGAAATCTGATGTTTCTGAAACCCCAATTATACCAATAATAAAAAAAGGTAGTAATAGATTAAAAAATCTACCCACCAAATTTCCAATGGTAGAAAGCCATACATCAGAAAGCATCAATACCCTTAATTTCGAAGAAAAGTTATAATATAACAAAAATAATGCTTCTTTATTCCATAGCTATTGAAATCCAAATCAATATTTGCTTAATTAATATAGTAAATTTTTATCTATGACTTGTATTGCTTCATTAACAAAGATCTTTAATCGCCAAATACTAATTTGTATGTCAAATCATTATCAATCTTCAAATAATACCGAAAGTCATCGCGGCAGTAATGTTTATGTAACATCATTTAAAAACGAGATCGACAATAATAGTCGTTTTAAATTTGGAAAAAACTGGTCTCAATTTCTAACAAATTTAAATGAGCAGCAAATTGATAACGCCAAGTCATATCTCAAATTTTTTTTAGGAAAAGAGTCTCTATCAGGATTCACCTTTATAGATGTTGGCTGTGGCAGTGGCCTTTCTAGCCTGGTAGCACGCCAACTTGGTGCAAAAGTCTTTTCATTTGACTACGACCCTGAATCAGTCAACTGCACTCTAGGTCTAAAAAACAGATACTTTTCAGATGATGAATGTTGGCAAATTGAAAGTGGTAGTGCTCTAGATGAAACGTATATTTCTAGCCTAGGCTCATTTGATATAGTCTATTCATGGGGAGTTTTACACCATACTGGAGACATGAAAAAAGCACTTATTAATGTAATGCCTTTAGTCAAAGAAGGTGGCCTACTTTATATTTCAATATATAACTACCAACCCTACTGGTCAAAGCTCTATAAAATTATGAAACAAGCCTATATCCGATCACCTAAAATACTGAGCGCTCTAATTCTAGCCATCTATATTGCCTCACAAGTAGTTAAGGGGTTTGTAAGAGACATTGTCATGCTTAAAAACCCAAAAATTCGCTATAAAAAAAGTATTCAGGAAAGAGGTATGTCAAAAATATATGACTGGATCGACTGGGTCGGAGGTTATCCTTTCGAAGTTGCCAAACCGGAAGATATTTTTGATATTTTCCATCAGCATCAATTCGAATTAATAAAAATGAAAACAATGTCTGGAGGGCTAGGCTGTAATGAGTTTCTTTTTAAGAAGAAACAAGCTACTCAGTAACCCTTCTCTGAAGCATATCAAAATATAATTTGCTGTGCCTTTCTGCAGACTGCCTCCAAGATAGCAATTCATTAAATAGTTGGTCCTGTTCAAAGTGTTGTTTTTTCTGAACACTTTGCTCTTCAATGGTCATAATATTTTCTACTAATTTATCTACATTGCCTACTGGAAAGTAAAGCGCTTCTACACCCATTATTTCCCGATTTCCAGGTATGTCACTCACTACAGCAGGCAACCTAGATGCATAAGCTTCATACAAAACATTAGGCCGACCTTCACTTTCACTGGCAAACACAAAAATATCCGCATCTTCCCAATAGTTTAATTTTTCATTACCTGTCATTTGTCCAGTAAATAACACTCGATCTTGTAATTTTAATTCCGCTACTAGCCTCTCTAAATTCATACGTTCAGGGCCATCCCCTAATAAAACCAGTTCAAACTTTTTATCTAAAAATAACAGACTACGAATTAATACCTCATTCTTTTTAATTGGAATTAATGACGAAGAGGTGAGTAGTTTTATTTTTTTCTTTTTTTTAAAATTCAGTTTTTTTCTTCGAGACCCAATCTCAAAAAATACTTTCTCAACACCATTGGGGATTAATATTATTTTTTTAACTGCAAAAGAATAGGAATTTCTCAAATAGTCAACTTGATTCTGACTTACACAAACAACAACATCTGCATAGCGAATGACAATATCTAAAAGAATTTTAAATACTTTTTTTTTCTTCGCAAGATTTACGTCTTGCCCTCTTAATGTCACAACCAATTTCCTTCTAAAAACACAACTCCAAAAAACCAATAACACACCACTTAAACTCCAATGAGCATGTAATACATCACTTTTTTTTGCTAAATTAAAACCTGATAAAAATAGCATTAGAAACATACTAATCAACCATACCAAATTCCATTTAGAGCGGTTTAGGGCCGCAGGAAGCCCTCCGGGAGAGTGGGCTATATTCTCTAGCTCTTTTGGGGCATACCTAACAAACTTAACGCTGCTATTGTCTCTTTCAACCACTTGGTATGAAGGAGTAACGATCGTTAATTCAAATTTTCCTAGCGCCTCAAGCGCATCACATAAATGCTTTACAAAGACACCACTCACGGAAGATGGCTCAATAGGGTACGAAGTTGTCATTACACCGATCTTGATTTTATCGGTCATCAGATTCTAGCTCTTGCACCTTTTGTTGCTTACTGCTGACAGTATAAAGAAGTGACGCTATCTGCTCAGATATTAGCCCCATTAAAAACACCAAAACAGCCGTTACAAATAACAGAGCACTCATATTGGTAAAGGTTCGAGCTGTGATATAGGTATTTGCATAATGAAGTAACCCCAGTGCAAAAGCTAAAA
This sequence comes from uncultured Pseudomonadales bacterium, assembly GCA_964510525.1. GTDB lineage: Bacteria > Pseudomonadota > Gammaproteobacteria > Pseudomonadales > JANQJO01 > CAZECE01. Next base: position 57,621 of record CAZECE010000141.1, on the reverse strand, counting down.
AGCTGACGGGCGTGAAAATTTTTAATGGTGAGTACAGTGTTCCAATCTTAAAAATAATCAGCAAAAAACGCGTACCATCTTTCCAAATATTTAAATGACTGGTACCAATCCGCTCAGGTGCAACAATGGGATGATATTTGACGGTATAACCCGAACGAAAAAAAGACATGGTTATGGTGGTAGGATAAGAAAAACCATTGGGCAGTAAATCTAAAAATTGTTTGAATTTGTTAGTCTTGACCGCCCTAAAGCCAGAAGTTAAATCTTTTACCGGTTGCCCAACCATCCAGGTTGCCAGCCTATTGTAAAACCCGTTACCAAAAGCCCTAAGAGAGCCTGCTTGAGAGGAACGACTCCGAGCACCGACTACCATGTCGTAGCCCTTTTCAATTCCTTCGATAAGAAACTTAATATCTTCGGAGCGATGCTGGCAATCTGCATCCATACAGACAACAGTACTATGCCTAGCCGCTCTAATACCGGCCTTAATAGCTGCTCCATTTCCTTGAGAATAAGGGTGGGTACAAACTTCCACCTTGTTCTTCTGGCAGATTTCTTCAGTTTCATCTGTTGAGCCATCATTAACTACGATTACTTGTGCATCAGGATACAAGTTACGTAGCTGAGGCAGTAAAATAGTCAGTCCTCTGGCTTCATTTTTAGCGGGAATTATTATTGTAAATGGTCTCATGAAGAATTCCTTTACTAGCTCTCTACCATTTTAGTCAATCTCTTAACGTAAGTTAGTAATAAACAATCCAACAAGCTATTATTTTTACTATGAATTCTAAAAGTACTGAACCAGTAAATAATACCACTTTGCCATCAGAACGCAGTTTTGGCATCGTCTTTACCCTAGTCTTTATGATTATCGGCTTATGGCCGCTGCTTTATTCAAATCAAATTAGGCTTTGGGCTATAAGTTGCGGCGCAATCATTCTTGTTATCTCAGTTATTTACCCAAAAATACTTAGAATGCCAAATTATTATTGGTTTAAATTTGGCCTGTTACTTCACAAGATCATTTCTCCAATTATTATGGGACTCATTTTTTTCTGTGTGGTTACTCCCACCGGGTTACTAATGAGGCTGATTAAAGGGGACTTAATACATCAGCATTATGATAAAAATTTAGAAAGCTACTGGATCTCACGAGACAAATCCACTCATCCGATCCAGCCCATGAAAAATCAATTTTAGAGTCAAATTATGTCCTTTATTAAAGAGCTTTGGCAATTTTTAAAAATTCGAAAAAAATATTGGCTGATGCCTATCGTTGTTGTGATTTCAGTTTTTGGTGGTTTAATTGTCTTAGCTCAAGGCTCGGCAGTGGCACCATTTATTTACACATTATTTTAAAATCTGTTTTACGAATATAAGAAACATAAGACATGTCGATCATATTAGGAATTTCTGGTTATTATCACGATAGCGCGGCCGCCATCATTAAAGATGGAAGTATTCTTGCTGCTGCACAAGAAGAACGGTTTACCAGAATAAAACATGATGCTAGTTTTCCTCATAATGCCATCATACGATTACTTGATGAAACCAGCCTAAAACTCAACGAAATTGATAATATTGTATTTTATGACAAACCCTTTCTAAAATTTGAACGCCTATTGGAAACCTACGTTGCTAATGCGCCCTTTGGCTTTAAGTCTTTTACGCACTCGATTCCTATTTGGGTCAAAGAAAAACTCTTCCAAAAAAAAAGTCTAATTGAATCTCTAAAAAAAATTGATTCAAACATCAATTTTGAAGAAAAACTCCGATTTTCAGAGCACCATATTAGCCATGCTGCCAGCGCTTTTTTTCCATCACCTTTTGAAAAAGCCCTTGTTCTCACTATTGACGGCGTGGGTGAGTGGACCACAACGGCACTGTGCATCGGAGATAACAACAATCTTTCCATTGAAAAAGAAATACATTTTCCCCATTCATTGGGGCTTTTGTATTCTGCATTTACTTATTATTTAGGGTTTAAAGTTAACAGCGGTGAATACAAAGTCATGGGACTTGCCCCTTATGGTAACCCTATTTATCAAAATATAATTTTAGATAATCTAATCGACATCAAAGCAGATGGTTCATTCCGGTTAAATCAACACTATTTTGATTACAGTACAGGGCTAAGAATGACCAACAAAAGGTTCTCAGCTTTATTTAATCACCCTGTTAGAGAATCAGAGTCCGAGCTTTCTCAATTTCATATGGATGTAGCCGCATCCGTACAAGCTGTCACTGAAACTGTTTTAATAAAGATGATTAGTCACCTTTATAAGGAATATAAAATTCCTAACCTCTGCATGGCAGGTGGCGTTGCTCTAAACTGTGTGGCCAATGGCAAGATTTTAAAACATACGCCCATTGAGTCTCTTTGGGTTCAACCCGCTGCAGGCGATGCCGGAGGAGCTGTTGGAGCCGCCCTAGCTTATTGGCACCTTGAAAAAGCACAACCCAGAAACATTATGAAGCCAGATTCCATGCAAGGCGCTTATCTGGGAACAGAATATAGTGACTCAGACACCCGTCAGCAACTGGAGCAACTGGGTGCTCAATTTGATTATGTTGAAGACGAGATAATGCTCAGAAAAACGGCTGAAGCACTTGCAGAAGGAAAGGCCGTAGGCTGGTTTCAAGGGCGTATGGAATTTGGACCCCGAGCTCTAGGGGGCCGATCTATATTGGCTGACCCAAGATCTGAAACCATGCAGAAAAATTTAAACTTAAAAATAAAATTTCGAGAATCTTTTAGGCCCTTCGCGCCCTCGATCTTGGCTGATTATTTATACAAGTACTTTGATTTAACTACTGATAGCCCTTATATGCTGTTAGTCGCTGAAATCTTGGATCAACACAAAGTACCGCTCACAGAAGACCAGAAGCTGTTGTTTGGTATCGACAAACTTAATATTAAAAACTCTGTAATTCCAGCAATCACACATGTCGATGACAGCGCACGTATTCAAACAGTCCACCAAGATACTAACCCGATGTATCATAGTTTACTGCAAAAATTTTATGACTTGACAGAATGTCCAATTTTAGTGAATACCTCTTTTAATGTTAGAGGTGAGCCCATTGTTGAATCCCCTGAAGATGCCTTTAAATGTTTCATGGGAACAGGCTTAGATGTATTGGTTATAGGTAACCATGTCATGTATAAAGATGACCAAAACCCGGCATTAAGCACCAGATATGAAACCCAATACGAATTGGATTAACCTTAAATAAATGTACATCATTCAGCTTAAAATCATTATTACATCAGATTTGATGTCAATAATGCTTTAGAGACAACCTCGTGGCCCACTTCATTCCAATGATAGTCGGTCTTAAAGTTAAACTGATTATTATTTTCTTTGTAATGTTGAAAAAAAATGGGGTGCAAGTCGATCTTTTCGATGTTTAACGCATCTAGCTTGTCCTTAAAGTAATCATAAACTACAGCGTTATACCCTTGCCTATCAGTGTAATTGTTATAAATAGAGTGCCTATCACCATCCAACACCATAACTACATCCTGCAACGAAAAAGAAATTCTTAGTAGATGCTCGAAAAAAAAATCTATGGCGTGAATTGAATTCTTTACTTTTCTATCTAGAGAGTCTGAATCAAAACTGTTGTCACTCGATTGATTCTGCGAAATAAGCCGAGAAATTTCGAGGTTTGTGTGCAAGTAATTAATTAAAGCAAGGTTTTTCAAACCATCCTTTAATTGAGACTTTTTGTGCTCCACCAAAGTAAGCAGCCCTTTTTCATTAAAGTAATGGAAACCTGGTGCATTTTTAACGGATATTAAACTCTCATCAAAATCATTTTCAATAATGAAAAAAAACAATTTTTGGCAATTAAATTCTCTTATAGCCCACTTTGCATAAGCAATGTATTGACTTAAAGGCGATCCACTGGATGCTATTGGATAAACAGACACATCATTTTGATTCAATAGACCATGAAAAGAGTCATCTGAGCTTACCTGCATCGCCTCTACATAGGAATCTCCAATCATACAATGAGTCGGTTTATCTTTTATAAAAGAGATAGGCGTATTGAAACCCAGTTCATTAGTTTTATGTTTTTGTACAATGTCTCCAAATCGACCTTTTGCATAAACAAACTCATCATGCACTTTATAGCGCTTAATAGGCTGATCCATATTAATAGAGATCGTCTCAGGAGCATGGGAAACGAATGGCATGAGTTGCAGCAAAATTTCAATTACGGCAACTATAAGCAATAAAGATAAGCACGAGGTCAATATATTCTTAATCAGTATGCTTATCGAAACCATCTTGAAACGCACTATTTAGTTTCAGCCTCAAGATTTTTTAATGAATAAACTTCTCTAGCAAGAGAGCGACCAATCACTTGATAACCTTCAGGTAATGGATGCCCATCTGGATTTCTAGGGTATAAATCTAAGGACAAAAGGGCCGCATTTTTTAGGGGTTCAACTACATCGATGAATTTAATCACAGTTAAAGACTGCATTGATTGCTGGAACAGCTCAATGTTAGCTTGCTCACGCTCAACTAATGTTTGGTATATTGGATCAATTAGTTGTTTTTGTCCAAAATCACGCTTAATACGTTCCGAATAAGTCAACTCTTTAGTAGGAATAACGGTAACGAAAAAATCTGTTTTTAAGCTAGAACCCAGGCCTTTTAAGCTATCATCCAATACTTGCATAGTATTCATCATGATTTTCCAACCCGTCATCGCTGCCGGGGTGTTTGCATTTGAAGACAGTCGGAGTGTAGGGGTAAAAGCAATAGGATCCCCTTCGTCAAACCTCACCCCCCAAATTTCTTCTTCTTTTGGTGGAAAATTTACTTTTGGCATGGCATCGCTTGTTAAATTAGGGTCAATACGAAAATCTTGCCAATATGCCGAAGCATAGGCTAAACCAAAACTTTCTAATGAATCATTTCCTGAGTAAAAAGCAATTATCACCGTTTTAGGATTAAAAACGACTGTAAATTTAGACATATAAAAATATTGTAAAGCAGCCCAACCCCCTACTGACATTGAATAACCAGAAGAATGTGCAACAGAATTCTTTAAAAAATGGGCTGGCCAATTTTCATTAATAGATGCGTTATTCCCATAAGTTTGACTATCGCCAATAAAAACAACATCAGCCTTATTAGGGATAGATTTATTCCGAAACCCTAAAAGATCATTTGGACCCATCGATGCATTCGGCCCAATATCAAAAAGAGGTGCAGCCCTGACACGAGTTATTGGATCTTGTAATATAAATTTTTGAGCGTTGTAATCAGAAAGCCTAAATATATGTTCAAAATAAGCGGGGACTTTTTTATCAATTTGTACTAACTGTAAATCAGTATTTGTAGATACAAGTTGTGGAAAAAAACTTTTGATTACTATTCCAGTTAGTAGTAAGCAAATAACTGTACTGCTAGCAAAAAGTAGAAATTCTCTTTTCATTTAATAAACACCCTAAAAATAATATCTACAGCCACCTGGCAATCCCTCTATTTTTACCCGACTAATTCAGGGCATTTGATCATTTTACATATATACGTTAATTTTTTTAGGTTCATATCAAATTGAGACTGATAGATTTTGTAATGGTAGTTTGATCTCATATCTGTCGGATTAGGCCTAAACTAACTCATACTAACGAGGAAAAAAAAGCAATAATAATACTGCCTCGATTAAATAGGGTAGAGTGCATTTAACAGTTGAGCTGTTTTGATAGAACTATGTCAAAACCCGCAAAAAAAAACAACTTTAGGACAATTTTTGTAAATTTATATCCACACTAAATCCAAAGCTATGTTGTCCCAATACAAATAATCATTATGCATCAATAAGATAAGGATCTTCAGACAATATTGTATTTTGGTCTATTATTTGCTTGGTTATTCTTTGAGTCTTCACAGGCTTTAATTAGTCAATGATTTAAAATTAACATTAACTTAGAGGTATTTCTAATGAAACAGAAAGGTTTTACGCTTATTGAATTAATGATTGTTGTTGCTATTATCGGCATTTTGGCTGCTGTAGCTGTACCGCAATACAAAGATTACACGATACGAGCTCAAGTTACAGAAGCTATGGCGATGGCTGGTGAGTTCAAAACGGCTATTTCAGACTATTATGCCGCTCGAGGCTTCTTACCGAATGATAACGCCACTGCAGGTTTAGCCACAGCTATCAGTTATGATGGCAACTATGTAACCCAAATTGATATTGGTGACAGCGGTGAAATCGATGTAGCCATGGGTGCTAGAGCTAACGCAGCCATAACAGGTACTACTTTGACAATCTACCCTGCTGAAAATACTGCACAGAACCTTGTATGGATATGTGGTGGTGCTGCCTTTCCTGCAGCTGGAGTCAATCAAGCTGGAGCTGCGACAGATAACACAACCATCCCTGATCGGTATTTACCAACTGATTGTCGAATCTAATAGCTCTTAATAAAACAGGCTCCATAGCGTGCTATGGAGCCTGTTTTGTTTTTAATTTTCGGTTAAATATAATTAATATGGAACACTTAATAAATATCTAAATCAACAGCACCTTAGACAGATATCATAAGAAGAAGTCCCATCTTTCTATTGAGAAACAAACTTTGTGAAGCTCACACTCCTTAGATTACTTCCATTTTTAATATTAGTTTTAATTGCATACGCCCCAGCCCTCAACGGCCCTTATGTTTTCGATGATTTTCCTACGCTAGTAGAAAACGAAGACATCATACTTAAAAACATAAGCCCCAGCTCACTAGCAGAAATAGCATTTCTTTCAGAAACTGGTCCCCTTGGCAGACCGATTCCCATTTTGTCCTTAGCCATTACAAAATATTACTTTGGCCTTGACCCATTCCCCTTCAAAGTAACGAATCTAATCATACACTTGGCTAATACCTTTGCGCTTGCTTGGTGTTTGACTCTGTTAATGAGAATAGTTTTCAGAGATGAGAACCAATCACACTTAATTTTCGCAAGAAATAAGCTGCCCATTTTTCTTGCTATTGTTTGGGCCGCCCACCCCTTTAATCTCACATCAGTACTTTATGTTGTCCAACGCATGGCCACTATGTGCTTTTTCTTTATGGTATTGAGCTACAGCTTTTATTTAAAGTGGCGTATAACTTTAATCAACCACCAAGGCTATCATTTATTTCCATTTTTCTTGTGCTTGATTTTTGGTATATGCGCCATTCTATGCAAAGAAAATGGTGTGGTTATCGGCTTTATTATCTTGGCAACAGAAACCGTTTTCTTTAAAAAAGAAACCAAAGATCCCAAACAGCGCTCTATATTAACTTGTATAGTTAGCAGTTGCTGGCTGATCATAGCAATCCTATTGATCAGTATTGCTTTCAACTGGGATTGGTGGGTCAATATCTACAGCAATCGTGGTTACACCATCTATGAAAGACTCATGACCCAAACAAGGGTTCTCTGGTTTTACGTATACCAAATAATATTGCCCAATATTCTAAAAATGAGTCTTTTTCACGATGATATAAAAAAGTCTGTCAGTTTACTTGAGCCTACGACCGCTTTCTCTATTTTTGCTTGGATTTTTGTCATCTTAGGAGCATTTAAATTCCGGAAATCAGTACCATTGTTCTTTTTCGGAACTCTGTGGTTTCTTACCAGCCACAGCATAGAATCCAGTATTCTATCTCTCGAACTCGTACACGAACATCGAAATTATTTCCCAATGATAGGGATTTTATTAGCAGTTTCAGGCCTGCTTATCAAGGCATGTGAAATAACACATATGAACTTGAAGGCCAACATCATTCTACCTATTATTTTTCTCATTTTACTGAGCGCAACTGCACTCAGAGCTCAACACTGGAAAGACATGCCAAGCCTTGTAGCATCAGAAGCACTAAAGAATCCAAGCTCAAATCGCACACAACACAATGCTGGGAGATGGTATTATTTATCGTTACAGTTTGAAGAATCGCCCTCCGCCAGATCTGAAAACTACATACGGGCTAAAGAGGCTTTCGAACAAACATACCTAAACTTGGACATCGACTTATCCGGACTTTTTGCTCTGCTTAGGTTGAATGAATCAGTAGGTGCTCCCCCCGAAGACGCCTGGGTTGAAGAACTACTTTTCAGAATAAAAACCGTCCAAATAGAGCGCGAAAACATGAAGCGCATCCAGGAATTTTTTATTTGTAACATTAATCAGGCCTGCAAAACAAAAACTGCTCTTATCAATAAAATTGTGTTGGCTTTTGAAGATAATCCAACAGTTCTGCCTTATTTTAAAGCTCACATCTATTCTCAAATTGCGCATTACATAGAATCTCAAGGTACTCCGGAGATAGCCTTACACTACTTAAAAAAAGCCATTAACACTGAACCAAATAATTATTCTCACCAACTAGAAATGGCAATCATGCTCTTTCAATCAAATAAACTTAACAAAAGCAAGGAATTACTCCAACAATTAAATGTCGAAAAATTAAACGCCAATCAGAAAAAAATATACCAAATGTTAATTGAAAAGACAGAATACAGCCTTTTAAATATTTAGTTAGTACCTAGGTATCAATTCTTCACAATACTGCTCTAAAATTTCAGACATATTAAATAACGATGGAATTTCACCAGGTTTAAAATTTACTCTTTTCTCATAAACTTCTAACATCTCTCTTGCTAAAGTACATGAGTCATTCATGGGAAAAATTCTATTTTCCTGATTTTTATTTAATATTTCTAATGCAGCATCGCAATCAGAAGAAATGATTGGAAGCTGATAGCTTATCGCATCCAAGAGGGCATTAGGAAACCCTTCCCATCGAGAAGCCATTACATAGCAATCTGCCAGTTCGTAATACTCTTCTGGGGTTGGAGACATGCCGACAAAATTAACGTCCATTTTATAGAGTTGGCCTTCAAGTATTTTTTCTAGAGAATGTCGTTCAGGGCCGTCACCGACAATATACAGCTTGCCTTTACCTTGTGTTTTTTCTTGGAACTTTAAAAAAGCATTGATCAATACATCTAACCCTTTGACGTGAACTAAACGACCAACGGATAGGAAAATAAAAGGGCCATCCACCTTATTCATTTCTTTTTTTTGACGCTTTATGGGAATCGAAGCGGGGTTGTAGATAACACGTAACTGCTTTTCACTAACAATTCGATGGTTTTTTAAGCCTTTTTTTACTACATTAGAAACACATATAGCAGTGTCTGCATTTCGGTACAACAGTAAAGCAAGAAAAAACTTTATTTTCGAATAGTTCTGCAGCGTTGTTGCTTCCCTGATAATAACTCGTGTTTTTTTCGGCAAAAAAAACTTAAACGCACACAGAACTAGATTCGCTCCTGTGACCGTTGATACAATTGAATTTGGATGAATACTGCGCACTACCAAAATAAGTTTGATTAGACTTTTTATAAAACTTACCACGCTAAACTTTAGTTTATTACTGAGAATAGAAACAGGTATATTATCGTCTATTTCAGATTTCATGCTCCCATCAAAAAAACTAATAAAGTAACAGTCAATGCCTTTCTTGACTAAACCATTGGCTAATCGAACCATCACTTTTTCCGCGCCTCCGATTGCTAATGACGGTACAAAAAAAATAACAGAATGATTAACTTTATCGTTTTGCATCTTTTTTGAAATCATTTGAATGATTGCTAAGATTCAGAATCAAGTTCATGTATTGATCAATAGTTCTAGTTAAATTGATCAGTTCATGCGCCAAATTTTGAATTTTTTCTGCTTTAAACTCATTAATGTTCTCGTACATATAAGCCAAACCCTTAGATAAATCCGCTTCGGAGCAGCTTGAAACAAGGTGGCCAACTTCTTCAAAGTGATTTATTTGAGTAGCGCCCGTATATTGAGCCGTTGCAAGCACAGGTACACCACAATATAGAGTTTCAAACATAGCATTAGAAAATCCTTCGTATCTTGAACTCATCACATAGAATGAAGATTTTGATACATATTCAAATGGATTTTCGACCCAACCTTCAAATATGATACTTTTTTCAATTCCTAATCCACGTGTAAGATTTTTAAGATTCCGTTTTTCAGGTCCATCACCAATCATTCTTAACTTCACATCTTCGTATTGATGAGTTAATCGATAAAACGCTTTAATTAATTGATCATACCCTTTTTGATAACAAAGGCGACCAACCGTCGTGATAATAATTTCGTCCTTAGGTGGGCTCCATGAAAGATCTAAATCAGTGTCGAAAAAATTAGGTATAACATGAACAGAATTGACTGTAGGAGGGATAAGCTTCTTTAAATCTTCTTTCATTTCATCCGTTAAACAAATGACCTCATCTGCTTCCGAATATAACCGATACCCCAACTTATAAAGCAACCCTAGTTTTGTTTCATTCAAATGCCAAAATGGATGAATGGCTTCCCTTAAGATAAGCCTGATGTTTTTAAATCGAATTTTCTTAAATAAACACAATAGAATATTAATATCCGTAAAAGAGCTGATAACAGTCAGCTTTTTATAGGATTTATATAAACTCTTTAATTGCATAAAAAACTGAATCAAATTTGAGCATTGAAAAATTGAATAGCTAGCTGAAAAATCTAGAGGAATATCCTGTACTCTTTGAGTCGTCAGTAAAATCACATTGTTCTCTTTTGCAAGCTTTGTTGCTAATAGATTCAAAACGCCTTCTGCTCCACCTGAGACCAGCCTCGGGAACACGAAAATAATGGCGTGATCGTTTTCGGTCATACTTTATTGGCAACATTTAAAGAGGTTGAGAAACTGGATAGGTGTTTATTGTTCCATAGCAAATAAACATATACCAACCACAAACGATACGTATGATTTAGAACTCCTGCTTTATGGTCATTTAACATCTGATCTACCACACCACGATTAAGTAAAGATTCACGGTCTGAATAGAGCAGTGCACGCAACTCTCCCCCTAAATCTCCCATTAACCACTCTTGAACAGGCGGGACAAAGCCTTGTTTTTTACGATTCCAAATTACTTGTGGTAGCAAATTTTTAAACGCTAAACGCAGCATGGGTTTATTTTGTGTATTACCGTAATGCCAGGATTCTGGTAAAGAGAAGGCATGCTGAATCAATTCAGAATCCAAAAATGGAGCGCGTATTTCTAATGAACAAAACATGGAAGCACGATCCACTTTTTGGTGTATATCTTGCGGTAAGTAGTTTAAAAAATCCGATTTCATCATAGAAGCGACTTCATCGAAACTTTGTAAAACCTCTTCATTTTTCGATACGCCATTTTGTATAGATTGATATGTATTTAAAAGCGACAAAATTTTTTGATTTGAAAAAACTCTACCACCTTTATAGGGTGTTTCATCTTCTAAACATTCAATCACATTCAGTATGCGATAAATGAAACTGTAAAACCTTTTTCGTTGAAAATGATCCGATACACTTCTCGATAGTAGCAACTTAAATTTCTTACGAAAAAAGTTTGGAGCATGCAAGTACCATTTTAAAATTGCTCGAACTTTATATCTGGTATAGCCACAAAAAAGCTCATCACTCCCATCTCCCGACAAAGCTACCTTTACATATTTTGCTGCCATCTTTGAAACTTCATAAGAAGGTAAAATTGATGAATCCGCAAAGGGTTGACCAATACTAGAATTCAATAGCTTCTCTAAAATATTAGGGTTCCACTGCTTCAAACAATAAGTTTGATGGTCAATATTCAAATTCTCAGCAATGACTTTAGCAAAAGGGCGCTCATCACTCACCTGATCATCATACCCAATGGTAAAGGCCTTAATGGGATCCGTTGTTAGTTTAGAAGCTTGAGCTGTTACTAATGAGGAATCAATACCGCCCGAAAGAAAGGTACCCACCTCTACATCACTGACCAAACGTTTTTTAACGGAACTTTTAAACAACTCACGAATCTTTTCAGCCGCCTCAACTTTTGATCCCGTAAACCGTTGTGTTTCAATAGACCAATATCGCTCTTGTTGAGGGACCGCGTTTTTTTTCCAATAGAGATAATGGCCAGGCTTAATTTCTTGAATTTCTTGATAAAACGTTTTTCCTGGGGAACAATAACCGTATTTAAAATAATTAACCTGGCTTTCTGGCGAGACTTGCCAGCTATCTGCATCCAATTGGCGTAAAGCGGGCAGTTCTGAGGCACACGTCAGCTTTTTCTGGTTTTGACGAAAAAATAATGGTTTTTTGCCGCTCCTGTCTCTACACAACAGCGCCGTTTCCGTATGGTTATCCCAATAACAAAAAGCCCACATACCCTCCATTTTGTTTAAGAAATGGGTACCTTCCAAAATTAAGCCGGCTAATAATACTTCTGTATCACCACCCGTTCTAAATGCCCAACGACCTTCAAAGCTGTTTCTAAGCGCTTTATAGTTGTAAATTTCACCGTTGAAAATCAGAGCATATCGCTCATCATTTGAAATAAACGGTTGTATAGATAAGTCGAGATCAATAATTGACAGTCGAACATGCCCTAGAAAGGCATTTTGATATTGAAATGTACCAGAACCGTCTGGACCACGGTGCTGCATTTTTTTTAATGCTTCGGATATCCGATGCGAGCATTCAGCGGCATTCCCCGAATCATTGTAAATGAACGCGATACCGCACATTTAAAAACATCCATTTAAGATTTTTAAAGCCTACAAGGTTATAAGTCTTTGATAGTTACTTATTAATCATAGCCACTTAAGAAACCCCTGTTACTTATTTTACTTATGCTGCAAGCAACAAACTATGGAATTCTTGTGAGATGCCAACTGTTATCTATGGCGGCCAAGAAAGCCATCATAGAACCGAAAACCACCGCTTGTTGCGTTTCTTTGAAGCCGCTGATTTGGTTTTATGAGGTAAATCTCACATAAACTCACACAATCTCACATCCCAATGGTCTTCAATACGCTAAATTCAAATCGTTTCATCATCACGAGCAAAAAAAACGTTTACATCCGCTGTACCCTAAACCCAGCCCTGCCCTCCTTAAAACGACTTTTACCAAGCCACCTCCAAAATTACCGACTAAACTGTTGGTGTTAACACCTTAAAAAGCCGACTCTTTTTATTAAAACGATATCACTATGGTAGCCAGTTCAAAAACGTTCAGTGCGCTCGGTATGCGTTTAGTCGCAGAAGAGATCATCGAAGAGAGCACTTTGGCTGAGGCTGAAGAGGCGGCGCGTAAAGAAAAAGTCTCTCTCGTCGAGCATTTGGTTACCAATAATTTGGTTGCGGCTAAAAAAGTCGCTAAAGCCGCCAGTGAAGAGTTCGGTACTCCCCTGCTGTTACTTGAATCGATCGACCCCAGCCACATGCCGGTCGATTTGGTTCAAGAACAACTGATCAAAAAGCATTTGGTTCTGCCCTTATTTAAGCGTGGCAGCATCCTCTATGTGGCTCTGGCGGATCCGAGTAACATACAAGCCCTCGATGACATCAAATTTAATACCGGACTGAACATCGATCCCGTTGTGGTGGCCTTCGATAAACTGAGCGACACCATCGAACAACTCTTTGATAGCAGCAGCGGCGGCTTAGACATTGATGACGACGAACTGGTCGAGCTGGATGGCGACGTCCATGTTGATGGCGGAGGTGACGTTGATGATGATGGCGCTGAAGATGCCCCCATTGTTAAATTCGTCAATAAAGTCTTATTTGATGCCATCAAAATCGGGGCTTCCGATATTCACTTTGAACCCTATGAAAAAGCCTACCGAGTACGCTTTCGATCGGATGGTATTTTAAAAGAAATCACCCGACCTCCCGTTAATACGGCCAGCAAAATAGCGGCGCGTTTAAAAGTGATGTCCTCAATGAACATCTCAGAGCGCCGAATTCCGCAAGACGGGCGGATTAAATTGAAAGTTTCCGCCAAGAAAGCCATTGATTTTCGGGTCAATACCCTTCCCACGCTCTGGGGGGAGAAAATCTGTTTGCGGATTCTGGATCCAGACAGTGCCAAACTGGGTATTGATATGCTCGGCTATGAGGAAGATCAAAAAGCCATGTATTTAAATGCGCTGGAACAACCCCAGGGCATGATTCTGGTCACCGGCCCAACCGGCAGTGGTAAAACCGTTTCGTTGTATACCGGCTTGAATATTCTGAATACCCCTGAGCGGAATATCTCGACGGCGGAAGATCCCGTTGAGATTAACTTAGAAGGCATTAATCAGGTCAACGTAAACCCCAAGGTTGGCCTGGATTTCAGCTCAGCGTTACGAGCCTTCTTACGTCAGGATCCAGATATCGTGATGGTGGGTGAGATTCGCGATTTAGAAACGGCTTCAATCGCCATCAAGGCGGCTCAAACGGGCCATTTGGTCTTATCCACCTTACACACCAACAGTGCGCCTGAAACCCTAACCCGCCTAAGAAACATGGGCGTGCCCTCATTTAATATCGCCACGTCCGTTTCCTTGATTATCGCTCAGCGGCTGGCCAGAAGGTTATGCAGTAACTGTAAAGAACCGGTTGATATTCCGCCTGAATCACTCATCGAACTGGGATTTGATGAGGAGGATCTCGAAGAGGCTGTGGTCTATGGGCCCGTCGGCTGTGAAAAGTGCAATGCCGGCTATAAAGGTCGGGTAGGGATTTATGAGGTGGTTCAAATCACCGACCCAATCGCACGAATCATCATGCAAGATGGCAATTCCATTGAAATTGCTGACGCCTGTCAAAAAGAAGGCTTTAATGATTTAAGGGCCTCTGGATTAGAGAAGATCAAAGCCGGCGTTACCAGCATTGAAGAAGTCGATAGAGTCACATCAGGGCATTAACCATGGCAGTAGCAAAAACCAAAACTCGAGCGAAAAAGCCAGTAAAAGCATCGAAGGCGTCTAAAGCGAAAAAAAGCGGTAAAACGCTTTATGTTTATGAGGGTACTGATAAACGCGGCAACCGCACCAATGGTGAAATCACCAGTGACAATACCGCACTGGCTAAAGCCGAGTTGCGCAAACAAGGCATCAGTACCTCTAAAATTAAAAAGAAACCACAACCGCTGTTTGGTTCCGGCAGCCAAAAAATCACCCCCATGGACATTGCCGTTTTTGTCCGGCAACTGGCCACTATGATGAAAGCCGGTGTGCCTTTGGTGCAATCTTTCGAAATTGTCGCAGATGGTCTTGAAAAAGCCTCGATGCAAAAGCTGGTCATGGAAATAAAAGCCGATGTCGAAGCGGGTAATAATCTGGCTACGTCTTTAACCAATTACCCACAGTACTTCGATGATTTGTTTTGCAGCCTCGTTGCCTCAGGGGAGCAATCCGGTGCGCTGGAAAGCATGTTGGATCGAGTGGCCACCTACAAAGAGAAATCCGAAGCATTAAAATCAAAAATCAAAAAAGCCATGAAATACCCCATTGCCGTGGTGACTATTGCATTCATCGTCACAGTGATCCTGCTGATCAAGGTGGTGCCTACTTTTCAGGAGCTTTTTGAAGGTTTCGGTGCGGATCTGCCTGCATTCACCCAATTTGTGATTGGCATTTCTGAATGGATGCAACAATATTGGTGGATTCTGATTCTTGCCATTGTCGGCACCATAATCGGTTTCAAACAAGCCAAACTGCGATCATCGGCGTTTTGTGAATTGCTGGATAGATTTGCGTTGAAGGCACCCGTTATTGGGAATATTGTGTTTCAAGCAACAGTAGCACGTTACGCTCGCACCCTCTCCACCACCTTTGCCGCCGGGGTTCCGCTGGTCGAGGCCTTGGATTCTGTAGCCGGCGCTACCGGCAACATCGTTTATAAGCGCGCGGTTGCCAGTATTAAAGAAGATGTGTCGTCGGGCCAGCAGTTACAGTTTGCGATGAAATCAACCGGCGTGTTTCCACCCATGGCGATTCAAATGGTCTCCATTGGGGAAGAGTCTGGCGCATTGGATAACATGTTGGATAAAGTCGCTAACTATTACGAAGAAGAAGTGGATAATGCGGTCGATGGCATCACCAGTCTGATGGAACCCATGATCATGGCGGTTCTTGGCGTGGTGGTCGGTGGTTTGATTACCGCCATGTACTTGCCTATTTTCCAAATGGGTTCCGTGGTTTAATCCTCGTAACGATAAAACGATAAGTAGGAACGTCATCCCAGGCTTGACCTGGGATCCAGAGCTGGAGGCACTGAAGTGAGTCCTACTGTTATTTTAATTGGGAGATTTTACCCCTGGATTCCAGATCAAGTCTGGAATGACGAAGCCGATATCTGGAATGACGTGCCCGATATCTGGAATGACGTGCCCGATGTCTGGAATGATGTACACTATGCCTGGTGTAAAAGCGTGAAACTAATCATGTTCGTATTCATGTTGAGGCTTAACTAACGTGCTTATACTCTCGGACTTTTTTTACCAACTTGACCAGATACCGCCGCTGTTTTATTTCAGTGTGGTTTTGTTAGGTTTGATGGTTGGGAGTTTTCTAAACGTCGTGGTGTACCGCCTACCAAAGATGATGTTTATCGAATGGGAGCAAAGTGCTCGTGATATTTTGGAAAACTCGGACTCTCCCGATACAAAACCCGAACGCTTCAACCTTATTTGGCCGCCCTCCACTTGCCCAACGTGCGATAACCGAATCAAACCCTGGTGCAACATTCCAGTCTTCAGTTACTTGTTTCTAAAAGGCCAATGTCACCACTGCAAAGCGCCAATCTCAGCACGCTACCCCATTGTTGAAAGCATCACAGCACTGATCAGCCTGGTTGTCGCACAACAGCTTGGCGTCAGTATGAGCCTTCTGTGGGCGCTGCTCTTCAGTTGGTCTTTATGGACATTATCGCTGATCGATTACGATCATAAATTGTTACCTGATCAAATCACCCTGCCGTTGCTTTGGTTAGGTTTGTTGTTAAATCTGAACGGCACCTTCGTGCCATTGGAAAGTGCGGTGATTGGCGCTGTTGCCGGCTACTTGTGCTTATGGTCTGTGTATTGGGCGTTTAAATTGATCACCGGGAAAGAAGGCATGGGTTACGGTGATTTCAAATTATTGGCCGCATTGGGCGCCTGGATGGGCTGGGAAGCCATCCCAAGTATTATTTTATGGTCGTCGTTGGTCGGGTCTGTTATCGGCATTGGGATGATACTGATCGTCAAACACAACAGAAACCACGCTATTCCATTTGGTCCGTTTTTAGCTGCGGCCGGTTGGGGTTATTTTTTGTGGGGCGAAACAATGAATCTCAATAACTGGTTATTGATTTAAAATCACACCCGCTATTTTATCCTTGCCAATCACATTCAACGTAGCTTCTAGCTGCGACTCTAAAACTCGACCATAAGGTACCACCAATAAAATATGATCACACAAGCCCGCCAAAATTTTAGCGTCCGCAGAATAGGTTAGTGGCGGCGCATCGAGAAAAATATACCGATCTTGATAACGATCCTTTAACAGATCCAACAAGTCCCTCATTCTATTCGAGGTGAAGTGCTCGGGCGCGATGTTGGTGCTTTTACCTGTTGGGATCAATCGCAAACGCGCAATACCCGTCGGGTAAATAATGTTATCGATCCCCATAACCTCTTCGTGCAGAAAATCCGTTAAGCCCGCATCCGCATCGACATACAAACGCTCAGCCAATGCTGAATTTCTCAAGTTACAATCCATCAAGAGCGCCGTTTTCATCTCATCAAAAGCAAAAGCTGCCGCTAAATTCACGGCAACATGCGTGCTCCCGCCTCCTGGCAAGACCGAACACACCATCGTAATCTTGTTTTTATTGCCGTAAAGCTCAAGTAACGACGTTCTCAATTCTCGATACTGATCCACCATTTTCGTGTTTTCTGAAAATGGATAAATAATATTATGCGATTTTAATTGTTCAAAGCTTAAATAGTTTGGCTCGACCATCGACTTTATTGGGGGAGATGGATTCGCTGAGGTTAGGTTTGAAGAGGATGACTTGAGGTTGATCGTCACTGCGTCTGCAGGCTCTTTCGCCTGATCTTGAAAACCAGAACTTTTTATAACCGAATCTTTCTTAAAATCGACGGTATTCATCAGCGCGCCCCTCCGATTATGTCTAATGCAGAACCTGCAACATCAAAACCACTTAAACGAAGTGCGATCATGACTCCATAAATCAACAATACCGCCCCCAAACCAACCATTACAGGCTTGTACCGAAAAGCCATTTGCTCATCACTCAAAGTCATTGACATCATGATAGGAGGGCTCAGCACTTTGGAGATTATGCTGAGGTTGCGTATCCGCCCATCAAATTGCACCAGCGCAAACAAACACCCAATAGGCACCAATACCCCTAAAATAGGCCCAATCACCAAAAAATACAGAAAACGCATGCCCGTAGGTAAGAGCGGCAGATTGGCGGGTTGACGCACTTTATAGGTCACGCCTTTGCCCTCTTTGTCGACATCCATGGACAAGCGAGCGTTTTCGCGTTTTTGTAACAAACTTTGATAAATGCCCTGATTCACTTCGTAATCGCGCACCATTTCCGCTTCAATTACAGCGCTTTCATTAATAGATACCATCTTGCCTCGCACTTGTTGAATCAGCTTATTGACCTCGTCAATACGAACACGATGCAGGTCGATTTCTGTATTGACCGCAGCCAAATCACCGCGCAACTGTTGATAGAGAGGCGAATATTGATCTTCTTTTGAATCGGAAGAAGGCACAAGATACCTATCATCAGACGACCCTCCGCGTCGAATCGAGGCTTTGATCTCGGCTATTTGTTGTTTGATTTGCACAATATCCGGGTAGGTATCGTGGTAGGTTAAACGCATCGTATCCAGCTTAGCTTGAAGTTCTTGGGCCTTTTGCTGCAATGACAAGGTTCTCATGGCCACTCGGCTTTGCGATATCTCACCGGACAGCTGACCTTCCAAAGAGTGCTTACGAATTAAGGCCTCTTTTAGAGCTAACTCGGTCTGCTCTAAGCGCTGCTGTAGATTGGATAAATGCCCAAATACTTCATTTTCTCCGCCCGCGTTTACCCCTAGGTTTCTGGCGCGATACTGTTTTAAGTTTGTTTCGGCTTCTTGTAACTTTTTATGATAAGCCGCTACTTGTTTGTCGATGAAATCATAAGCGGCCTGACTTTCACTCTTTTGCCTTTCGGTTGTTTCAGCGACAAACATCTCTGCGTATTTTGAAGCCACAAGAAACGCTCTTTGAGCATCGGCGTCTTGATAGCTGATCCTCAAAATCCCAGCGCCGACCTTTTTCACCTTGGTATTACGACGAACACTTTGCCCCAAAAGCTGCAACTGAATGGGTGTCAGAGGCTCTCCATCCGGTCCCGTCCAACCCCCTGCTTCGATCACCGAACGAATAATACTGCGACTGAATAGATCCTCTTTTGCATTGCGCTCATTGATTTCAATACCAACGACATGGCCACGCATTAAATCGCCAACACTGCTTTCAACCGCCATGATATCGGTTGAAGATTCATATATCTGGGGCCAACGATAGCCCAGAATAATGACCGCGGTAGCAATCAAAACAAACACCAACCAACACCAGGGAGCATAATTGTTGTACTCCCGATACATGGCTTTTAATAATTCTAAAACGTAAGTTATGTTCACTTTACACTCTAAATCTAAAACAAACTCTCAGGAACAGTTAATACATCGCCTGGTCGCAAGCGATAGTTATCGGATAAATCGCCTTTATCCAGCATTTTTTCTAACCGTATGCGCTTTGAAACCGTTTTACCATTGTGCTGCCGATACAACACCGAACGGTTACCAGCAGCAAACTCCGTAATGCTGCCGGATGCCAAAACCAGATCAAGCACCGTCATACCCTCCCGAAATGGAATGGATTGCGGATTCTGCACGGCACCGGTAATTCGAACACGATTCACATACTCATGACTGGTTAAGCCCGTAATGATCACCGTGACATGAGGATCTTTAATAAAATAACCTAATCGCGCTTCAATCGCTTTTGCCAACTGCATCGGGGTACGTCCCGCGGCTTTAATGTCGCCAACTAGAGGGGTGGAAATGTTGCCATCCGGCCGTACCGGAACCGTGATGGACAAATCGGCATTTCGCCAAACGCTAACCATAACCTGATCATCATTACCAATGATGTAATCCTTTTGTTCGGTCGCTTGCTTAGGCGCTGAGGAAGAGTCAGATGATGTGATCTGGCTCTGCTGGACATATTGCTTTTCCTGATCAGCGCCAGTTAACGTATTATCTTGTGTTTCAAAAGGCGCCTGAGCCGATGGCTCTACCGTCGACGCTCCTTCAGGTTTATCAGGCACAAAGGTGCAGCCGGTCGTGAGTAGAATCATGGCCATAAAGGCCGTAACAGCAACGTCTTGAACGTTTTTTAACGTATTAAAGCTGTTTGAGGAAATCAAAGAATAAAAAAAGACCATAATTGCTCTGTAATTTTAAAACCCGTTCTGTAATTTTAAAAACCCATTGATTTAACTGAGAATTTCATTAAATAAAGCCAATTTAATGAAAAACACGCTGAATTATAGTGGACTCCTGATTAAACACACAATTTGAAGTGCGTCACATTATGTAAAAATTTAGTACGCTACCTAGCGCCCTTGCCAAACAGCACCACCTCAATCGTTTGTAGCACAATCAAGCTGTCCAACAATAAGCTGTGGTTTTTGACGTAATACAGGTCGTATTTCAATTTTACTTTCGAATCGTCGACAGAGGCACCATAGGGGTAACGCAACTGTGCCCAACCGGTGATCCCTGGCTTCACTCGATGCCGCTCCTGAAAATAAGGAATTGAAGACGCTAAAGAGGACACAAATTCCGGTCTTTCGGGCCTCGGACCCACAATCGCCATGTCGCCTTTTAAAACATTTAAAATTTGCGGTAACTCATCAATGCGATACTTACGAATAAAGCGACCTACCCGAGTAATTCTGTTGTCCGCCTGAGCAGCCCACTGAGCGCCCTCTTTTTCGGCATCCTCTCGCATACTGCGAAACTTATAAATCGAAAAGGGTCGTTGGTTCATCCCGACTCGGGTTTGACGATAAAACACACTCGCTTTAAAGCCATCCTCAGCCATAATGGCCAACGCCGTAAACAACATGATTGGCCAGGCAAGCAAAAGCATTGCTAGGCTCACGCAAACATCAAAAAACCGTTCAAAAACCAACCTAGCCTGACTGTAAGAAAAGCCGTCTGCAAATACCAGCCAGCCAGGGCTCAACCAATCCACTTCAATTTTGTTCGATTCACGCTCAAAAAAATTCAAAATGTCTAACACATCAATGCCGCTGAGCTTGGCATCGAGCAGTTGGCGGACAGGAAAGTTGCACCGACGGTCATCTGGGGCCACCAAAATTTCATTAATACCCAAACGATGCGCAATCTGTTCTAAAGAAGCCTCCTGATCTTGAATCAAGCGTCCTTTTTCAATACAAACTGGCTCGCCTTCTATTGGAATGAAGCCCACAACCACATAACTTAATGCCGAATTAGACTCCACCACCCGGTCCCAAACGGCTCGTGCTTTCTCACCAGCACCCAACACCAAAACACGACTTTTTAAAATATCTTCAGATAGAAAACGAGAAAACAACAGGCGGCCAAAAAACAGTGCGCAAAAAGAAATCGCTGCCGCAATAAAGAAAATGCCACGTCCAAGCGCCATTTGAGGGAAAAAGTAAAACGTCATGGCCAAAACGGCCGACCCGATAAAATAACTCACCGCCGTGCGCAACATGACACCGGTCATACCCTCACGAAGGTAAGAGGGGTAGACACTCATCGCCGTCATCGCAATTAACATCACAAAAGAAAATAAGAGGCCTTGTGTCCAAAGACCTGACAACACTTCCGCTAAACGCGCACTGTCTTCGAATCTTAACCAGACAGCTAAATAAACAGAAGCGATGAGGATAACCGCTTCAAGCGCCCCTAATAACAAAAAGGGCACATGAAAATAATGTCGAAAAACTCTGATATGCCCCACAACTATATCTCTTTAATACTTTTATATCTCTTTAATACTTTTCTTTGATATTTTTTCTTAAAATCTTAAAAAGTACCGACGGCGTTGTTGACTGTTTATTTCAATACACCGTATTTTGCAACAACACGTATTTTGCAACACACGATATTGTAAACCAGTTTAAAAACGGGCCAGATTATATAGCAAGGCTACAGATGTTTAAATCATAATCTTTTTTCAAACACTAAACGGCCTGTTACCCTCTAAAAATCAGTGGGTTAACGACACTTAACATCACAATTACTACAGAGTAGACCAGCTTGATAAAGGCAGAAAGCTGCAAAAACCACAAAAAATACCGAACTTGGGTTAGAATCGCGCCGGACACAGCTATTCATGTTTAATTTGAGGGATGCATATATGAATCAAGTGGCTCAACTCCGCCCTTTTGAACAGGTGAGACTTGGCATTATTGGCTTGGGGTATGTGGGCCTTCCCTTAGCGGTCGCATTCGGTAAAGTGTTTCATACCCTTGGATTTGATATCAGTGAGCAACGTATTTTAGAACTCAAACAAGGCATCGATAACACATTAGAAGTTGACGCTGAATCACTTAAATCGCTCAGCTTGCCCATTGATTCAGACGACAACCCCAAAGACCCCATTAGCTCAGGCATTTGGTTCAGCAACAACCCCGATCAGCTATCAGGAGCCAACACCTTCATCGTGACGGTTCCGACCCCCATCGACCAGCATAAACGCCCCGTGTTAACCCCACTGATTGAAGCCTCCAAGATGATTGCCCAGCGCTTAAACCCTGGCGATGTGGTGGTGTACGAATCTACTGTTTACCCTGGCGCGACCGAGGAAGTGTGCGTGCCCCTTCTGGAAGCGGGTTCTGGCTTGACCTTAAACCAAGACTTTTTTGTTGGTTACAGCCCTGAGCGCATCAATCCCGGCGACACCGAGCACAAAGTCAGCGACATCAAAAAAGTCACCTCAGGCTCCTCTCCTGAGGCCAGCGTTTGGATTGACCAACTCTATAAAACCATCATCACCGCCGGCACCCACTTGACCAGCAGCATTCGTGTCGCTGAGGCGGCTAAAGTCATTGAAAATACCCAGCGAGATGTCAACATTGCCCTTGTCAACGAACTGGCCATGCTGTTTAACCGTTTAGACATAGACACCAGTGAAGTATTGGCTGCAGCGGGCACAAAATGGAATTTTTTGCCATTCAAACCCGGGCTGGTCGGCGGCCATTGCATCAGTGTTGACCCTTATTACCTCACTCACAAAGCCCAGGAAGTAGGCCATCACCCTGATGTGATTCTTGCAGGGCGTCGGATTAATGATGAAATGGGCCTTCACGTTGCTCAACAAGTCATCCAACTGCTGTTGAGGGCAAAAAAACACGTAGTAGACGCCAATATTCTGATCTTAGGTTTAACCTTTAAAGAAAATTGCCCGGATCTGCGCAATTCCAGAGTCATCGATGTTATTGAGCACTTACGTTCTTTTCATGCCAATATCAATGTCCATGATCCTTGGATCAATGAGGAGATCGCGCAAGCCGAATTGGGGCTGAAACTGACACCGGTTCCGGAACAACACCATTACGATGCTGTGGTTCTGTGCGTGGCACACAAGCAATTCACCCAGCAAGGAGCCGAATGGATACGCAGCTTGTTAAAACCGGGCGGCATTCTCTACGATGTTAAGTCCGCACTACCACTCGAACTCGTGGATGCCAGGCTTTAACTTGCAACCCACTTTTTTCAACCCACTTGTTTAGTATCTCAGTATCCAATTTTCAAACGCTTCAAACTTAAAATAAGTAAGGTCTCTACATTATGAAAGTTCTTATCACAGGCACCGCAGGCTTTATTGGCTTCCACTTAGCGCAAGTGTTACTCAATCGTGGTGATGAAGTCATCGGCTTTGACAGTTTAAATGACTATTACGATGTCTCGCTGAAAGAAGCTCGTCGCGATCAGTTGATTGATCACCCCCATTACACCCACATACAAGGGAAGCTTGAAGACAGCCAAGCACTCGAAGCCGTGTTCAAAGAACACCGTCCAGAGCGCGTCGTGAATTTAGCCGCCCAAGCCGGCGTTCGGTATTCGCTGGAAAATCCACAAGCCTATATCGACGCCAACATTCACGGCTTTATGAACATTTTGGAAAACTGTCGTCATTATCAAGTTGAGCACTTGGTTTACGCCTCCAGCAGTTCCGTCTATGGCGCCAACACGTCCATGCCCTTTTCGGTCCATGACAACGTCGACCATCCTGTCAGCCTGTACGCCGCGACCAAAAAATCCAATGAACTGATGGCCCATACCTACAGCCACCTTTACCAACTCCCCACCACTGGGCTCCGGTTTTTCACCGTTTACGGCCCCTGGGGACGACCCGACATGGCCCTGTTTATCTTTACTCGAAAAATTTTGAACGGTGAACCCATTGACGTCTTTAATCATGGCAAACACAAACGAGACTTTACCTATATTGATGACATCGTCGCCGGTGTCGTAAAAACACTGGACAATATCGCGACTCCCAACCCAAACTGGGACAGCGCAAACCCAGATGGCGCCACCAGCAAAGCCCCCTATCGACTCTATAACATTGGCAATAACCAGCCTGTTGAGTTGATGCACCTGATTGAAACTTTAGAACACGCCCTTGGCAAAACAGCTAAGAAAAACTTTTTACCCATGCAGCCCGGCGATGTGCCCGCCACGTACGCCGATGTCGATGCCTTGATCCAAGACGTGCATTACAAACCCGACACCCCCATTGAAACAGGCATCGAAAACTTTGTTCACTGGTATAAATCGTTTTACCTAAAGAAATAGGTAGAAGTTTCGAAAAGGAAAAGAGTAAGGCATCGCCATGAGAAGTATCCTAGAGAGTTTTCCAGGCATCCATCAACACCCAGTGGCGATAGCCCCCACTGAGTGGCCAGCCGAAAAACAGCGCGCCTGGCAAACACTGTCTCAGTTATCTAAAAAAGTCGTTACTCAATCTCTATTGGGCGACATCGATAACACACCCAATAGAGCCGAACAGTTCCGTCTGTCATGCGCCCCCCTAACGCTGGACTTTAACCGTAACTGGCTGAACACAGATGTTTTAACCAGTCTGCGTCAACTACTGCATCACAGCGGCTTTGATGCGCTACGCACACAACTTAAAGACGGCGCCAACCTTAACTTCACAGAAAACCGTCCCGCTAAACATCCCCTACTTCGGGCCTCAGAAGCGCAATTAGCCCAGCACCCCGATGGACCCGGCATTACATCAGCAACACAACAATTGACCCATTGGGTCGAAAAATTGCGCCAAGGTCAGCATAAAGGCGGTTCACAACAAGCACTGACTACCTTAGTCAATATTGGCATTGGCGGGTCCGATTTAGGCCCTCGAATGGTTTACGAGGCGCTAAACCCAATTGGTCGCCAAAACAGTTTAACCAAAGAGAACCCTAACCCCGGTCAAGAGAATCCAATTCAAATTCGTTTTGTTAGCAACATTGATCCCGCTGATTTTCATACCACGGTGGCGGATCTAGACCCTAATACCACTGGGTTTATTATTTGCTCTAAATCCTTTACCACCCTTGAAACCCTTGAAAACGCGCATCACGCAACAGCATGGCTCAAACAATCAATAAAAAATACCCAACCGCATTTCTTTGCGGTCACCTCAGCGCCTCAAGCGGCCAAATCGTTTGGCATTGATGAGAGTCAAATACTGCCTTTTTGGGATTGGGTGGGAGGGCGATACTCCGTCTGGTCTACGATCGGCTTCAGCGTAGCCGCGGCTATCGGCATGGAAGGCTTTAATGCATTCAAAAGCGGCGCTCGAATCATAGACGAACACTTTTTTGACGCCCCAATCCAGCAAAACATGCCAGCCACCCTGGCTTTGATCAGCGTCTGGTATAACCATTTTTTTGGGGCACAATCACATGCAGTGATTCCATATTCCGCCCAACTCAGTAAATTTCCAGCTTATCTGCAACAGTTGATCATGGAAAGCAACGGCAAATCCATCAACCGACAACATCAAAGACTGACGCATCACTCCGGGCAGATTGTCTGGGGAACAGCCGGCACCGACAGCCAACACTCTTATCATCAACTGTTGCACCAAGGCACCCGCTTATGTCCGATTGATTTTTTATTGCCCTTAGAAAATGGTTTTGGGACAACAAAAGACCACGCCCAAGTCGTTGCCAACTGCTTAGCACAGGCTTATGCCTTAATGGCCGGCAGCCCAGAAGGCTCACCTGAAACGCAAGCCGGCTCAGTAGCGCACCACAAATTCATGCCCGGTAACCGACCTTCCAATTTAATTGTCTTTAACAAGCTGACCCCTCAGGTGCTGGGTGCTTTGATCGCGCTCTACGAACACAAGACCTTTACCGAAAGCGTTATTTGGGACATCAACCCGTTTGATCAATGGGGCGTAGAATTAGGCAAAACGCTCGGGCGCTCCATATTTAACAGACTTCAGCCTAACTCACCCTCAACCTCACATGACCAGCTAGACGCCGCTACCGAATACTGGATCACCGAAGCCCAATCACCCAATCAAAAGACCCGATCAAAAGACCCGATCAAAATAATCAAATCCGAACAAAAACTATAAAAAACGTTACCTTAGCGCGTAAATTTGGGTATCAAACAAACGAATTAAGGTGTAATTTGGTGGGAACTCAACTAGAATTATCGGGTCTTAGAAAGTCCATTTTGACGAATACTGACCAATTTTAATATTGAGCAATCTTAAAGTTTAAAGAGGATCATCATGAACCAACCCAACCCTTTTAATCAGTCAAATACTACCGCACAAGCCGGTATTATCACGTCCCAGTACTCTGGCGGCGCTTTAAAAGTATTAAAAAACACTTACGCCCTTTTGGCACTGACTCTTGCCTTCAGTGGCCTAACCGCTTTTGTTAGCATGTCGATGAACATGCCGCCCCTCAATCCTTTCATTACACTCATTGGTTACTTTGGTTTATTGTTTGCAGTTCACAAAACCTGTCAGTCGGCTCTAGGTCTTGTGTTTATCTTTGCCTTGACAGGCTTTATGGGCTTAACCTTAGGGCCTATTTTAAGTATGTACACCGCTACCTCTAATGGCTCAGAGCTGGTCATGCTGGCCTTAGGCGGCACGGCAACTATTTTCTTTGGTCTCTCTGCCTTCACTCTCATTACCAAGCGCGATTTCTCTAACATAGGCAAAGCCTTATTTGTTGGACTTTTAGTCGCTTTTGTTGCAGCCATTGCCAATATCTTCTTGCAAATCCCAGCATTGGCACTCACCGTGAGCTCTTTGTTTATTTTGCTTTCATCTGGCGTAATCTTGTATCAGACCAGCGAAATCATTCACGGTGGTGAAACCAACTACATTCGTGCCACCATCACGCTATACGTCTCGCTTTACAATATCTTCTTAAGCCTGCTCCACTTACTCACGGCCTTTGGTGGCGACGACTAATATATCTCACTATTGATAATCTTTGGGGGAGCCTTATTGACTCCCCCATTTTATTTTCATGCATTACACCCTACTGATTAGCTGCAGCCCCGATAACAAACAGCACCAATATGCCGTAGATTACGCCCGACATCGCGATGAACTCGGTGACGCCTTAGGCATGGTATTTTTTTATGGCGAAGGCGTCGACATTCTTCAAGATCTGCATCAAAAGCATCAAAGAGCCTGGACAGAGCTGGCTGAAAAACTGTGTCTCTGCTCTGGGTCAGTCGCTC
Organism: uncultured Pseudomonadales bacterium; assembly: GCA_964510525.1. Classification (GTDB taxonomy): domain Bacteria; phylum Pseudomonadota; class Gammaproteobacteria; order Pseudomonadales; family JANQJO01; genus CAZECE01. The sequence goes on along the minus strand of CAZECE010000141.1, from coordinate 29,890 downwards.
AACAGAATATCCATTTACTCAGCGACGGCTCATGCCCCAACCCTCATTATGAAATCGCCGGCCTTGGCGAATGGATTCGAGCAACGCTTGATTCCGATCAAATGATTCACTTCGGACAACATAAAACACCCAGGGAATTAACGCGCCCCGAAGCGACAGGATTTGAAAAAGCCAGGCCGCCTTCAAAAGCACGTTTTGCTTTGATTGAATCCTCTCAATCTGATGAAAAGAATCTGCACTATTTAACCAATATGGCATTGGCTCTGAGCTGTTTTGATCAAGAGGTTCATGTCTTGTTTCGCAAACGAGGCGAGGATAGCAGCCAACACAGTCCAGAGTTCAAATCCGCGCTCAACACCCTCCACAGCTATGGCGCTGGCCAAATGAGTTTTATTCAATCCGATGCAGATGCGATCGAGCTACTTAAACCGGCTGACTATGTCATCACCTTATAACCCACCCACTTCAGATGAAGGGTATTTACGGGAATTTAACGACTGGCACCCTGATTTTGCGATGCTCGTAGCACAAGAAAACCACATTCAACTTGGCGAAGCGCACTGGGAAGTGATCCAACTGCTCAGAAGTACTTACGAAGTCACGCACATCAGCCCTAACACCCGAGCGCTGGTAAAACTGGTGAAAACTCAACTGGGTCCCCAAAAAGGCAACAGCCCTTACTTGATGCAACTTTTTTCTGGAAAACCCGCGCCGATTGCCTGCAAAATGGCTGGCCTACCCAAACCCAAGCAGTGCTTTTAAAACTAAGCGCTCATAACCTCTTGAGTCTTACGAGTTTTAGTCTTTTGAGTTTTGACCAAAAATACGGTTCAAGGCTTGATTCAGCTCAATCTCTAAGTTTAAATTTTTCTGAGCAATCTCATTCATGGCAGGAACGAAATATTGGAAATTATTACCGCCATTTTCTTTGGCACGATAACGTGCAATATCCGACTGCTTTAATAATGTTTGGCCATCCATTAAATCTGTATCCGTAACGGAAATACCAATACTGGTTGAAATAAAGATGGGTTGATTGTCATAGAAAAAGGGTTCCGAAAAATTACGCAAAATCTGCTTAGCAATCACCGTCGTGTGCTGCGGATTACTCAACCCTTCCAATACCACCACGAATTCATCACCACCAAAACGGGCCACGGTATCTTGCCGCCGTACCGACCCAATCAAGCGCTGAGCAATTTGCTTTAGGAGGTAATCACCGACGTTATACCCCAAGGCTTCGTTGATTCCGTGGAAATTATCCAAATCGATAAACAACACCGCCACATGCTGACCACTGCGCTCACAACGAATAATGGCTTGAGAAATACGATCATTGCATAACGGTCGGTTAGATAACCCTGTCAGCTCATCAAAATGCAGCAGGCGAAATATTTGTTCCGTAGTCTTTTTGGACGTCAGTGCGTACCGAACCACTCTTTCTAAAAGACCGACTTCCCAGTTGGGCACAACCAAATAGTCCAGCAAGCCCCTGGCCACGACTTTTGAGTATTGGGTTTGTTGTTCCGCTTGCAACAAGCCGACTAAAGGCACACCAGGTGCTTGCTGCGACAACAAATCGATAGGCTTAACATCAATCTCTGAGGTTTCGGTTAAGGTATGGGTCGTCAAATCTAAAAAGATCAGATCGAACAGCTGATCCGCAATGTACTTTTCAGCAATTTCCAATGAACTTGCCGGCTGAACAGTAGCACGATAGAGGCTCATTTTTTCCAGATTCTCTATCAAGGATTGGCTGTGCTCTGGATCCGTACAGATCACTAAACACTTGATTGGCTGCCCTACTCCACTTTCCATGTTCTCCAATACCTCACTGATCCTGTACACAAACTAAGAATTCTACAAACTGAGTATTATGAAACTGACTAGCAAACTGACTATACGAGCTGATCCGCTTATTAGGCCTTATTAAGCCATTCGTTACGATAACGCATGGATGTGGTAAAGTATAGCGACTCAACAAAAAGGACAATATTCAACCAAGCCAACCACGTCATGTTTTTAGAAACGCTTCTGACCATCGCAACACTATTAGGGCTGCTACTGGCCATCACCGTGCTCGGCCCCTTCTTATCTAATACGCTGCTCGCCCCGGGTAACCATCAAACCCAACAGCAAAGCGAACAAAAACAGTTACAAAAGTTTACAGCCTGGTTAGTCATTCAAGTCTCCCAGCAAGCCAATAGTTCAGGACCGATCAGCGCCATCACAAAAAACAGAGTCCAAGGTGCTGCCGTTAAGGCCTTGTATCATTTAAAGAAAAATCAATCGGTTAGGATTCAGCTCCCCGATCTCATCCCCACCGAGCACGGCTATGCCGACTTTGAAATTTCCATTACGAAAGGCCAGTTAAAAGACATATGCGCCTAATCCGTACTGATTGACATATAAATTGATACAAATAGTACAATTCTTCACGGTTTAATCATCCTATAAGCGTTCAAAGTTCGCTATCTTAATACTGCTGAATTTGAAACTTAACCCTGCTCAATCGGAAACAGACTCTGACTGAGCTGGCCAGACTGGAACATTAGATGCAACGACCAAAACCTACTCCCACTCACCTGAAATTGACTAAATGGCTTTCTAAAACGCTCTCCAGTGAGTTCTCGTCACGCCCAGAAATCATCAGCATCGCCATTCCCAAATCCGTATCTGAGCATTATACGATTTTGATTTTTAAGAACCCCCAAGGCCACCAAAGCCTGATTGTCAGTCTCCCAATATTATCCAGAAAAATCTTTATTGCACGCTGCGAACATAATCCCAAAGCAACCGCAAAACTGTTAGGCACTTTAAGCGCTGAAAGTGAGGTGAATGATTCGATTGCCGTCGGAAAACTAAAAAAATTCAAATCAAAAAACAAACAAAATGCCACCTTTCATTCCGTTCTTTTTTCAGAGATAAAAGATACGTTTTCAGCATTACCCAAAAGCCTTAAATTGGGTCATGAGCAGTTTGACCTGATTTCGGTACACCCATTAAACAGCGCCAAACATCAAAAGTTTGTCGAACTAGGCTACAGCGCGTTTATTGCTCAAGTCCTGAAACACCCTACCAGGAAAGCAAAGATGATCACATCCGAATCCCCGCAACCCTCTTTTCCTGCCGAGCGTCACAGCCAAACCAAACGTAACAGCCAAACTAAACAAAAGAGACTATCATCACCCCGCTCCTCGTCTGATGCGCCCAGCCCCAAAAAATCATCTTCCAAACAACGCTTTTCAGCGTTCAAACACCTCCTAGCTTACAAAGACATCTGTTTCGAAATATTTATGCTAGCTGCCCCCATCGTGTTGATATTTACCCTGTTAGCAACGACCTTTGACGTTCGGCTGCCGAATATAAGCCTAATCGCTCAAGTTTTAGGGCTGTCTGGACTGGTCGTATTGATCAGTGCTTCTTTTGACAGCCTAAAAAACCCCGTTTGACACTTCAATACACTCAAGTTGACACTTCAATACCCCCAAGTTGATAGTCAACTAAAACAGATTGATACACTCTGAATACACTCTTAGGGTATAATCTCGCGTGTTATAAATTCACGCACAGTCTTAGACGCTTTCAAAACGAGGGTTCAATGGAAATAACAAAAGCCTTAGTGGTAGACGACTCCCGGTCTGCCAGATTCTCCCTTCGAAAAACGTTAGAAAAATTAGGCATTCATACGGACTGCGTCGAATCAGGAGAAACCGCTTTATCTTATCTCACGGAATCAGAGCACCAGCTACCGGATGTTATTTTCATGGATAACCTTATGCCCGGCATGGATGGGTATACAACCTCGAAAACCATTCAAGACCACACGGCCTGGACACAAATCCCGATCATCATGTGCAGCGCCACTGAAAATAAAGAATCCTTACCCAAAATTTTAGAACACGGTATGGTCGGTATTTTACCAAAGCCAGCATCCGCTTCGGACATCAGCGCAATGCTCTCTAACCTCAGCGAAGATCAAAGTGGTAAAGCCTTAGAAACCGCTAACATCTACAAAAACAAATTATCCGGCAGCGAGCACGCCATTGGAGACTGGGATTCTCTTCCGATTTCTCTCCAAGAAGCACTCAATAATAAAATAGTACAAGTTAAAATGTCGCTTCAAGATCTGATCGAAAAAAAGCTGGCCCATGCAATAAAAAACAACAACGTATCACCATCTGGATCATTAGAACCTTCCGGAACATTAGAAGAGCTACCTGGTGGGCTTGATTCCAAGCTCAACCAGATGATCCAAGATGAAATGGAGGCCTTCAAAAGCCAAATCCGACAGGAATTGAATAGTAAATCCCTCACAGAAAAAGACATCTTAGAAAAAGCCAAAGAAAAATCCAGTTTTATCGCAACCCACCAAGCCATTGAAACGTCTCAAAGCGTGGCCAGAGAAACCGCCCTAAAAATCATTTCAAAAGAACTTAAACAACAATCCGTGGAAACTAAGAAAACCATTGAACTCAACAACGAAGAACAACTGAAAGCCGCACTCAACACCTACAAAGCCATCAGCTTCTCAGCCATTGGAATCGCCATCTTGAGTTTTATTATCAGTATTTTTTAACTCAGTATTTTTAATACCATGAAATCAAACTAAACCACGAAATCAAACATGGCTAAAAAAAGGGGAACAAACGTTCCCCTTTTTTGATGGAATAAACTCGCTTTAAACTCTCTCAATGACCGTTGCAATACCTTGGCCCAAACCAATGCACATAGTGGCCAACCCTATTTGAGCATCTTTTCGTTCCAGTATGTTGAGCAACGTCGTAGTAATTCGGGAACCCGAACAACCTAACGGATGACCAAGCGCAATAGCACCACCATTAAGGTTGACCTTCTCTTCCACTTTATCAATCAGCTTAAGATCTTTTAAAACAGGCAAACTTTGAGCAGCGAATGCTTCATTGAGCTCTACATAATCAATGTCATCCATGGTCAAACCCGCGCGCTCTAAACACTTCTGACTGGCAGGCACAGGCCCATAACCCATGATGGCCGCATCACAACCAGAGACCGCCATGCCTCGAATTTTTGCTCGCGGCTTCAAACCAAACGCCTTGGCTTTTTCAGCGGACATCACCAACATGGCCGATGCGCCATCCGATAATGCTGAAGAACTTCCCGCCGTCACGCTACCGGATTTTGGATCAAATACAGGCTTTAATGAAGCCAGCGCGTCTAAGCTTGCATCAGCACGGATCACTTCATCAATTTCGCATAGAATAGGCGCCCCGATTGGATCATGGCCGGGAATCGGAACGATCTCAGCTTTCCAATCACCAGTTTCAGTTGCCTGCCACGCTTTTTGGTGGCTTCGCAGCGCAAACTCATCTTGTTGTTGACGGCTAATACCATGCATGCGGCTCAGCATTTCAGCCGTTAATCCCATCATGTAAGAGGCTTTGGCAATGTACTTAGACACTTCAGGGTTAATATCAACACCGTGATCCATCGCAACGTGCCCCATATGCTCGACACCACCAATGATGAACACATCGCCATTACCCGTCATGATGGACTGAACGGCGGAGTGCAACGCTTGCATGGAAGAACCACAAAGACGATTCACGGTTTGTCCAGCCACAGTCCGAGGTAAGTTCGCCAACAGAGAAATGTTCCGAGCTATATTCAAACCTTGTTCTTTGGTTTGGTTTACACACCCCCAAATCACATCCTCAATCGCTTTCGGGTCCAGGCCTTCATTTCGCTTAACAAGCGCCTCTATCAACAGAGAAGATAACTTCTCGGCACGGACATGTCGGTATTGCCCATTTCTCGATTTACCCATAGGGGTTCTTACTGCATCGACAATTACCACTTCCTGCATACTGGTCATTTTTCATTTCCTCCATAACTTAGAAACACTGGAGGGGTTTCTAAGTATAAAAACTCGATCATAAGGCCAATAGGCCGTTTCAGCTGATTATTAACTTACGCTTTGTAAAACGTTTCACCTTTTTCAGCCATGGCTCTCACAGAATCCGTTGCCTGGTACATAGGGCCGAGTTCACTCAAGCGATCACACAACTCAGCAAAGGCTTTGACTCCGTAATCATCCACATACTTTAATGCACCGCCTCTAAATGGAGGGAAACCCAGCCCCATAATCAACGCCATGTCCGCCTCCGTGGGAGACGCCACAATGCCCTCGTCAAGACAGCGGATGGTTTCCAAGCACATTGGAACCATTAGGCGGTCAATAATGTCCTGCTTCTCAAAGTCGCGCTTTTCTGCAACATGCGACTCTAAAATGCCATAAACCGACTCATCGACCACTTTTTTCGGTTTGCCTTTTTTATCCTTGGTGTATTGATAGAACCCAAGCTCCGACTTTTGCCCCAATCGGCCTTGCTCAAACAGTACGGTGGTTGCATCTTTAAAATCCGGCTTCATACGATCGGGAAAACCTTCAGCCAACACACCTGCAGCATGAACACCCGTATCAATACCCACCACATCCAATAAATACGCCGGGCCCATTGGCCAGCCAAAGCCTTCCATCACTTTGTCGATCTGCTGGAAATCAGCGCCATCTTTCAGCAATAAGTTAAAGCCCGCTAAATAAGGAAATAATACGCGATTCACCAAAAACCCAGGGCAATCATTTACGACGATCGGCGTTTTCCCCATGGCCTTGGCGTAACTGACCACGGCGGCAACCGCGGCTTCAGAAGACTTTTCACCTCGAATGACTTCCACCAAGGGCATACGATGAACCGGGTTAAAGAAGTGCATCCCCACAAATTGCTCAGGGCGTTTTAAGTCCTTGGCCAATTCAGTAATGGAAATCGTAGATGTGTTAGATGCCAAAATCGCCGACTCTGACACCAGATCCTCGACTTCAGCAAGCACCGCTTTTTTAACCGCTTGCTTTTCAACAACGGCCTCAACCACCACATCAACCTGCGCAAAATCACCGTAACTCAAGGTCGGGGTAATTTTACTCAATACGGCCGCCATTTTTTCAGAGGTCATACGACCTCGGCTGACTCGCTTGTTGAGCAGTTTGCTCGCTTCAGCCATACCTAAGTCCAATGAATCTTCACTGATGTCTTTCATGATAATGGGCGTGCCTTTATAGGCCGACTGGTAAGCAATCCCACCGCCCATAATACCTGCCCCTAGCACACCTGCTTTTTTAATCGGCGCGACATCCTTGGTCAGTTTGGAAGCCTGCTTTTTCAACAGTTGGTCACTTAAGAAAAGGCCCACTAAATTTTTTGCCACTTCGGTTTTGGCCATCTTGGCAAACTCTGCGGCTTCGGCCTCTAACGCCGCATCACGATTCATGGAAGCGTGCTTTTGCATGGTTTTCATTGCAGCTACAGGCGCTGGGTAATGTTTACCTGCTTTTTGTTTCACCATCGCGGTACAGGTCTGAAACGCCATCATATTTTCCAGTGGCGTCAGCTTTAACGGCGACAGCTTTTCAGCTCGCTTAGCTTGATAATCTAATTTACCAGCGTTGATGTCTTTTAACAGTTGAGTACCCACAGCAATCAACTGCTCAGCCGGCACAACCGCATCGACAACACCGTCAGCCAAAGCCTTAGGCGCTTTGTGCTGCCCCCCTGCCGCAATCCATTCTGCGGCGTTATCAACCCCAATGACACGAGGCATGCGCACGGTGCCACCAAACCCCGGGAATATTCCCAGCTTAACTTCTGGTAAGCCAACCTCGGCGGTTTCTGCCATGATCCGATAGTCAGTCGCCAAACACACTTCCAAACCGCCCCCTAATGCAAAGCCGTTTATCAAGCACACCGTTGGGCATGGGAGATCTTCTAGTGCACAAAAAATTTCGTTCGCTTTACTAACCCACTCAATTAAGGTCGCTTCGTCTGCAGCAAATAACCCCAGAAACTCCGTAATATCCGCGCCAACAATAAAGGCTTCTTTAGCACTGCGGATCATAACGCCCTTTATCTCTGATGCGTTTTTAATTGCGGAGACTGCTTCTGACAACTCTTTTAGAGTTGCCTGGTTAAATTTGTTGACGGACTCGTCTGCCGCATCAAACACGAGCTCAACCAAGCCATCGTCCAGACTGCCTACAGACAACGCTTTGCCTTGATAAATCATGCAACCTACTCCCTTCTTTGTCCCTAATAATAATGGCGAATGTGATAATGGCGAATGTGCGCCAGTGTAATGCCATTCGAGAGCAAACACTAGCCCGCACAAAACTGATCGAGAAGTATAAAGAACATTCATCAACGGAACAGAGCCAAATGTGACTCACGGGTTCACGTATTACGCGCGCAACTTATGCCCGCAACCGGTTATTCACATAGTTGCGAATGAAAGCGTCGTATACAGAAATGTCGGATTGAAACTCAATACCCAGCTCGTGAACCGAGTGCCTAAAAATAACAAATACCACGCGACCAATGGCTTTGATTTTCATCACCTCATCATGATCAACGGCCCGAAACTCTAAAAGCACTTTATCACCCTTCTCCAGGGGAGCAGGAACGGACAGAGCCACCCCCCCCAATGAGATGTTGATGACCTTGATCTTGTGAACTTCTTTACGAGTGGTTGTCAACCTGCCATCAAACGAACAGGTCACCCTGGGGTAACGTCTTTTATGCGTTCTTGAACGACCAACTGGTTGCATAATGCTAGATCAAAATGACATTGGAGTGATCGGCCTAAAGACTTCAGCCAAATGGTTTCATACTTTCTATATAGACTAGTAGAACACGGTAGATTAGCAGAACACGTCTAATCTCTCTAACAAACCCATAAGGACTTCCCCTTACTTAATTAGCTGTTTCGTTACTTAAACAGCCGCACAATTTTACAATTATGTTCTATTCTTACACAGAAGATAGCTCACTAAGATAAAGACCCAATTGGATAGAATTATTTTAGCATTACGGAAAACGCAATAGAGAGAGTAGTAAGACCATGTCCCTCAAAAGCACCTCAATGAACTTATCCCCAAAAGAAAAGTCATGGCTTCCTTGGTTAGGCGCCACTGGTAAACTAAAAATGGGCTGGTCGTGTTTTATCAACCAAGGGCGTTACCCGCAAGTAGAGCAAACCTTTGAGGGCGTCGCGGAAACGCGCAAGAAAATTTTAATTGAGTGGGCACAATACCGTTGGCAATTTCTAGAAAAAATGGCAGAGAAACTGTCTGGCAACGAACAAAAAAATGAAGATATCAGAAAATTATTGAGCGACATGGTGCAAAGCAACAAAGAGTTTTCCGAGCTCTTTGTCATTGATACCAACGGCAAAGTCGTTGAAAGCAGTTACGGCAAACACCGAGGGCAAACTGACCTCAATCCTGCTGCCGTCCAATCGGGTTTAAAAGCCCCATTTTTACATGGCCCTTATATGGATGAGCTCACCGAAGAAATCGGCAGCTCCTGCTCTAATTTCCACGACCGCGTTACCTTGATGTTTTATCAACCCATCTATAACAACGCCAACATAACAGGTTGCATTTGCGGCCGCATCCCTAACGATGTCATGTCTGACCTTATTCAACGCGAAGCTGGCCACGTATACCCAGAGTCAGGTGACAACTATGTGTTCATGGTGGAGTCGAACTTTGACAAAAGCATTCAACCAGGTATTGCGTTATCACGCTCTCGTTTTGAAGACGACAGTTTCACCGGTGGTGAAAACCTGCTGAATGGTGTCAACACCGCTTACGGCCAGGTCAAAATCAAACGCCACACCGAATTTGAAATTCTGTTTACGGACCCTGCGACCCAGCAACTGCATCCAGGTGTTCGCGAAACCATGAAAAATGGCAGCAACTTATTCGTGACCTATCCTGGTTATTCTGATTACCGTCATATTCCAGTGATTGGTGCCGGCGTCACCTTCCAACTGCCGCACTCACCCGACAAGTGGGGCATGATGTGCGAAGGCGACCTGGAAGAAGTGTATTGGTTTCGCTCCACCACTTACAAGTACATGAAAAATGCTGTTTTGAGTTTCGGCACTCTTGGCGTCTCACTGGCCTTCATCGAACATCTTTTTGATCTGTCAAAAGGCGAATTTTTAGGGCTTGCCAGCGTGATGCTCTTTGGTGGCTTAACCTATCTGTATCAAATGGGTGTAAAACCCGTTGCCGACCGTCTTGGCAAGATGTCTCATTTTTTCATGAGAATTGCCGAGTGCGGCGACCCACTGACCAATCGTATTGATGCGGATAAAATGCCACCTGACGAAACCGGTGAATTATCACGTTGGATCAACAGTTTTATTGACCGAACCGCGACCGCAACCGATGCTGTTTTGTCGGTAGCCGATCATGTCTCGCATGCCTCACAACACCTATCTGAGCTCACTGACTCGGTCACACAAAGCTCATTTGCTCAAAACAGCTCAGCCAACCACACAGCCACCGAAGTTGAGCAACTGATTGGTAACATCGGGCACGTATCCAATCAGGCCGAAGCCACTCAAAAAACCAGTGAAACAGCCAGCGCCCTCTCAAGCGACGGCAGCCAACTGGTACAAGAGATTGCCAAAGAAATGTCGAATATTGCTAACTTAGTCGTCGACTCATCTTCGGTTGTGCAGCAATTGCAAGAACGCTCAAACTCCATCAGCGGCATTCTTAAAGTCATCAGCGACATTGCCGAACAAACCAATCTATTAGCCCTTAACGCCACTATTGAGGCCGCACGCGCCGGGGAGCATGGTAGAGGCTTTGCCGTAGTTGCCGATGAGGTGAAAAAGCTTTCTGAGCGCACCTCTGCATCAACCACTGAAATCACCCAAATGATTAATGCGATCTTGTCAGAAACCTCAGAAGTTTCCAGCAAAATGGAAGCCTGTAATGAACAGGTGCAAAAAGGCGAAGGCATGATGCAAAAAGCAGCCGATTCTCTGACTCAAATCAACCAAGGAGCACACAGCGCCTTTGATATGGTCCAAGAAATTGTGCAGTTGACTCAGGCTCAAATGAAAGCCGGTCATGCCATTTCCAGCAACGTGGATTTAATCACCCAATCGGCTGAAAAAAACAGCTTGAATGCGTCTGAATCAGCTGATTCCGCTCACAACTTAGCGCTGCTCGGTTCTCAGCTGCAGCATGCGGTGAGAATGATTACGGGTTAAGAATGAAGAGGCGGCCAATCGGCCACAATCGAATTGTCCTGCAAAGAGCTTAGCTGCAAAGAGTCCAGTTGCGATCTATCGACAGCAGGCCAATGCTGAACAGCCCACCGTAATACCTCAGACACCGAATCAAAATCACGCATCCGAACATCAGGTAACCCGAGCGCTTCCAGCAGCCAACAAAGGGTCGCCAGAACCGGAAAATCTGCCACTGAGCGTGCGCCCGTTTGTTTTGACAACTTAATACCCATTCGATCCACCAATACTGGAAAATGCCGGTACTGGGGCTTTGGATAACCCAGTAAGGCCTGGATTGAAAGCTGCCCCGGCCGTGAACTTAATAAATCATTTCCCCTAATAATGTGCGTGACCCCTTGCAAGGCATCATCCACCACCACCACCAACTGATACGCAAACTGACCATCTTTACGACGAATCAACACATCACCGATGGCCTTGTTTTCAATCCGAACCCGTGCCGATGTCTCTTCACTGCTGATCAGCCCTTTGCTTCGGCAAAAACCAGGGTAAACACCTGAAAAAGGTTTGAGTTGTTTCCGAGTGCAGGCACAGTAGTACACACGATCATCAGCTACTAAACGATCAAAAGCGGCCTGATACTCATCGAGGCGCTGACTTTGAATCGCCACTTCCCCATCCCACAACAAGCCAAACTGCTCGAGTGACCTTAAGATGACATCATGGTACTGAGAGTCGCAACGAAAGTGATCAATATCTTCAATACGCAACAACCACCGGCCGGCGGATGCTTTGGCATCTAAGTAGCTGGCTAACGCTATATACAAAGACCCCAAATGCAAGGGGCCTGAAGGTGAAGGAGCAAACCGACCGACGTATTCCGATTCGTCTTTGGTCATACCTTTTGATTTATGTCACAGGAGAGGGCGTCAGAAAGGCTCAGAAACCTTAGCCTTTCAATTGACGCTCTTTGATTTCATCTAACGTTTTACAATCAATGCACAAAGTAGCCGTAGGGCGCGCTTCGAGGCGCTTGACCCCAATCTCTACACCGCAAGAGTCGCAATACCCGTAGTCTTTGGATTCAATGGCTTCAAGTGACTGATCAATTTTCTTGATTAATTTTCGCTCTCTGTCTCGAGTGCGCAATTCAAAAGTAAACTCTTCTTCTTGGCTAGCGCGATCAGCAGGGTCGGGCAAGTTAGCTGATTCATCTTGCATGTGATGGACCGTGCGATCCACTTCTTGCATCAATTCCTGCTTCCAATCATTTAATATCCCTGAAAAGTGCTGAAGCTGCTCATCATTCATATAATCTTCATCGACTGCTGTTTCATAGGGAGTAAAAACCGGCTCAGTGGAATCAGAGCCTGATTTTTTGGCCGCTGCTTTTTTTGGTTTAGCGGAGTCGTTTGATTTAGCCGTCTCTTTAGATTTGGCTACTGCTTTAGGTTTGGCTGCTGATTTCTTTTTAGGCTTTTCGGTCAATTTTTGAGGCTCAAGTAATGCAGTATCTTCCATAACATCCTTCTTAGCCGTACTCTTGGCTGTGGTCTTATTGGCCGATGATTTGGCCGTTGGTTTTGATTTAGCCGCTGCCGTTTTGCTTGGTGCTTTCACTGCTGCGGTTTTCGTTGCTGTGTTTTTAGCTTTAGTTGTTTTCGTTTTAGTTGTTGTTGACTTACTTTCTGCGGCTTTGCTTTCTGCGGTTTTGGCCGCGGGTGCTTTTACTTTCGTGCTTTTTGGCTTAGCTGGAGCTGTCTTTGATGTGCTGGCTGTGGATTTCGATTTGGTGGTTGTTGATTTGCTTGCCGCGGCTTTGGCTTTAGCAGCAGGTGCTTTTGTTTTGGCCGCAGGTGCTTTTGTTTTGGCCGCAGGCGCTTGGGCAGACGTTTTTTTCGTTGATTTACTCGCAGCCTTTTTTTCTGGCATTTCAGAGCCCCACTTTTTTATACGACCAATAATTGTTTTTAAACTGTTCAATTTGAGCGTTCACTTTAGCAAATGAGTGCGTAAAAAATCAAACCTCGCCACAAGACGAAAATCCAATAATCTCGCAAAACCAGCATGAAACGCCAGACATTTCTACATAATAGACACTATTCGAATAAACGTTGGTATAAATTGCATCATTTTCGTAACAGAGGATACATATTAAAGTTTTTTGTATACCAAAACAGGGCGTTATGCCTTTCCCTAACCCTTAACCCTACTCATAACCCTACTGTTAACCCTACTGTTAACCCTACTACCCCTGTTTTAACTTAAGAAGCTAACCCAAGCACACCTGGCAAGGTATCTCTCACCCCTTTAAAAGCGCCGTTACTCATTAACACGATATGATCGCCAACGGCTATTTCTTGCTTTATTAACTGACAAATTGCTTCAGCCTCTTTAAAAACGTGCTGTTTATGAGGATCGGCAATCGGCTCCCACCCCATGTCACGCGGCAAGAAAAAAAGCACTTTATCTGCGGCCTGAACAGCACTCGACAACGCATCACGATGCAGCCCAGATTTCATGGTATTTGAGCATGGTTCAATCACACACCAAATACGAAACGCCTTTTCAGCTCCCTGATCCAAGTGCGCTCGCAAGCCTTCTAACGTGGTTTTAATAGCCGTTGGGTGATGTGCAAAATCATCGTACACATAACACCCATTGCCTTCGGCAATAAGCTCCATACGACGCTTAACGCCCTCAAACTGACCGAGAATTTGAGCCGCATCGGCTAAAGGCACCCCTACATGCCGAGCAGCGGCAATCGCGGCGACCCCGTTTTGAACATTATGATCCCCCGTTAATGACCATGTTACACGTCCAACATCCATCGCGGACATCACCTCAAAAACACGACCATCCTCACTGACTTTCCGATACTGCACACTATTAGGCCCGACGTTATTATTACCCTCAGGCACTTCTGCTAGTTTGAGTCTGGGTGTCCAACACCCCTTTTCAATGACCTCTTCGATCGTTTCAACCCCTTCAAATGAAATCACCTGCCCGTTATTGGGAATGATGCGAACCAGGTGATGAAACTGGGTTTGAATCGCGGCTAAATCGTTAAAGATATCCGCATGATCAAATTCAAGATTGTTGATAATCAACGTGCGCGGTCGATAGTGAACAAACTTAGATCGTTTATCAAAAAACGCCGTATCGTATTCATCGGCTTCGATGACAAAAAAAGGCGTTTCGCCCAACTCAGCGGTTTTATCAAAGCCTTTTGCAACGCCGCCAATCAAATACCCCGGCTGCAATCCCGCCTCTCTTAAGATGTGCGTAACCATACTGGAAGTTGTCGTTTTACCATGAGTGCCTGAAACAGCGACCACCCAACGGTCTTGCAACACATACTCGGCCAACCAAGCCGGCCCACTGGTGTAGCGCAACCCTTGGTTTAAGATCGCTTCCAATAAAGGGTTACCTCGACTGATCGCATTGCCGACGATAAAAACATCAGGATTTAAGCCTAACTGCTCCTCATCAAACCCTTCTACGAATTCAATACCGAGTGCTTGCAGTTGATCACTCATTGGTGGATAAACCGCCTTATCACAGCCCGTTACCCGATGCCCTAAACTTTTAGCCAAAGCCGCGATGCCCCCCATAAAGGTGCCCGCAATTCCTAAAATGTGTACGTGCACAACCGGCCCTCCTCTTTATTCTTAACGCCTTTGGTCCTTAACGATAAAACTGTCATCAAGATAAAACTGTCATCAATTTGTCATCAATTTGTCATCATATAAAACTCAGTGCAAACAACAGAGTAGCCCCATACAATACCCCCGGCAACCACACTAACAACTCTTTTCGCTTTAACTGCAGCTCTTGCTCCAATAACGCCACTTGATGATCCAAGCTTGAAACCAAAGACCCGCTCCCTTCCCCTGAGATCAGGGCCGCTTTCAGCGAAGCATGAAACACCAAACCCGATGCCATCAAGCTCTGCGCTATCGGTTGCCCCATTTCAAGCTGCTGAGTCGCTCGATCCACTGCAGCCTGATAAGTCGAATTAGAAAGCATCGGCTTTAGACTGCGCACAGCCGCGACCGCATCCAACCCTGACTGCAACTGCCAAGCAAACACTTTAAACCACGCCACTGAAAACAGCAGCTGAGGACTTTTGGCTTTCATCAAACCCAGCGGCCAACAGATCGAACACCACCACGCCGCATCTTTGGCCAACAGCGTTAAAAGTCGTTTAATCAAAAAATAAAAAACAACCAACTTAACGCCACTCATCAAAAAATAAGCCGCCAAATCGCCCGTCCCCCGCATAACGTAAAGCACTCCCCCTGCAAAAGCCGCAATCGCGACCACCGCATACAACAAAACCAACCGCGCTTTTAGCTGCTGCAAAAAGCGCTGGCGTTGCTCGCTTTGTAATGCAAGTTGTTTGAGCGCGCGACTCAGTTGCCCCGAGGTTTCCGACGCTCTGATCATCGCCACATCCCCTCGACTGACAATCTCAGCGGTTTCTAACGCATGAGACAAAGACTCACCACGATTTAATTTTGATAACACCTGAGGGTAACGCGCTGAAAATCGGGATCGCTGCCAAGCTTCTTGCACGGAAATGCCCGACTCAACCAAGGTGGCTAATTCCAGAAACAGATCTCTCAACTCTATCGACATATCATGATTTCTCAAAACACGGTATTACAAACCGTACCGTCGTTTTTTTAATACAAACTTTATTCGATCACAGACTTTAGTAGTATAGATTTAGTAGTATAGAGGTTGTTTAGCACAACAGCCTATTGGCTCACTCCAGTAAAGAAACCAAGGAATACACATGGAATATTTGCATACGATGTTGCGTATCACGAATTTAGAAGACTCATTAACGTTCTTTTGCGAACATTTAGGTATGGTAGAAATATCACGAAAAGCCTACGAAAAAGGTCGATTTACCCTCATTTTTTTATCCGACCCTCATCACGCCGATACCGCCAACAGCCGCAAGACCCCCTTGCTGGAGCTCACCTACAATTGGCCTGATGAGGAAGGGCAACAGGAAGACTTAACCTCTGGACGCAATTTTGGGCATTTGGCTTATCGAGTCGACAACATTTACGAGACCTGCCAAAAACTAATGGATGCCGGCATTATTATTAACCGCCCACCTCGAGATGGGCACATGGCGTTCATTAAATCCCCAGATGGCGTTTCCATTGAACTGCTGCAAAAAAGCGACGCCCTGCCCCCTCAAGCGCCTTGGAATACCATGCCAAACCATGGCAGCTGGTAAATGACCACACCAACAAGCAAGTCTCTTGATACCCAATCGCTGCCAGACAGTACCGGCATTTATTTTTTTCGCGGCCGAGACGAGCGCCCAGTCTATATTGGCAAAAGCATTAACATTCGAAAGCGAGTGTTAAGTCATATTTATGATGCAAAAACAGACCTCAAAGAACGTAAAATTATCAACGCCACACAATCCATCACCTACGAAGAAACGCCCAGCGAGTTGAGCGCTCTGCTGCTTGAAAGCATGCGCATAAAACAACTGAACCCACTCTTTAATCGTCGACTGCGCAAAACTCAAAAAGTTTATACTTGGCACTTAAAGACAAAGCAAGATACACAAACGGGGGAAGCGTTATTGATACCATATTTGGGTGAAGCGCCCTGGCCCCCTAACCCCATCAAGGATAACTTTGGCTCTGATACTTTCGGCACTGATACATTTGGATGGTATCGATCAAAAACTCACGCAGAGAAACATTTGTGTACGCTGGCCGACAAGCATCAACTGTGTAAAAAAATACTCGGACTCGAAAAAACCAAGCGCGGGTGTTTTGGTTATCAATTAAAAAAGTGTCCTGGCACCTGTCTCAAACTAGAACCTATCGCCGAGTACAATAAGCGCCTTGAAAAAGCGATAGAGCACCACATTATCAAAGCATGGCCGTATTCAGGGACGATTGGCGTCATCGAGCACAGCAACCCTGACACCTTAAACATCATTGAAAACTGGCAACTCATTGGCACAGCACCTAAGCATTCACCCAATAATATTTCACTTTTTGAGCAAGCGCTGCTAGATCGCGATGCGTATAAAATAATTGCGGGTTATTTGTTTAACCCAAACAAACAAGTAGACATTTTTGACCTTTCAAGTATTAACCAAGAATCACTCAATTCATACCAAAAACGCCTGCAAAAAAAGATAATGGCAAAAAAATCATTGAGACAATAGACAGGACATACATACGCGGGCTCTGCTGCTCACAACCAATTAATTCAGTGCGAAACTGGTTTAGTCTTGGCCTTTACATAATCTAACCAATTCTCTAAATAAGTTTTGACATGATCAACCATTATGGATGACGATAGGTCTCCTACTTTAGTGGGGCTCCACCATGCATACTCAAAGCGTCCGTCTAAGTCTGAATGATACACCTTGCCAGTTTTATCGACGATAATGTGAAAATCCTCAGCAAAAAAAGGATTATCTTTCAGAATGGATAAAGTCGTCTGTATATCTTTTTCAAACTGTTTCGCAAAACTCTCTTTTTCATCAGCATTGTCAATTTTTTGAATAAGTCTAAGTATTTGACTATGGCTATAACGAAATGATTTTTCTTCATGGGGTTCGAAATTAAAGTTTTCTGGTTTAAGCTGTATATAAGGTGTAGGAGCAGGCTTTACTTTTTGAACAATAACTGGCCCATGATACGAGGCTAGCGTTCTAAAACCTTCTGGACTTTCTGGGTTCTTTTGAATAGAAGCATCCAGTAGCTCTTTTTCAGATTCAGACAGCACTGCGCCATTATTTAAAATTTCCGGCGCTTCGAGCATAAGGTGGCGAATCCCATATTTTTCTTCTAGGGCTTTCGCTAGCATCCAACTAGCTTGCCACGTAGTAGCCAAACTAAAAGGGTTGAGTGAAAATCGCAAATCTAAATTTAGAGGTTCTTTATGATTGGAGATAAGCCAACCTTCAGATGGATTTGTCGTGGGAAAATAACATTTAGTTTGCCCACATGATCCTACATTTGTAGTTAAATCAATTTCATCAATTATATCGGATAAACATCGGTTATTACTATTAATTGTCAAAGGCGATTCAGAGTTGTAAATCTCTTTAAGAAAATCAATGTTTGTAGGTATTTGGGTACTCTTAGGCACACTTTTTGACTTAGGTAGATAAGTCTGCATAAAAGTTGAAACGGCATCGATTTGTTTCACAGAAAGAGCAGGGACTTTTCGGTACGCTTGTACAGCAAATTCGAACATTTTTTTATGAGTCAAGCTCTCTAAGCACTTTTCTTTACCAGCTTGGGCTATCTTTTCTGCCAGTTCGGGATGATCCTCAGCCCATCTCCATTGACTATGTAAATCACTCAGATCCTTTTTGACAGGAATGTAGTGAACCCCAGGTTTTAATTCATCATGCCACCAATCCATATTGTCACTATCAACTTTAAAGACGAGAGACCCTGAAGCAAGCTTCCAACGCAACGCGCTCCGGGTTGTTCCAGAAACCCCACCTATATCAATATGATATTTGTATTTCAATTGATCTTTTATTTCAAGGCCATGGCGATGATTTCCCGACCCCGATTCATATGCATCCAGCCAATCGTGATTTTTAGCTGATTTAGCTGATTTAGCTAGTCTTAACAATTCAATCCGCTGGGGCTCACCTTTTCGTTCGGAATTGCCATGAAGGCCGCCTCGCCATATTATTTTATTAATTCTCTCATTAAAGGGGATCCTTGCGTAGGCTGCTGCACTAACTTGCTCTTTACTAATCCCCCACATGTCATAAGGGTTAGGTATCAAAATAAAGTCTGTACTGTTTTTTAAATGCTTCGGCAACGAATAGGTTATAACAGGTAACGGTGGTTTTTGTTTCCAATAGATATCATCCATTTCATCAGAATGAAACAATATTGCAGCAAAACCGTTTTCCGAAGGTGCTACCCTTTTAATAAGGGGGATCATGGGGTTAGCCCATTCATAGAAATAACTCTGACCAATAAAGTTTCCTAATGTTTGAGGGTCAATCTTTCCATTTGAATTCCACCGAAGCAAAAATGCTTTGCGCTCCTCAAAAAGTTCTAAATATTTGGGTATCGTTATATTTTCTACATGCCTTTGCCTCATTAGTGATTTTGTAATGATTCTTGTATCAATATTGGTAAGGTCAAAACCGAGTTTATCGGCTGAACGATACAAACATTTTCCTTGGTTTGGATTGGCCTTTAACCCCGGAAAGTGGAGGAAAAGGAAGGTTATAAAGATATTGCAGAGGTAAATAGTAATTCTAAAAGCATTTCAAGAATGAAAATAGCTCGCTTGATAGTCGCGGGAGCTGTGACGACGCTTAGCATAGGTGGATTACTCAAAGCTTCCGCCGGAGTTACCTTACGAAAACCCATCAAAAACAACCTCGCAAATATTAAAGATGCCAATCTAATAACGTCACCCGAATCAACAAAGACAGTTACCCAATCCGATAAAGTCGAAAACCAAAACCATAATAATGGTGGATACTATGGCGGTGGCTATGGCCGAGGCGACAACCATGATAACGGCGGATACTATGGCGGTGGCTATGGTCGAGGCTATAAATAACCTGTTGATCTAACTGATAATTCTATGCTCTGTAGAAACGTTCAATGCGAGAGTTTTGCTGAGTTGCCCGCTATTTCGATCAATTAATTGCTAGTGCAGTGAATTAAATACCTCAGGAGCCGATGGGTTTGAATTAAGCTGGAAGGAAGATTATTGATTTTTAAAGGCCATTTTCAATGGTTACCCGTTTGCCCACTGCGCTCTAAACGCTCCTGTTGGATCATATTCTTTGGCTTGTTTTTCCAAAAAGATCAGATGTTGTGAGCGAATTAAATATTACACTTCAATTAGAACCGAATTGTTTCATGTTCAAACGATTGGATTACATCTTCATCAAAATCGAAACCGATACCGGCTTTTTTACTAAGATGTAGAACACCATTATCCAAGGTCATTTCATCTCCTTTAATCAAACGATTAAAGTTCAGTACAGAGTTATCAGGGAAATATTCCACAAATTCACCACCGCTCACACTAGGCAACAACTGTGCATGCAATTGATGGAACCAACAAGGATTCACCGCAGCACCGCTACCAGACACCAAGGCAGCAATTTTACGCCATTGAGTAATACCACCCACTCTAGGTGCTTCCGCTTGAATGATTTGAGCAGCTCCAGAATCTATAATGGAACGAAAAGTATGAGGGCTGTAATGAAACTCACCCGTTGCCAAAGGCGTTTTGATTCGCTGGGATAAACGCGTAAAATTATCGATATCATCTGGCTTAAAGGGATCTTCTATCCAGTAAGGGTTATACGCTTGGGCCATCTCTGCAAATTGAACCGCTTGCCCTAAATTATCCATGGCATTGTATAAATCGAGCATCAATAACGCTTGGTCGCCCATCACGTCACGAACGACTTCTATCCGTTGCTGCTCTTCAACCAAGGATAATTTACCCGCTTTGATTTTTACCGCCGTAAATCCAGATTTACGCCAAGCTTCTACTTCCGAACGCAATCCATCCAGACCTTTACCATCGGCATAATAACCACCTGAAGCATAAACCGGGATTGGAGCATCAACATCTCCTCCGAGTAAACGACATAAAGGCTGATTCAAAGATCGAGCTTTACGATCCCATAAGGCAATATCAATCGCACTTAAGGCATTCATAACAATGCCAGCACGCCCTTGGATTAACGTAGCGTTATACATGGCCTGCCAAAGTGACTCGATATGATCCGCGTTTTTACTCAACAGACGTGGCCCAAACAGATCCGCGGCCGTATATAAAGCAGCCCGACCACCGCCAACACCCACGTAACTGAAACCAATACCCTCCGTGCCATCAGCACATCGCAACTGACATAATAGATAATCTCGAAACGTGAATGCCATGCCAAAAGCTGAAACCGGTT
The DNA here is from genome assembly GCA_964510525.1 of uncultured Pseudomonadales bacterium. GTDB lineage: Bacteria > Pseudomonadota > Gammaproteobacteria > Pseudomonadales > JANQJO01 > CAZECE01. Next base: position 8,850 of record CAZECE010000141.1, on the reverse strand, counting down.
TTTCTAATGGCGCCCTAACCCAAGTAAACTTTATATTTTCAATCTTACTCATAGTCATTCCTTAATTTATTGATACGATAATTGAATACAGACTCTTTGCAACCAGCGATTGTTTTGTCTCAACCCTACATTCTTTACTGACATATCACCACGACGACCGTGAAGCAATCCACCATAACGTTGCTTCCTAACTGCGTTTGACAACAATAATAAGGTGCCTGCCTGTAACTCAATCGAACACAGATCCGCATCGCGAGCATCGATGATGGATTGATGTAAAGCGGCGATGGCCTCCTGTGCCTTGAGATCCTCGGAGAATATTCGATCTTCTTCATATAACCGACAAGCGACCCAACCATTTTCAAGCTCATCCAAGATAGGGGTATTATTCAGGGTTTTCCTCGCGAAACCGTCACCCGACGTCACGGTGTAAACTGGACGTTTTAATTGTTCCAACACCTCATGGCTCAAGCGCTTAAGGATATCGGAGACATACAAATATTCCGTTTCAACTCCCGCCTCACCCTGTAAGCAAAATAACGACAAACAACTGGGGCAGTCTTTAATAAACATATTTTCCGCATGGAAGGGGATGGCACCGCCACCACGCCCAGAAGCCTCTGTTACAAAATCTTTAACCGGCGTCACTTGATGGATATAACCGCGTTGATGACTGCTTTTTTCTTCCTGAAAACTACCCTCCAACAAGGCATTGATTCCTACCAAACACAACTCACTCATTCGTGTTTTCGCTTGCACTCGCTCTTTTAATGACTCATTAGAGGGCAAGATATCATCAACGGGTAAATTTTGGATCGCTATCAACTCAGGCCCGGTTCCAAGCTTCATCCCTTGAACAGCGCTCACAATCTCTTTTGGTAAAATTTCCTCAATCGCAGGTTTTAAGTCTCTGGCAACGGCATTGGTACTGCCATAAAAGTCCGCATCAGCAAAAGCATCCATCAGAGCTAAAAATGTCTTTCGCTCTGGATCAGATAAGATAAAATGCTGTTCACGGCTCATGATGGATTCCTCGCTGGTTACTGCTCGCTGGCTACTGATTGGTTCGCTGCAACTCGATTGCCATCATTATAAAAATGAGTAAAACATCCACAATCGATAAAAATTCTATTGGTATGAGTTAAAGTCATACTCTAAAAGGCAGTTTATGAAACGAAAGCTTCCGCCTCTCAATGCTCTGCGTGTCTTCGAAGCTGCAGCCCGATCCAACTCGTTTAGTGATGCCGCTAAAATGTTATTCGTCACTCAGGGGGCCGTAAGCAAGCAAATCAAAATGTTAGAGGAACATTTAAGGGTTCGATTATTTGAGCGACAGGCTGGTAAAGTAGCGCTCACACCAGAAGGGAAGAGTTATTTAAGTACGGTCATTCAGGCCCTCGACATCATCGAAGCTGGTTCGGCACACTTTTACCAAGATCAACAAAAAGAACGCCTGACCATCAATATCATGCCGTCTCTTAGTGTTCTTTGGCTCTTCTCCCGGGTCGAGAGCTTTCGTCAGCGTTACCCATCCATTCGCATGGACATGAACTCTTCAGATCACCCTATTGACTGGAATAAAGACAACGCAGACTTAGCCATACGCTGTTTAGCAAATCATACACATCAAGCCAATACTGAATTATTACTGGCAGAAAAACTTCGGTTGGTAGCAAGTCCGACGCTACTGAATAACAAGCCTATTCAAACCCTAGAGGATCTGTACCAGCATAAATTGTTAAACCTCAAAAATCGGCCAAACATTTGGCAAACGCTCTTTGACGAGCACAAAATGGAAGCACCCACTCTGACCAGTGGATTCAGTTGTGAACATTTTTACATGGTTGTACAAGCCGCACTGGAACATTTTGGACTCGCCCTGGTACCAAATTTTCTATGTGAAGACCTTCTACAAAAAGGTACATTGGTCAGCCCGCTGAACATCACTTTAAACAGTGACTTTGGGTATTACCTGATTAGCCCACCTCATAAAAAAGATGAAAGAAAAGTAGTAGAATTCAAACAATGGCTGAGGGAGGAGCTAAGCTGTTTCATTTAACCCAGTATGGTTTACCTGATACAAATACTTACAGCTGATGTAGGAGTAACTGCGTGAACGCACACGATTGATTGTCAAATAAATCGCCCGCGATCAGGCCATTAGCAAAATGGCCGCTCTTAATAAAATTATCAACCCCTTGCTCCGTTACACACAAGCCATTGTCTATGAGGTCCAAATTGGGTTAAATTTATGCTCAATTTACTTCAGCGGATTTATATGAGTTAGTTAAAATGAGTAAAATTAATAGAAACTTAGCCATTCAACCGAATCAAATTAGTAGCAATTCCGGGAATAAATTTGTAGTAGGCAAGTTTCTTAAGAGGATAAATTCGCTAAAAAATTATCCATCGCGAATAAATGTTGACAAAGCCCTAATACAAAATAACCGAACCAGCCAATTCCTCAAGCATTTTTCCATGATTGAAAATATCGGTTCGGACATACGCACGCCTACAACTGACGATAAGCTTAAATATGCCCCTCGCCTGGGAGCGCAGTTTATCCAAAACGTGTTACGAGCTGCCGAACCTGAAATTAGATCAAATGACTTGAAAGTATTTAAAGATGAAATCGAAAAAAAAATTAAAAGCCCAAACGATGAAATAAAGTCACTTGAAGAAAGTATCAATAATCTCGCTGTTAAAAGCAAAAAAATAAATAAAAAAAACAAAGAATTAGCAACACAAAACGAACAAATCAAACAAATTCTCTTAAAGCAAAAGCAAAACCCTGAAGCAACTAATAATACGGTTGAGGATATTAAATTCCTTAAAGATCAATTAAAAACTAACAATTTAAAGTTAAATACTAACAATGAAAAGTTGAAGGCTAATAGTCAACTCATAACTGAACAGCAGGCGCATAAACATAACCTTGAAAATGGTTCTCATACCAATCAACAAAATGAAACACGTCATCAAAAGAACCTAATCTCAGATTACAATAAAAAGGGAAAAAAAGAGACACTGAAACAAGCACTAGATGAAGCAATAGATCTTAAATCAAAGGCATCGACCAATAAGGTAGAATACAGCAAAGAACTTGAGTTTGCGGCGCAATCGTACGCCAACTTCCTGGCTTCTAAAGAAAGCAAAAGCGGTCCTAAGATCAGTCATTTTGTTGATATTCGTAAGGACATTAGCAGCAGCTCGATTATGGATGATAAAAACAAGCAACCAAAAGGCATCTACAGTAAACCGGCGGATCGGGCTAATGCAGTAGGTTTTAATTCTACTAGTACTAAACATAAAAAACGCTCTGCAGCAGAAAATATTCAAGTCATTAAGATAAATCCGAAAGCGACAACACAAGAAGTCAACGACGCTGTACTGGATGCGCTGCGCATTAACTTTGTGGATGCAAATGTTGAAGATCGTGGGCATCAAAGAAACTTTCTGTCTGAATCTGAGTATTTAGGTATTGGCGTGGCCCAAAAAGGGGAGAACCTTTATGTCGTCATCCAGTTTGGTGCGGAGAAGAAATATGAATCAACGTAAATTTTCAATGGTTACCCGTTTGCCCACTGTGCTCTAAACGATCCTGTTGGATCATACTCTTTGGCTTGTTTTTCCAGATTAAATCGTCGCTTGCCTCTAGGATCTGTGCCGACACCTGCTAGGTATTGCCAATTGCCCCAATTGCTTGCCACATCATAGTCTATCAACTGTTGTTCAAAATAAGCGGCGCCGTAACGCCAATCTAATCCTAATTCATTCACAAAATAACTCGCTACAATTTGTCGCCCCCGATTAGACATCCAACCCGTGGCTTTTAATTGCTTCATGAATGCATTAACCCATTCGTTCGGCGTCGTGCCATTAATCCATTGCTGATAATACTCCGCGTAATAGGTCTGCAACGGGTTAATGTCTCGAATCCCACGAAAAGCAAAGAGTTTTTTTCCAACGTTGTACGCCAACCATTGGAAATAATCTCGCCAAAGCATTTCGAAAAACAACCAATACGTTGATTCATTACTCTCAATTTCTCGCTCAAACAAGCGCAACTCAAACACCACACGCCGAGGCGAGACACACCCATGTGCCAGCCATGGTGATAACTTGGATGAAAAATCCCAACCATCCAATTGGTTGCGTGTTTTTTTGTACGTTAAAACCTTGCGGGATTGAAATAAATAATATTGAAGCTGATCCAAACCCGCTTGCTCTCCGCCATAAAAACATTTTGTTTTGGAAACTGTATTGGGCAATGATTCGGGTTCTTTGGGCAAAACCAGGCCACTTATGGGAGGCGGTAATCGATTTGGTTTATCAATAGGTGCAGTGACAGCGACTTTTTCTTGGTATTTTCGAAATTTTGAAAAAGATACTATCGGTGTCTTCGTATCATCACTTTGCTTTGCGCTCTGTTTAACCCTGATTTGAACCGTTTCTGGTGCCCAAAGGGCGTGCCCTGTTTTTGTGATCCAACTCAGATTACTGCGAGTATTGATCAAAGAAGACAATAACCGTTGCTCATTAAAACCAGGGTGCTGACCAACACCTACGACGTCAATTTTATTCTCTGTAATTAACTGATCAATGATTGTGGATGGATCACCTGATAAAACGAGGAGAACATTGCCGTGACGCTGCAAACTGGTATTCAGGTCCATCAAGGCTTCCATGATGAATTGATGTCGGTGTTCACCCAGCCGCTGAGTTTGAAATCGAGTGGGCTGAACGTCTCTCCGATCAAAGATGTATACGCATAGCAGTTGTGAAACAGATTGAGACAATGCCTGTAAGGAAGGGTTATCGTCCAAACGCAAATCATATCGAAACCAGTACAAACCACGGTTCATCATAGATTTTCCAACTGAACCAAGTGTATCTGTGCTTTTTTCAAAATAGCCGCCCGTTGCTGTTGATCAAAACGGTGATTCCAGGTTCTATAAGACATACCCATGCGTGGATTTTTGCTGAGTTGCTCGCTATTACGATCAATAAAATGCCAATACAGCGCATTAAATGGGCAGGCATCGTCAGACGTTTTTTCTTTAACGTTATAGGCACACCCCTTACAGTAATCACTCATTTTGTTGATGTAACTACCACTGGCACAATAGGGTTTGGTGGCGATCAATCCACCGTCTGAAAACTGGCTCATGCCTCGTGTGTTGGGCATCTCTACCCATTCAATGGCATCGATGTAAACCCCCAAATACCAGGCATCGACTTGATCAGGGTCAATTCCAGCTAACAGACAAAAATTCCCGATTACCATCAAACGCTGTATGTGATGCGCGTAGCTCGTTTCCAGCGACTGGCCCAAGCAGGCATTCATACAAGCCATTTTAGTTTGCCCTGTCCAAAAATACTCAGGCAGCGCACGTTGTGCGTTGAAAAAATTCAACGATTGATACTCAGGCATATTCACCCAATACATGCCACGTATGTACTCTCGCCACCCCAAAATTTGCCGAACAAATCCTTCTATTTGAGCAATTGATATCATGCCAGAGGATTGCTCGTAGGCTTGTAGAGCGGTTTCAATCACTTCTTTTGGACTGAGTAGCTTCGCATTCAACGCGAAGGATACCCGAGAATGATACAGACTCCAGGCATATTCGCTTTGGTTTGTCATCGCATCTTGAAACTGACCAAACCGAGGCAACCCCTGCTCACAAAAATAATCGAGCAACTCAATAGCTTGTTGGCTTGTTACCGGCCAGCGCAAGTATTCATCGGCCTGCCCAAAGGTTTCAACGTTGTGTCTTTTTAAACGCTTAAGAACCTCGGTAGCATCATTTTCAAAACACAGCGGCTTTGGAATGCCGGGTAGATCTTTAACAGTGATTTTCTGACGGTTTTGCGCATCAAAATTCCATTTACCGCCAATGGGCTTTTGGTTTTCCATTAAGTATTGGGTTTTCTGGCGCATCTTCCGATAAAAACTTTCCATTAAATGCGATTTTTTCGGGGAAAAATACGTTGTTAACTCAGAAAACGGCAATATGAAATGCTCAGACTCACAGCGCGTTACGCTCACACCCACATCCAATGAAGACAACGCCGCTGACAGACGATACTCATCCGGCTGTTGGTATTCCAAGGCGCTGGGCTTAAAACGCTTGATCAAAGCGGCCAGGCAATCCTCTATTGTGGCGTGCAAATGCGTTTCATCTAAGGTTAACCATACTACATGGTGCCCTGACTGCTCTAAGTGCTCAGCAAACGCCTGCATTGCTAAAAAAAATGCACACACCTTTTGCACATGGTGTTTGGTATAACCAACTTCTGAGGGCATTTCAGCCAATACATACAAAATTCGAGCGTCTTGTTGTTTAAACCAAGAATGATTGCTATTTAATTGATCCCCTAAAATTAAGCGCAATGTTTGATATTGTTTGGATAATCTCATATGTGACTGTCTCTTATAGCGACTATGGCGAATCGCTTAACATTAAATTAGGCTGTTTCTTGTCTAACATGGCGCATCAATATGCGCTCTGCTTCTTTCTGCACAGACGGCCTTTTACGCCAAGACCACAAAATATCCCGTGCCCACTTCCCGGCCTCTTCCAAATCAACAATGGGTTTGGGATAGTCTCGACCCACCTCAAACCCCAAAAACATGGCATCCATTGGCTTCGCCTGCCATGGCTGATGACGTAATTCAACCGGCAACGTGGCTAACTCTGGACACCACTGCGCGATAAAGGTCGCATTAGGATCGTTATCCAAACCTTGTTTCACAGGATTGTACATTCGAATGGTATTAATGCCCGTCACACTGGCTTGCATTTGAAATTGGGTGTAGTGAATGCCCGGTTCAAAATCCAAAAACGCCCGCGCTAAATGTTTAATCCCCAAACGCCAATCAATCAACAAATGATGACACAAAAAACTCACCAGCATGGCTCGCATTCTAAAATTTAAATAACCCGTTGCATTTACGCAGCGCATGGCGGCATCAATCATAGGATAACCCGTTTGGCCGGTTTCCCATGCCAACAGGTGCGCCTCAACACACGAGTCTTTTCGGTAAGGAAACTGCTGATAACCACGATTAATAGGACGGTGCTCCATATCGCATTCACTTTCAAACTTTTGAATAAAATGACAGTGCCAATGCAATCTTGAAACCAAAGCCCTCAGAGGTTTTCGCCAACCGGGTTGTTGCCAATACTGCAAAACGTGTTGATACAGTTCTCTCAAGCTGATATTGCCCCAGGCTAAGTAGGGCGAAAGGCGAGAACAGGAGACGCGACTCAATTCAGGTTTTGATAATTGGTAGTGATACGCTCGGCCACGGCCTGCAAAAAAATCCGTCAATACACGGTGAGCGTGCGTGCTGCCGCCCGTTTGAAAAGCCGGCTCCGTTTCACGCCACTCATTTGGCAGTTCTTTAAATCCTGACAGCCCGTTAAACCCTGACAGTTCTTTAGGCAAAATTTCATTTGAAGTTTCCAAAGCAGGCGGAACCGTTAACCGTTCCCATTCAGGCGTCACTATCGGCGCTTTCATCACCTTTTTCCAAGCTTGATCCCAATGGTGCCGGTTAGGCAAGCCTCGGATAACCGCGTCGCGCTGAAACTCTTTCCACACCACGCCATGCGCTTGACACCAAGCACTAACTTGGCGATCACGCTCAAATGTGATCGACAAACCGGTTTCTTCATAACTCACTAATGTTTGAATACGGCCTTGGCGCGCGATGTGGTTGAAAACCTCAATGGCTTCCGCATGAAACACCTCAATTCGCAGTGATTTTTTACTCAATCTATCAACTGAAAATTCAGCCATTTTTTCTGCCAATTGGCACTGCATATCTTGTAAGGATTGATATACAAAACGCCAATGACGTAACGAATAATGTTGATCAGCGATCAAACTCGGTTCGAAAATGTAGATCAACCGAACCGGCACATCTTGCTGACACAACCAAGCCAAGGGATCGTGATCTGTCAGACGCAGATCCCGCTTAAACCACAATACATTTATCATTAAGTTCTATCATCATTAGGTACTAACATCCGTGTTGTAACTGGCATGCGTTCTACCAAAATGGGTTTAACGAGATACGGATAACTGACAGTGCGTAAGGCGACGAAATCGCCATTTAGCAAATTTCTTATACATAAATCCGCTTAATCCACGAATTATTGGCAAGCGGACAAACCCAGCCAACCAACGATATTGCGGCAAGTTTTTCCAAATAACGATAAAGCCATCTACACCAATACACCAATTTCCTTGCGCATCGAGAACATGCAAGTACATCAAAGCATCCGCCAGAGAGATGCCTTTGCTGTTGAGCGTTTCAGTATGCTGATTTGCATCTAACCAATTGATGTTTCTTCTGGTATCGAGCTTCTTGTAATGCCGGATTTCTTTAGAGCACAACCCGCATTTACCATCGTAAAAAACCGTGACTGCCATAAAATTCCCTAAAAAAACACAATTACGCCTGTGCTTTCAGCGCCTCAAGCTCTTTTTTCATGCCTTCAGCTTCTTCGCTTAACATCGCAAAGCCTCTGATATCACCATTACGTTGAGCTAACATTGCCTCTTCCAGCTTTTTCAAGTGGCGCTCTTCGAGCTGCTTAACAGGATCTTTTTTTAAAAAACCAAACATCTCGTCACTCCCCTTATTTTTGATTTGCGTAATATTCCGATAATTCTTCGATTTCAGCATCGGTCAATGACGTAGCCTGACTGTTCATAACAGCACTCAACGGACCCATTCTTTTTCCATCACGGTAATCTTTAAGGGCTGCAATTAAATATTCTTTATTTTGACCGTTAATTTTTGGATAAACAGGCATGATCGGGGCGGCTCCACCG